>NZ_AP028967.1:1358333-1670416 GCF_036323535.1 Geobacter sp. 60473
CGGTCACGCGTCCTTTGCCGTCCATGTCGACGTCTGCTCGCGGTGCGACGGTGAGCGGATACTCCACCATCTTCCGACCAGTTACGATAATGAGGGTTGCTTCCACGGCACCGGCCTCCGGCAGCGCTTCCACCAGCCAGCGGTTTCCATCCCCCTTTTTAAGCGACTTGAGCGCCGCGCCTCTCAGTGCGAAGTTGGGCGCTGCCTTCTCTCCCCCCGTGAGATCCACAGTGATGCGAACGGCGGTTTTGCCGTCAGTGAGGCAGATAGCCGGGTCCTGACTGATGCTATCCGCCACGGGTTCCTTGAATAGTGCCATGAGCGCCTTGGGGGTTCTGACTCCCGTGTAGTCGCGGAAGCGGGCAACCACGCTGCCGAGTACGGCATACCCCTCCTGCGTCACAGGTGCGGGTTTCGCTTCCGGCTCGGGCACCGGCCGCTCGGCTTCCGGGAGCGGACCGTGCTGTTCACCCGTTTCGTTCGCGTCGTTCGCTTGCACCTGTGGAGACTCTTCAACAGGCGCCGTCTGCTCTGCAGCAGACGGCTTCCCTGCTGAAACACGCGCATCGTTATCAACAGCCCCAGACGTTATCATCCCCGGCAATACGACGGCTCCTCCTCGATAAGCAGCGTCGCCCGACGTTTCGCCGGCTGAAGGCACCTGAGCAGTTCCATCCATTGCTGAAGCACCCGAACCGTCTGCAAGGTTCTCTCCCTGACCCGCATTTACGGAAGACTCTGTCGGTTGTGACGTGGAGGACTCAGTGGATTGGGTTGTCCCGCCATTAAGGGTAACCTTGAGGTTCCCCTTCCGGGAAGCATCCCCGCTAATAATCTGGTAAACGATAGTTACCCCGGTTGCCCCCTTGCCTCCCTGTGAAAAGCTTATCTTTGCAAGCGGACCTGAACCGGACAATGGCGTAGTATTAAGCATGGCGAGACGGATGGTGCCGGCAGCGGCTGTATTGGGGAGAAACATGGCCCAGCGGAATCCGCTGAGCTGCATCGCTTGGGCGTTACTCAACGCTTGTGGGTCATAGGTCACCGTCATGTCTATTGCATCTACATTGGACAGCCCTGTGGCGGAGATCAGCACGTCACTTCCCGATGGATACGCTGAAAGGCTGCCGCCGGCGCCGAACGCAAACGTAGTGACAACAAGGACGAAAAACGCGCAGACCAAGACGCTAAGAATTGCGGACTTCTTCATTGCGATTCCTCATAATCAGCAGGCAAGGTTATATGTGTCATCGTACCACAAAACAGCCCCGCAGCTTTCCATAAAATCTGCACAGTCCAGTACACAAGGGTATCTCGGCCGCTCACATCCCGGTGGAACGCGTCACCTTCTCTCACGAGCTGGCCAAACCACCGGGATGCTGAAAACATCAAACTGTGGACGTTGACTAACGATGCAACCATACGGATAGATGTGTCGCTAAAGGGAATCGAAAGAAATTTCGTACGAATGGGGGGAAAAAACGCGCAACAGCAACAAAATGAGGCAAGGGAAAGAGCTGACGAGATTTGGTGAGTGTTGAATATTCAGTCACTACTTACAGATATGCTGCATGAAGACGGCTCATCAAAGTTGATGAGCCATCCCCGCAACATTCTTCAGGAGAGTTATAGCCTCGACGGCATCCTGATTCCCTTCAATTTGATATACCTTTTCAAGGGAAGACAGGACAGACGCGTGAAGTTTTTCCAGTTCATTGCGTTCCGCGGAAATATAGGGATCAAATGGTTCTTCAGGCAAAAAGGGCCCACTGTAAAGATCCTGGGCAGTTTCCAGATACTTTCTTGCCACGGAAATCTCGCCGCGGGCCAGCATTTTTATGCCCGAAGAGGCATGATATTTAAACTGGCTGGAATCGAGCGTAAAAACGGAGTAATCGAGCCGAATGGCCTCTCCCAGGCTTAAGACGGGATTAACGGTGCGAGGGCCGGAAAATGACTTGCGCAGCCTGCTGAGGGTAGTCTTGAAGTTCTTGGCGCCGGAAGAGAGATCACATCCGGGCCAAATCATTTCTATCAGTTTGTCCCTGTGCAGCCACTGATCATAAGAGATAAGGAGATAACAGAAAAGTATCCTCGCCTTCTGGCTTTCCCAGACGATACTTATCGGAGCCCCGTGGTAAGTGATGGAAAGACCGCCAAAGGAGTTGATATGTAAAGCAGGTCCCTCTTCTCCCCTCTCATCTGTCGTCGCTATTTTTCTATGTGCAACCATCACGATACGCCCTTACCTTAATTGTGATTAATTTACTTACTGAATACTACATCGTTACGGGAGTGTCAATACAAATATAGAACCTATCAGATTTACACAAAAAAGGGGGGCCCAAGCCCCCCCTTTTTTGTGTAAATCATCATCTCATTTGCTTATTGTTTTCAGGATTTCCCACCCTTTCAGGAGATCCAGCGCACGCATCACCTGATAATCGCTCTTCAGTTGCTCATCGACCTTGGATGCTGCCGAAGCGCCTTTATCCGTTCCTTTTTGTTTGTTGTCCGCTCCATCCTTCGACTCGGAATCGAAATGATTCTCCAGGTCTTTCTCGCGAATATGACCTTCCATCTTCTCTGTGGACTGGATTTCCGCGCGCTCCACAATGATGTCCGGCGTTATGCCCTTGGCTTGAATGGAACGACCGCTCGGCGTGAAATACCGCGCCGTGGTGAGCCGGAGACCGGACTCATCGGAGAGCGGGATAATTGTCTGGACCGAGCCTTTCCCGAAACTCTGGGTCCCCATGACAACGGCACGCTTATGATCCTGCAGCGCACCTGCGACGATTTCGGAAGCACTGGCGCTTCCGCTGTTGATCAGCACAACCATCGGGTAGTTGGGCTCGGTGCCGGACTTGCGGGCGGTAAACTGCATCCGCGACTCCTTCTCGCGGCCCTCCGTGTACACAATGAGTCCATCCTCGATAAAGTGATCGGCAACCTTGACAGCCTGATCAAGAAGTCCGCCCGGATCATTGCGGAGGTCGAGGATGAGCCCCCTCAAATCTCCACCATTCTCTTCTTTGAGCGCCTTGAGCGCCTTGACCAGGTCATCGTCCGTCTTTTCCTGGAACTGTGCGATTCTTACGTAGCCATACCCCTGATCCATTGATTTGAAACGCACGCTTTTGACTTGTATGGTGTCGCGAACGAGCGTGAACTCCTTCGGTTTGTCGAAACCTTCACGCATGATAGTAAGGGTTACTTTCGTCCCCTTGGGGCCGCGCATTCTCTTGACCGCATCCATGATGGTCATGTCCTTGGTAAAGCGGTCCTCGATCTTCAGTATCTGGTCCCCGGCCTTGATGCCTGCCCTGAAGGCGGGAGTGTCCTCGATGGGGGATATTACCGTGAGGAGCCCATCCTTGATCGTGATTTCGATACCCAGGCCGCCAAAAGAACCTTTCGTATCAATCTTCATCTCCTTGTACATGTCGGGAGGCATGAAGGAGCTGTGAGGATCAAGAGAGGCGAGCATGCCGTTGATGGCTCCATAGATGAGCTTTTTGGTGTCCACCTCTTCAACATAGCTTTTCTTGACGATCGCCAACACATCAGTGAAGAGCTCGATGGACTCGTAATCATTCCCCCCCTCGGCTGCACACCGCTTCTGAACGGCAACGGCACCGAGCACGGCAACAACACAAAGCGAGGCAAGCAACAGTGCGACGCGTTTACCTTTGATGATCTTGAACATTACTCCTCCCAGAGTTGAGAAACAGACTACCTGAACCATGGAGACGGATCAACAGGCCGTCCCTGATACCGAATTTCGAAGTACAACATCGGGCCGCGAGGTGAATCAACGTCACCGACACTGGCGACCACCTCATTGCGGGAAACCTGTGCGCCAACCCGTTTGGAGATACGTGACGCGTGGGCATAAAGGCTGAAAAAACCACCTCCATGATCAATAATGATCATATTGCCGTAACCTTTGAAATAGTCCGCAAAGAGGACCTTGCCCTCGTAGACCGACCTGATATCCGAACCAGCCGGTGCTGCAATGGAAATACCATTGCTGACCGTATAAGAGTTGAATTCGGGATGCTTATGCCTTCCGAATCTTCCAACAATATCACCGGAAGTCGGCAGGGATAGCCTCCCCCGCTGGGAGCCGAACCCTGAGTCAGGCAAAGGCGGGAGACCTGGTGGAAGCCCTTTCTTTTCGCGTGACTGAGTATAGCTTTTTCTACTCTGTGCTTCAAGTTTTTCCACCATGGACTGCAGCCTGCGAGCGTTAGCCTGGAGGTCCCTGATCGAGGCGAGATATTCCTTCTTGTCCTGCTTGACCTTGGTGAGATAGGCTGCTTTTTTGTCCTTTTCGGCCTCGATTTCACGCTTCTTGCTCGCTATCCCGGCCACGATCCGTTCTTTTCGCTGCACCTCATTTTCCAGTTTGCGCTTGAGGTTCGATAATTCAACAATCTTGTCCGAGTACTCGTTGAAAAGACGGCGATCGTTCCCGATGACAGCACTCATATAACGCAGGCTTTCAACCATTTGGGGAAACGATTCGGCGGAAAACACGACTCGAAGGTTGCCGATCTCGCCGGCTTTATACACCGAAACAAGCCGCTTCTGAATCTCCTGTTTCTTCCGCTCGGTTTCCCCCTTAACACGATCAATCTCATTGGTCGTGCTGGATAGATCCCGTTCGACGCCATGGAGTTCATTGTTCAATGACGCAAGCTGAGTCTGCTTCTCCTTCAGGCTTTGATCGATAACCAGCAATTCACCGGTGACCTGCTTTTCAACCTTTGCGGTCTTTCGTAGAAGGCGCTTTTTCTCGCTGATTTCCTTCTTCACACCCTTGAGTTGATCGTGCACATCAGCACCAAGCGCGACGGAAACGCAGATCGTCAGAAATACTATGGGGACCCAAAAACTTCGCATCATGACTGGTTGTCACTGAAACGCCTGAGCGAGGTGAGGCTGCCAAGAAGCCCGAGCACAATGCCGCCGATGAAAATACCGGCAATATGTGCCGGGGGCAGGAAAGAGAAACCGGTAAAGGTACCTGATATGGGGACAAAATTGGGTACGCCGTGCAAGAAGCCGAAGTAGGCGGCAACAAGAATGATAAGTGTGCAAATTGAACCGGCAGCGCCCTGAATCATCCCCTCAACGAGAAACGGCGCCTTGATAAAAAACCGCGTGGCACCAACCAGCTCCATAACCTCCAGTTCATCCTTCCGGGCGTAAATGGTAAGCCTGATGGTATTGGAAACGATAAACAGTACCGCCAGCACAAGGAACGCCCCCAAAAGCGCTCCGAGGAAACGGAGAAAATTCATAAAGGCATTGAACCGGCGGACCCACTCTTCCCCATATTGCACCTCGTTGATTCCGGGGACCTTTTTAAGCTGGGCAACGTAGTGTTCAATTGCACCTTCCTGGCGACTGGACCGCTTAAGGGCAATCTCCACCGAAGCAGGCAACACGTCAGCGGGTACGCCGTCCAGAAGGGTTTCCTGCCCCTTCAGCCTGGATCTGAACCGCTTCATCGCCTCGTTCTTATCTACGTAGGAAACGCGTGAAGTCCCTTCAATCGCTTTGATGCGATTCATGAGCTGGTTCAGCTCCTGGGGGGGCAACTCCTGGTCGAAATAGGCGGTCACCTGGATTTTGCCGCTCCACTCCTCGGCAGTCGACTCAAGGTTTACGAACACCAGCAGAAACAGTGAGACGATGAGCAGCGCCAGCGATATGGTGCCGATGGTCAGCACGTTCACCATGACATTCTGGCGAAGATTGAGGATCGCCCTGCCGAGAAAATAGCCGAGCCGACCTCCGGGAGCATCGCCGGAAAGGGTGGGCCGTTTAGAGTTCTTGTTTCGGGACATCGTTATCCTCCACCAGGCGGCCCTTCTCCAGGATGATCACCCGCTTGTGGCTGTTTTCGATCACGCGACGGTCATGAGTCGCAACCATGACGGTCGTACCACGAATGTTGGCCTCCCGGAAAATGGTCAGGATCTGCTCCTTGTTCTCATCATCAAGGTTTCCAGTCGGTTCGTCGGCCAGCAGAATCTTCGGATCGTTCACCAACGCCCGGGCAAGGGCAACTCTTTGCTGCTCGCCGCCCGACAGCCTGAGGGGGGTAGCGTTGATCTTGTGCTCCATCCCCATGAGCCTGAGAATATGGTGCACCTTCTTGCCGATATCCCGTTTCCCCCAGCCGAGAACCTCAAGGGTAATCGCTACGTTTTCCAGCACCGTCCGGTTGGGAAGAAGCTTGAAATCCTGGAAAACCACCCCGATGGAGCGCCTCAGCAAGGGGATCTGCGAACGGGTCATTCGCGTGACGTTCTGACCATCGACAATCACCTGTCCCTTGCTTGGACTGAGGGCTGCATAGACAAGTTTCAGGAGGGTCGACTTCCCCGCCCCTGACGGGCCGGTCACAAAAACAAAGTCCCCTTTGGGGACCTTGAGAGTTACGTCGTTAAGGGCAGCCATGTCGCGCTGGTATGACATGGATACATTGTGGAACTGGATCATTGTTTCCCTTCTTCCTGCCGGATGACACCCGTTTGTTATTGTCCGTATCCCCTGTCACCAGTCCTTGTATGGAGTTCCTTTTGAACTGACAAGGTCTGAGCCGCTGTGCACATCAGCTACGTTACCCTTGATCTCCTCGGCAGTATGGATTTCGCCGGTGGGTTCTATGGGCTTGACTGTAACCCATGTGTCGTTCTTCCCGGTAAAGGGATCATAGGGAATCGATTTGAGATACCGCTTTTCCGCCATCTCGTCAAGGGTATCGGGATACTTCCCCTGATCCGCATAGTACTGATCTATGGCACTGCGCATGGTGTAGAGGTTTTCCTGCAGGACAGCCTCGCGGGCCCTGATGAGCCCCCACCGGTAGTTGGGTACGGCAATGGCCGCGAGAATGCCGATGATGGTCACAACGATCATCAGTTCGATGAGGGTGAATCCCTTGCGGTTACGAAGACATTTCAGCATCCGCTTCTACCAGTCCTTGTATTTGCTTCCGTCGATGGCGATCCCGTCGCTCAAGGAATACACGTCGTAGAGGTCTTCCCCTCCCCAGATATCGCTTTCGGGGTCATCCACAGAAGAGCGCATCCCCCACGTGGGTGGCTCCCCTGCCTCGGGAGAATGAAACGGGTCAACGGGAATCCGGCGAAGGTACTTTTTCTTGTAGGCATAGAGGCCGCCGAAATCCTCTCCCTCAATCAGTTTTTCAAATGACTCGGGATAACCGGACCTGTTGGCAACATCTAAAATTTTCTTGTCCTTGATTGCCTTGTCGTAATCCTTCTTGTAGTCGTCGATGGCGGTGCGTATTACCCTCAAATTTCGTCTCAGTTCAATCTCCTTGGTGCGCTTGGCCGCCATCTGGGTGAATGGGACAACGGCCATGGCCAGGATTCCGAGAATGGCCACGGTAAAAACGAGTTCAATGAGGCTCAGGCCCCGGCTACCTCCCCGGAACCGCCTGCCGATGCGCACAGTCAGGGCCGGCATGCTACTTGACTTCAACCACCGTATTGTAAGGGATAATGTCCAGAGGCCTGTTCGCCTGGTCAGCGAACTTCACATTCTGAAGTCCGAGGCTGGCCGGTCCCTTGTTTTTTGCCGTAAAGGTAGCAGTCAGGAGCGTTCCCGAACCGTCGACCCCCTCACCGGCGGCACTGCGATCCATCGTGACGACCACCCGACCTGCCGCCTTGTCAGCAAGTGCGTTGAAGGTCGTCGGCTTGCCGTCCCGGTTTAGGAAGTTCCCTTCAGCCGCCCCGACATACTCGATGAAAATGGGGTCATAGAGCAGAATGAACGGTGCCTTGGCAAGACCTTTGACATCCGACACCTTGACCTCCACCTTGAACTGACCGCCGAGATCGACACCGGCCGGCGCTGCGATATTGAGGCTTCCACGCATGGCGGGCTGAACCGGTGCCGCGACAGCCTGGGCTCCGGCGGCAGTTGAAGCGGCCACCGGGGTCGCCGGGGGCCCTGCCGGTTGGCCACCGGCGGCTGGGGCGGCAGCCGGAGCCGCCGGCTGTCCGGCGGGTGCCGCCGGGCCAGGCTTGGCCGCCGGTGCCGCGGGCGCCCCTTTGGCGGCCGGCGTGGCAGCCGGTTGGACGGCGAACTCCGGCTCCAGTTCGAAGGAAGAAAAGGGTTTTACGGCTGTCGGGTCATCTTCCTTGCCCGACCAGAAGGCCGCCACATCCGCCTCGGGAACGGATACCGCCCGGACAATGCGCGGCGTAATGGCAAGCACCAGCTCACTCTTATCATACCTGTCATTGTTGCTGGACAGTAGACTGCCGATGAGGGGAATGTCTCCTAGGAGCCATATCTTCTGCTTGCTCTTGCTCTTCGAGTCCTCGATGAGGCCGCCGATGATGCTGGTTTCCCCGTCTTTCAAGTTGAGAACCGTATCCACGTTGCGGGTGCCGATGGTCACGACCGAACTAATGGCATCGCCGCTGCCGACTGTTTTCTCGCCGATAATGGAACTGACCTCGACTCCAAGCTTTATGGTGACCTCGTTGTTCAACTGAATCACCGGCTCCGCATTGAGCTTGACCCCCACGTCCACGTACTGGACGTTCACGGTAACCCCGCCGACGGAACCGGTACTGGACGTAGTGGTGATAGGCACCCTCGTACCCACGGTAAACTTGGACTTTTCCCGGTTCTTGACGCGAATCTTGGGATTGGACAGGACCTCGGCATTGGACAATTGTTTGCTGAAATTGTACGTGGCGCTGGGAACGGTCAGAAACCCCTGATAACCGTTCCAGTTGAAGAGGTTGAGGAGATTCTTCACCTGCGTAGTGGTCACCGTGGTCGTATCGTTCGACGTTGTGGTTACCTTCGGGTCAAAGGTGTCTGAAAAGAAATCGCCCCCTGAACCGGGTGTACGGGCATTGAGTGATACGGCATACCGACTCAGTCCCAGGCCGAACAACTCAGAATTGTTTTTCGAAACCTGAATAACCTCCACCTCCAGCAACACTTCGGCATCGGGCACATCGTTGGCTTCGAGAATCTTCCCCGCCACATCGATCAGTTCCGGGTTGTCCCTGATGACGAGGGCATTCAGTTCCTCGTTCACATAGATCTTCTTGACCTGAAGCATCGTACGCAGAAGATTGACGGCCTTCTTGGCATCAAGGCTGTTCAGATAGAAGGTCTTCACCATCAGATCTTCATACTGTTTGGCCTTTTCCGGCGTTTTGGGAAAAATGAGGATAGTGCTCTCATTGAGGACTTTGCGCCCCAGCTTGTTCATACTCGTAAGAAGATCAAGAGCCTGATTGAATGATGCATTTTCAAGCAAGATTGTGACGTTTTGCTCCTTGACTCCCTCATCAAAGATGAAATTGATTCCGGAAAGCTGGGACAGGATATAGAAGACGTCCTTGAGCTTTGCTTCCTTGAACTTGAGGGTTATCGGCTTTGTCGATTTGAGGTTAAGTTCAAAGCCTTCCAGCTTGGTCCGTCTGGTCTGGAGCAGCTTTTCAAGTGCTTCTTTTATTTCCTTGTTCTCGGGGTTGAGGTCCAGAGCCTTGCGATAAGCCTGAAGGGCTTCACGGGGCTTGTTCGATTTTTCAAACTCGAGTCCTTCGCGATAGTAAGTCAGTGAATTACGCACCCGGATCAACTCGTCGCTGCGCTGCTTTGCCCGCGCCAAGGCAGGGTTGAGCGAAACTGCTGACTGATATTCCCGCAGGGCTTCGTCTAGCAGCTGCTGCTCGTAGGCCGTATCCCCCTTTTTGAGGTGCTCGAACGCGGCTTTTTCGCTCGCCTTGAGGAGTCTCATGCGGTACTCGGTCTGTTGAGGATTGGTTGAAGCAGCCTCGGCAAACTTCATGACCGCCTCGTCAAGCTTCCCTTCCTCTTCAAGCTTTTCAGCCTTGTTGAACGCGGTCAGGCCGGCAGTGCACCCGGCGAGGAAAGTCAGTACTACCGCGGCAAGGGCCATGTTCGCTATGGTTCTCATGGGACTGCTCCTCGAGTTATCGTTGCGTTCAGCGAATCTGCCCGCTCAGCGGGCGATTTTCAACAAGCGGGATGACGATCTCGCTGCCGTCGGTGGTCGAGCGGATCGACAACGCCTCATCCGTTATGTTGACAGCCTCATAGATCCCGGCGATCTTGTCGCCCTGGCGTACGAGGATGATCTCTTTGTCCTTGGCCAGAAAAATGGTCTTCCGGTTCTCTTTTTTGAGAAAGCCCAGGAAGGTAAAACGCGCCATGTCACGGACTACCGGTGGGGGTTGGGGAGTCGCCACGGGCGGAGCCGGAGGCGGCACCGGTCGTGGCGGCACTGGTGGCGGTATGAGTCTCGGCAGAACCGGTGGTGCGGGCGGCACCTTTGTTTCGTCGTGGAAAATGGGCCGGAAGATATTCCGGCGAAAACCGGCAAAACGCCCCTTGCCGCATTCCAAAAGATCAAGCCTTACCCGCGTCTCATCTACCGCAGGCTTGGCAGGTGCCGTCTTCTTGTCGCGGGCCGGGGCCTTGGTCGCCGGAGCTGACGAAGTAACGGTTTGCTGGCGGGGCGACCTGACGTAGCTGTAAATCAGGGACAGACCCAGCACGACCAGGAGAATAGCCAGTATGAGCCGTTGACGGTTCATCACTCCTCCGTCCGGAGGTAGGCAGTAAGCTGAACTTTCAGTGCAACCGCCTCCTCCACGGCACTGCCGCTGTTGAGGGAAAGAGATTCAACCACAAGCATTGACCTGTGACACTGGAGATCGGAGAGGAAGCTCTTGATACCGGCGTAGGTTCCGCCAAGAGAGAGCACCACATCATATACCACCAGTTTTTGATCCGGCACCTGCTTCGGCTTGTATGTGACGCCCTTGACCGTGAGTCCGTTGTCAGCAGCGGTTTCAAAAACTTCCATCATGAGGGCGGTGAACCCCCGCTTGGGGGTAAGGCGCTCGCGGTACGCCTTGAGATCTTCCGTCCCTTGCCGGTAGATGGAGGACACATCATGTCTGGCACCCGTATTGAGCGACCTCTTTGATGTCCACTCATCCCTCAGCTCTGCAATGCGCGGCTCTTGATACGCGCCTTTGAACACCGTCAGGATGATATTCACCGTTGCCAAGACAAGAAGGACGACCACAGTCCGCTTCCTGGACGTGATAAGTTGTATGAGTTGCTGCTTCGTCATGTAAAGTCGACCTTGCAGGTGACGGTAAAGGAAATACCTTTCTGCTTTTCTCCGACACTCAGCTGTCCCTGATTCAACAGGAGAACATCGGTAAAGTGGGTTGACGACTCCAGGCTCTCCATCAGCGATCTGAGTGCGCCGAACGAGCGGGCACCACCGGAAAGCTTGAGGGTCCCGTCCTTCAGGCTGGGATCTATGGCCCCGAGTGCAACCCCCTCGGGCACTACCTCCTCAAGACGGTTCAGAAGAAGCAACCAGTCAAAGGCCTTCTTGCCGATTACGGCGTTGGCTTCGGCAATCTTCTTGAGCAGATCCCGATACTGCTTTTCGGTAATTCCCTTGGCAGACTCATCAAAACGGGCCTGCAAAATCCCCATGTCCTTCTTGAGCGCGCGCTCCGTGGAAACATTCGCCACAAGCGATGCGATGTTGTACGCCAGCAGAAGAAGAAGCACCAGGATCACTGCGGCAATCCCCGTGTTCACCTTCCTCGTGTTATAGAAATAGCGGGTGGCAAGGTTGATCCGGATATCCATCAGAGATTCCTCGTGGCCGCACCAATGGCTGCCGCCAAGTCATGAAGCAACGCTGGGTCGGTCGCAGTCGACACGTTACTGCCCAGGAACGTCTGCGGATTGGACATGACCGGGTCAATGCCGCTCGCCTCCGCAACAATGCCGGCAAAGGACTCACCCCCTTCCGGAGAAGCCAGACAGAACACGCTCTTGACCTCACGGCCGGGGTTTTTGTCACGGTACACAAGAAGTGAACTATTGATCTCCATGAAAATCCGGTTCGGATCAACGACTTCTCTGCCCATCTCTTTGGCGCGATAGAAATCGATAACTCCATCGGTTAGAGCGAGCATGCTCAGCACACCCCCGTGGAAGGCCACAAAGAGCGAGGTATCATCAGGCGGAACATGCTTGGCCGCCATGCGGTAGAGGTTAAACGTGTTGAAATCGATCCGGTTAGGTTGAATTCCCGCCTCTAGGAGCAAGTCCTCGTACTGGGTCACGACCTGTCGCGCCACAACGGCAATCAGCACCGAAAGGCTGCCATTATCACGCTCACGCAGGGTCTGGTAGTCCAGATGCATATCCCCTGCATCAAATGGCAGGCTCTTCTTGAGCTTCCAGCGGATCATGTCGCGCCCCTCTTCCCTGCTTTTGAAGCGCGTGTCGAAATCCATGATCAGTACACGGCCAACTGCGTCGGGTAGCGTTACCGATACGAGGTTCGTCCGGACGAGCAGCTTGCAATACTCCTCGCGCACCGTGCCAACAAAGACCTTTGGATCGCTGACGTTGGGCTCGCGATGGAGAATCCTCACTACCCCCGGTGCAAAGGTGGCACCGCCATGCGTCACGAGACGCGGCGCGCCCTTGCCGCCACTCAGCACGGCGAAGCGGACCCCGTGCTGCGACACTTCCATACCTATGGCGTTCTGGGCGAAAAACATGCTTACTCCACGAAGGTGACCCGGTTGATTTCACGCAATGTCGTTTCCCCTGCAAAGACCTTTTCAATGGCCGATTCGCGCAGGAATACCGTGCCGGACTCACGGGCGGCCGCCTTGAGTTGGGCTGCAGGAGCCTTTGCCATGATCAGCTCCCGCATCTGGTCATTCAGATCAAGCAGTTCAATGATGGCTGATCGTCCGCGATATCCCGTCCCATTGCACTCCTCGCAGCCACGACTTTCATAGAACGTTACGTCGCGACACTCCTCCGGGTCAAGTCCCGATTCGATAAGGACCGTGTCTGAATGCTCCATCGGGTATTTGCAGTGCGGACACGCCTTGCGTACCAGACGCTGGGCCATGACGCAGTTGAGACACGAAACGAAGTTGTAGGGATCGATCCCCATGTGGATGAAGCGGCCAAGTACGTCAAAAGCGTTGTTCGCGTGGACCGTCGTAAAGACCAGGTGCCCGGTGAGGGCCGATTGGACGGCGATTTGTGCCGTTTCAGGGTCCCGGATCTCGCCGACCATGATCTTGTCCGGGTCGTGCCGAAGAATCGACCGGAGACCACGGGCAAAGGTGAGGCCCTTTTTCTCGTTCACCGGGATCTGGACGATACCGCGCAACACGTATTCGACCGGATCTTCAATGGTGATAATCTTCTCTTCGCCCGTATGAATCTCGGTGAGAGCGGCGTAGAGGGTAGTCGTCTTGCCCGAACCGGTCGGCCCCGTTACGAGTACCATGCCGTAAGGCTCACGAATTTTCCTTCTCAGACGCTTCATTTCCCGCGGATGCATGCCGAGCGTCTCAAGCGTAAGCCCCTTCAGGTCGGAAGCGATGCTCTCCTTGTCAAGGATACGGATAACCGCGTCCTCTCCAAAGGCGCTCGGCATGATCGATACGCGGAAATCAATGGCCTTGTCATTGAGCCTGACCTTGAAGCGACCGTCCTGTGGGATGCGGCGCTCGGAAATGTCGAGCTCACTCATGACCTTGAGGCGGGAAATGATAGGAGCCTGAAAGTGAATATCGAGGGGTTCGGTGGCCCGGTATAAGACCCCGTCGATCCGGTATTTGATGATTACCCCTTCCAGGGCGGTTTCGATGTGAATATCGCTTGCCCGACGGGTCAGCGCGTCCATGACGGTGGAGTTGACGAGCTTGATGATGGGGCTCGTGTCGGCCGAGATCTTCTCCATGGAGAGAATCTCTTCGCCTTTTTCATTCTCCTTGACCAGTTGCAGCATGAAGTCCTCGGAAACTTCCTTGAGGACCCTACTGGTGGCCTCCCCTTTCTTGAGGATGGTGGCAATAGCCGTTTCCGTGGCCAGTTTGACGATGAAAGGCCGGTCCAGCAGAAGCTCCAGCTCGTCCAGCTTCAGAACATCTGTCGGATCGGCAATAAGAACGACCAGGGTCCCGTCTTCTTCTTCCAACGGGACGAACTGGTAGCGATAGATCGCATCCGGTGGCAGTGATGCCAGGAGCGATTCATTGAGCCGCACGCCGCGGGCATCAACATAGTCGAGGCCGAACTGCTCGGCAAGAGCCCGTGCCAGGTTCTCCTCGGTAATGAGCCCGTCCCCGACGCAGACCTCACCGAAACGCTTTGTGGACGCATTTCTTTTCTCGACCAGATAGGGAATCTGATCAGGATTGAGGCTTCCCTGTTGAACAAGGATCTGGCCGATAGTTTTTCGTTTAAAAGAGTGCTTTTCCATTGCTTCGTTCCAAGTCGGGCCGGTGAATGGGCTGAGCCGCGACAATCATCCTACAGTGCCGGCGATTTTGAACACCGGCAGGTACATGGTTACGATAATAACGCCGACCACCAGACCCATGACGATCATGATCGCGGGTTCAATGGCAGTTGTCAGCAGGTGGAGGCGGGCATCGATTTCCCCCTCGAAGTATTCGGCAATATCACTCAGCATCTCTTCAAGAGAACCGGTCGACTCTCCAACGCCGAGCATCCGGAGCGCGAGAGACGGCATGATCCTCGCCGACTCGATGGCACCCGACAGACTCATTCCCTCCTCAATCTTGACCACGGCTTCGAGCATCCGCCTTTCGAGAACGCGATTATTCAACGTGCCCACCGACATCTTGAGCGATTCGACAATAGGTATGCCGCTACCGATGACTGTTGCCAACGTCCGAGTAAACGAGGTGACGGCAAATTTGGAAAAGACATCACCGAAAAAGGGGATTCGTATCTTTATATCATCAACCCGATACCGGCCGCTCTCGGTAGCGGCCCATCGCCTGAAAAAGAAAACAGCGCCGACAACTGCCGCAATAATCAGGGGGAAAAGCTGCTTCAGGGATGTGGAAAACGCTATGAGCATCCTGGTAGGGAGTGGAAGTTGGGAACCGGCATCCGCATAAACCTGGCTGAAGGTCGGAACCACGTAGACCAGGAGAAACGTAATTGCCAATGTCGCCACGGTAACAAGGATTGCTGGATAGACCAGTGCGGAAATGAAGCGTTTACGGACTTCTTCCACACGTTTGAGAAACGCGATGTACCGCCGGATGGTGAGCGGCAAGTCCCCGGTCCGCTCGCCTGCCCGCACCGAGGCTACGTAGAGATGGGGAAAGACCTTGGAGTGCTTATCCAGAGCATCAGAGAGAGCCATCCCGCCTTTGACGTCCTCGCGAACAACCGCCAGCACGTCAAAGAGGGTTCCCCGCTCAACCCGCTCCAGTACCGTGTCAAGAGCCTGGATAATCGGCAAGCCGGCCTTGATCAGAACGAGAAGTTCCTGGTTGAGGGTAAGGAGGGCCTTGTTGTCTACCTTGCGCCGCCCTCCCCCTTTGTTCCAGAGAAACTGCAGGGGCTTTTTTTTTATCTCGAAAACAAAAAAACCCTGCTCTTCCAAACTGGTGCGAAGCATTTCAGGGTTTGCGGCTTCCAGTTCCCTGGTGATGATTCGCCCCTCGGAGGAGCCGAGCTTACAGTGGTATAGAGCCATTAGATTTTCTTAGCACAAAATGGGTAAAATTAAAAATAAAAACAAGCAGAAACAGAGCCGCGACGTCGTTGCAACACACTTATCACAGCATCATAATCAACGCTATCGGTCATGGCAGGAAAAACAGAGATCCTCCATAGGGATGCGAAGATGGTACGCCATCTGGTGAGGGTTTTCCGGGGCAACCACATGCATGTCGTGGCATGTGATGGCACAGGCAATCAAACCGTTTCCATCGAGCGGCAGTCCCTTGCGATTCATTTCCGGTTTTTTGCCGACACCATGGCCGAAATCAATACCGTGACACTGGAGACATACCTTATTAACATCAGATTTTAACTGGCTTTTCTCATCAACAGAAAAACGGTCGGATCTCAAATCCCGTTCCGTGGCAATGTGACATGAAAGGCAAGCCCCCTGTGCATCGTGCGGCGATACTCGTTCTACCGCCGAGACGGACTGCGCGTTTAGTATTCCCCACAGCGACGCAGCCACAAGCGCAGTGAAAAATAATGGTTTCCGGCTGCCCGGCGCATATAAGGTCATGGCTCAGTATACCCTCGGATTGTGGTCCACACCGTGACAGGAAAGATAGCACTCTCCCCTGAACGTGGATATCCCCTTTTCGACAAACTTGAGCTGGCCCTGCGAATTAGGAGAAACCACTGACCTGTTAAACCGGATCAGGTATTTGTACTCGACGCTGCCGTGGGAATTGTGACAGGTATAGCAGGAGGTGCCGTTCGAGCCGGCTATGCCGCCGGTACCCTGAATATGCCTTGCATGATATTTGAAGCTTTCATTACCGAGAATGCTGCTGCGATCATGGCACCGGTAACAGAGGGCATAGGCATGAGGGCTTTCCGGTTGGTTGTCGCGTGTCGAGTAGTTCTCGACGAGGATGTGCTCGTTGAGCGAGCCATGAGGTCCCCGGGGACCGGAAGAAGACTCGCTGCCGTGGCAGTCGCCGCAGGAAATGGTCGAGACATCACCCGGACTTTCCTTCCTTTCTTTATACGGACGAATGAGACTGACAACCGCCGTGTTCTTCCCCTCGGCCTCGATCGGATGAAACGACGGGTTGGTGGAGGCAAACTCGGCCCTCTTATTGCCGAAGCGACCGGGAAGGTTAGCGCTTTCGGCGTGGCACCGGTAGCAAAGCTCGAATTCCGTCGTAACGGTCGAAACCAGGTTACCGACCCTGCGCCCTTTAATGCCCGCAAATTTATTTGTAGAAGAAACATGATGGGGATTGTGACAGTCCACGCAGTCGGCGTGGCGGGGCATGCGGGGATCCCTCTCCGGCAGGGTCTCCCCCCCCCGGTGGATGCCGCGGGAATCAAACGTGGGATGACGGAAAGGCTTGCGGAATTCTTCCTCAATGTTTTTCATATCGGCTTCACGGGGAGCGAAACCTCGGGGCATGCCGGCATACTGGCGTGTCAGCCGGGAAGGATCACCATGACAGACAATGCAGGTTTCGGGGCCGCCGCCGTCCTTGAAATTGAACTTGAGGTGACAGGTTGAACATCCCCGGGGCACTTTACTCCGATCAAGATGGACTCCCCCCGTGTAGTCAGCCGCGACGGCCGGCATGATCGAGAACAGCACCAGGCAAAGAAGAGCTGCGACTACCGGCATTGCATCTCCTAAGGATTTGGCGTCTTGAAGCTGTGGCATGCGTAACAGACTTCATCATGAACGGTATCGGCGTTCACGGTAGAAAGGCCCCGTCCGTCATAGGCCCAGAACGGTGTCAGCGGAGGGGTATTCGTGTCGTGATACTGACTCTGGTGGGGATCATGACAGGTGGTGCACTGCATCCGCTTTTCCTTGTCAAGCCGGACGAATTGCCTGGCCTTGTTGGTGCCGGGCGCGCCCGGACTTTCCTGGGACGGCGCGTCGGCCGGCAGCCAGTAATCGGATACCGGACCTTCCAGAGTCTTGAGGCGTGCAACCACTTCTGCGGTGTACTTGAACGAAACCGGATGATGGGAATTGGTTATCTTGGCACGATCAAAGACATGGTCGCCGGTCATCTTCGTGAACATGCTGCCGTTGACCTCGATGGGCACCCCTGAAAGCACGGCTCCAAGAGCCGTGACCCCGTCATGACAACTGAGGCAAAGCCGGGACGAGCCGTTGGGCTCCGCCTTATAATCGCTGGCCGTGCGGGCGGTTGCATCCAGGTGAAGAGACAGGCTGCTTGATGAATAGTGCCCGAAACTCTGAGTAGTGTCGCTACGGTTCCAGAGCGTTGTCTGCGGACGTGCGTTATGGGGCGTGTGACAAAAAATACAGATCTGCTTGGCACGCATATCGGTTGAATTCGTGGCCTTGAAGTTCACATTGGTGTTGGAATACGAAAGGTTATGCTTGTTTCCGCCACCGGGATCGGTGAATTTCGGCCCAGGGGCTCCATAATTCGGGCGGACGCTGCCCATGACGAGCGCCGTCACGCCAATGACCAAAAAGATCCTCGTCATCATCGGTTTTCCTCTTTCAGGTATTCGAACACCTGGACCCGCCGGTTGTACGAATCAGAGATGAAAATCCGGTCGTTTCGATCGATATGGATGCCGCTCGGCATATAAAACTCTCCGCTTTTTTTACCGGGCTTGCCGACGAAAAGGAGCAACTGCCCCTCCTGATTGAAAATTTGAAAGTTGTCAAACGCGGCATCGATCACATACACATTGAGATCACTGTCGACCGCGACGCCACGGGGTCTCGCGAAAGAACCGGGAGCATCTCCTATTTCACCGATACTTCGGAGGTAACGACCGGCTTCATCATAAATCTTGACCGTAAAATTCAGGGCATCGGTAACATAGACTTTATCGTCCTTATCAACGGCCACATGGGAGGGCAGGTTCAATTTCCCTCCGCTATCGTCGGCGGGGAATTCTCCCAGGAAACGCTCATTTTTGTCAAAAACTTTCAATTTGTGTGCCAAAACATCAACCACAAACAGAACGCCTTTACTGTTCACGGCCAAACCGGCCGGCCTCCTGAAGTCGACCTGGCCATCGGCCAGTACGTGCAAGAACTCACCCCGACGGGAAAATACGTACACCTTGGCATTGACCGAATCGCTGACGTACACTTCTCCCGAAGGTGAAAGAGCGAGACCGACCGGGCTTGAGAGGAACTCCTCCCCTGCCTGAACAATATAGGAAATCTTTTGTCGCGCCAGGTCGATGCGATGAACAACACCGGACGAGGAATCGGAGACGAACAAAAGGGCCCCGCCATCCGAGACAACCCCGTAGGGGGTCACAAAGGGGACAGGCTGGAACTGCTCACCGGTGACGAACTCCAGAAAGCGGGCAAGCGCCCCCGGCTCAGCCTTGATCTGTTCCGGTCCGGCAATTTCGCGGAGAAATCGTATCCGGGCCGGATGAGGAGCAGGAGGCCATGTCATATCCACCGATGGGTCCCGCAAGGAGGCGACGGACAAGGCTGACGGCCCGCCGCAACCCATGATCGGCAAGAGTGACGATAGCGCGAGCAACAGGAGGATAATTGACGTGCAGCGGCTTCGTCTCATGCCATCATCATCCCTGCCACCCATAACGCGAAGAGGAGCACTACGCTCCCCCCCCAGATACTCGCAGCCCTGCGATCGAACACGCCCTCCGCGGGAAAGGCTCGCATAATGAACCCTATCATGGAACCGATCCATCCCCACAATCCGAACTGAGCGGCAAACGCCCATGTTACGTCGAGCATATCGTCCTCCTAGCGGAACAACGCCCCGAAAAAAGAGCCGAGCTTGAGTTTCCACACCATGAACACGGCTTCACGTACAATTTTCTTGGACATCTTGGAACTGCCCGAGCGCCGGTCGATGAAGATGATAGGGATTTCTTTAACCTGAAAACCCTTTTCCACGCACCGATAGTTCATCTCTATCTGAAACGAGTAACCATCAGAGCGAATAGTGCTCATATCGATCGATTCAATCACCCTACGGTGAAAACATTTGAAGCCGCTTGTGCAATCCATGATGCGCAAGCCGGTGACCAATCTCGTGTACCAGTTGGCGAAATAACTCAGCATGAGCCGGCGGATGGGCCAGTTGACCACGCTGATGCCATTCAAGTATCGAGAGCCGATGACCAGGTCACACCCCTCCATGGCCTCCAGGAACCGTGGCAGTGTTGCCGGGTCATGAGAATAATCGGCATCCATTTCTACGATGAAATCGGCACCCATGGCAAGCGCAGCGGCGAAGCCCTGGCGATACGCCGAGCCAAGGCCCATCTTGCCGGGACGGTGCAGCACATGAACCCGTCCCATCCCCTCGGACAACCGGTCCACAATCTCTCCAGTGCCATCCGGTGAGTTGTCGTCCACGACCAGTACGTGAATGTCTTTGTCCTGCGCCAGCACGTCGTTGATCAGTCGCTCGATCGTATCACGCTCATTGTACGTCGGAATGACGACAACGGTTCTCAAGTTGTGCCTCCAGAAAATTGAATGAAAACCAGGAGAGGCAAACGCTCATCAACATCCATGAACGGCGCGCTCACATCCTCTTAATAATTAATGGATAATAGCGGCCAACTCACACGCCCGTCAAGGAAAACACCCTTCCGAAGGCCTGTCTGCCGCGAACCATCGCAGATCTTACACCTATTCAAAACAAAAAGGCCATGCATAGCATGACCTTTTTGTTAATGGCGGGGTCGACGGGGCTCGAACCCGCGGCCTCCGGCGTGACAGGCCGGCGTTATAACCAACTTAACTACGACCCCATTCGTTATATTCAATTAGGGTAGCCACCACTCAGAGAACGACTACCTTGAAGCATATATGGTGGGCGAAGAGGGGATCGAACCCCCGACATCCAGCTTGTAAGGCTGGCGCTCTCCCAGCTGAGCTATTCGCCCTTTTAAATTAATGGCGGGGTCGACGGGGCTCGAACCCGCGGCCTCCGGCGTGACAGGCCGGCGTTATAACCAACTTAACTACGACCCCGTTTTATGCATAAATTGTAGGTACAACTGGATAGCAACTTATCAATTTTACAGCTAAATATTGACTTAGTGCCGTCTCGAAACGAGACATAACTTATAGCAGAGACCTCACAGAGGTGTCAAGCGCTTTTTTCCGTGCATCAGTGGGCAGTAACGGTTTCCTGTCCAGATATCGCCGGGGGCCCCTCCGAGGAGCGGTAGGGAGCTCCGCTTGAAACGCCTTCAGCCAGGAGCGCCCGGGAAAGCACTTCGTCCATATGACGAACTGGAACGATGATAAGCCCCACCGTGACCTCCCGTGGGATTTCCGTCAGATCCTTTCTATTTTCCTCAGGGATGACAACCGTGGAAATTCCTCCACGCCCCGCGGCCAGAAGTTTTTCCTTGAGTCCGCCGATGGCAAGCACGTTGCCGCGGAGAGTTATCTCACCCGTCATTGCAAGATCATGCCGAACCGGCCGGCCGGTTAGAGCAGAAACTATCGCAGTAGCCATGGTAATGCCGGCCGAGGGACCATCCTTGGGGATTGCTCCCTCCGGCACATGAATATGTATGTCCGCTTTCTTGTGAAACTCTTTATCAATACCCAGTATCTGCGCCCGTGAACGTACATAGGTCATGGCCGCCTGCGCCGACTCCTGCATGACCTCCCCCAGCTTTCCGGTAATGAGGAGCTTTCCGGTGCCGGGGACAACTGCCACCTCAATTGTAAGCAGATCCCCGCCTACTTCGGTCCAGGCAAGGCCCGTAGCATAGCCGGGAGCATCTTTGTCCTCTGCCGTCCCGATCCGATACTTGCGAGGTCCAAGGAACCCGGGCAGATTCTTGGGTTGAATTACGATTTTCTTTTTCTCGCCCTTGACCACACGATGAGCCGCCTTGCGACAGAGCGTAGCAATATCGCGTTCCAGATTGCGCACACCGGCCTCGCGGGTGTAATAACGGATTATTTCACTGACAGCCTTTCCGGAAATGCTGATCTGTTGTACGGAAAGCCCATTGGCTGCCATCTGCTTGCCAACGAGATAACGCTCGGCAATGGCAAGTTTTTCGTGCTCGGTGTAGCCTTCGAGGCGAATCACCTCCATCCGGTCGAGCAGGGGACGGGGTATTGAATGGGTCGAGTTGGCCGTGGCAATGAACATGACGTGAGAAAGATCATACTCCACATCGAGAAAATGATCGCTGAAATGGGCATTCTGTTCCGGATCGAGAACTTCAAGCAGTGCCGAAGCCGGATCCCCCCTGAAATCGGAACTCATCTTGTCAATCTCGTCCAGCAAAAATACAGGGTTGTTACTTCCGGCTTTTTTGAGGTTCTGGATGATCTTGCCGGGCATGGCTCCCACATAGGTACGGCGGTGGCCCCGAATCTCCGCTTCGTCACGCATTCCTCCGAGCGACATTTTGACGAAATGACGACCGGTTGCCGTGGCGATTGATCGGGCAAGCGAAGTTTTGCCAACCCCAGGGGGGCCAACCAGGCAGAGAATAGGTCCCTTCAACTTCTTAACAAGTGCCTGGACGGAGAGATACTCCAAAATGCGTTCCTTGACCTTTTCAAGACCGTAATGGTCAGCGTTCAAAACCTCTTCGGCACCTATGATATCGTGCTTTTCGCGAGTCATCTTCGCCCAAGGAAGCGACACAAGCCAGTCGACGTAGTTTCTCACCACAGCAGCCTCGGCAGAAGCCGGCGACATGAGCTTAAGTTTTTTGAGTTCTGCAAGGGCCTTTTGACGGGCTTCCTTGGATAACTTCCCCTTGGTTGCCTTATTCTCGAGTTCAATGAGCTCCTGCCTGAAGTCGTCTTTGCTTCCCAACTCCTTCTGGATGGCTCGCATCTGCTCGTTCAGATAATATTCTTTCTGGTTCTTCTCCATCTGCTTCTTGACGCGGGTCCGGATCTTATTCTCCAGCTGGAGAATCTCCAACTCGGCCTCCATGAAAGACAAGAGTTTCTCCAGGCGCTCATGGGGAGTCACTATACCAAGTAGCAGTTGCTTATCGGAAAGCTTGAGATTAAGGTGGGGTGCCAGCGTATCGGCAAGCTTGCCGGGCCCAACAATTCCCCCAACGGCACTGACCACCTCCTGCGGGATGCCCTTGGTCAGCTTCACATAGCCTTCAAACATCGATTTGGTGCTGCGAATAAGGGCTTCAATCTCGGGGTTTTCTTCCAAAGACTCAAGATGCGGCTGTATTTCAGCCATGAAGTAGTCGGGGTTAGGCAGAAAGGACACAAGACTGCCCCGCTGCTTGCCCTCCACCAACACCTTGACTGTACCGTCGGGGAGCTTCAGGAGCTGTATGATCTGTGAGATGGTACCGGTCGTGTAGATGTCTTCCTGCCGGGGATCTTCCGTTTTGGCATTTCTCTGGGCGGCGAGAAAGATCATCCTGTTGCCGTTCATGGCCGCCTCAAGGGCGGAGATCGAACGCTCCCGCCCCACAAAAAGAGGAACAACCATGTGCGGGAAAACAACAATGTCCCTTAACGGTAAAAGAGGGAATCTTTGCAGATCCCCTCTTTCCATACTTTCCATACTAAGGTCAACGTTCATTGGGTCCTTTGCGGTCAGGCTGATTCAGCCACATTTTCATAAACAATGATCGGTTTTTCCTTGTTGTAGATGACATCTTCGTTGATAACCACTTCTTTAACCATCGTTTGCGAGGGAATTTCGTACATGATGTCGAGCATGGCGTTCTCAAGGATCGACCGGAGTCCGCGGGCGCCCGTCTTACGCTTGAGCGCTTCCCGGGATATGGCGACCAGAGAACCATCGGTAAACTTGAGCTTCACATGCTCCATTTCGAACAGCTTCTGGTATTGCTTGATAAGCGCGTTTTTCGGCTCCTTCAGAATCTGAACCATGGCGGTCTCATCCAGTTCGCGCAGCGTGGCGAGTACGGGCAAACGGCCAATGAATTCCGGGATGAAACCGAACTTGAGAAGGTCTTCAGGGGTAACTTCCGTGAGAAGCTCTCCTGCCCTCTTCTCGACTTTGCTCTTTACATCAGCACCGAAACCGAGCTTTTTCACACCGATACGCTGCTGAATAATACTGTCGAGCCCCGCGAACGCCCCGCCGCAGATAAACAGAATATTCGTGGTATCGACCTTCAAAAACTCTTGCTGCGGGTGTTTGCGTCCTCCCTTGGGAGGAACACTGGCGACGGTTCCTTCAATAATTTTCAACAGCGCCTGCTGCACCCCTTCCCCCGACACATCCCGGGTGATGGAAGGAGAATCGGATTTACGCGCTATCTTGTCAATTTCGTCGATGTAGATGATACCCTTCTGGGCGCGCTCTACATCATAGTCGGCAGCCTGAAGAAGATTGAGTATGATATTCTCGACATCTTCCCCCACATAGCCGGCTTCAGTGAGGTTCGTAGCATCCGCCATAGCGAACGGAACCTTCAGTATCCGGGCCAAGGTCTGAGCCAACAGGGTCTTGCCGGAGCCAGTAGGTCCAAGCAGAAGAATGTTGCTCTTCTGCATCTCTACGTCGCTCGGCTTGCCCATGGACTCGATGCGCTTGTAGTGATTGTAAACTGCGACGGCAAGGACTTTTTTCGCCTGGTCCTGACCAATCACGTATTCGTCGAGAACATCCTTGATCTCACGGGGCTTGGGAAGCTTCTTGACATCGGGCCCCATGGCCTCTTCAAGCTTCGACTCCTCGGCAATAATATCATTACAGAGTTCGATGCACTCGTCGCAAATATATACCGTTGGTCCGGCAATGAGCTTTTTTACTTCATCCTGGCTCTTACCACAAAAGGAGCAGGTGAGATTGTCGCTGCCGTCGTTTCTCCTACTCACCGAGTACCTCCGCTGGGAGTATTGCGCTCAATTATGTTATCAATGATACCATAGTCCTTCGCCTCCGCTCCAGACATAAAATAGTCGCGCTCGGTATCGGCTTCAACCTTGGCCAGTTGCTGCCCTGTATTTTCGGCAAGAATCTCGTTCAGTCGTTTTTTAAGCTTCAGAATTTCCTGGGCATGAATATGAATATCCGTTGCTTGGCCCTGGAATCCACCTAAAGGCTGATGGATCATAATCCGGGAATGCTTCAGACTGAAACGCTTTCCCTTTTCCCCGCCCGACAAAAGCAACGCTCCCATTGAAGCGGCCTGCCCCACGCAAATCGTCGACACGGGTGCTTTTATGTACTGCATGGTGTCGTAGATGGCCATACCCGATGTTACAACGCCGCCCGGGGAGTTGATGTACAGATGGATATCCTTGTCCGGATCCTCGGCTTCGAGAAAAAGCATCTGGGCTATGACCAGATTCGCAACATGGTCATCAACGGGGCCGCCAAGAAAGATAATACGATCCTTCAGGAGTCTCGAATAAATATCGTAAGAACGTTCACCCCTACCCGTTTGTTCGACCACTATCGGTACAAGCATGTTGCCTCCTCGCTGCACAGGTTACTCTTTTGCCTTCTCGCTGATTACTGCGCTACCCAGAAGGAACGACATGACCTTTTCCTCGGCCAGGTGCACTACAAGATTTTCCCGTGCCGCACGATTTTGCTCGTAAAAACTCTTTACGCGGCCGAGCTCCTCCTCGTTGCCGCCTGCAATTTCCAGCAGCTTTTTCTCGATGTCAGCCTCTTCGACCGAAATTCCTTCTTTTTTGGCCACGGCTTCGAGAAGAAGCGAACCCTTCACCTGGTTCTCAGCAACGGTACGGTACTGGGACTTGAACGACTCCTCGTTCATTCCCATCATCTCAAAGGTAAGCCGCTGCTGGGCAAGCCTGTTCTGTGCGTTGGCCAGCATGGTCTGCAGCTGCCGGTCCACAAGCGTAGAAGGAACTTCTATTTCGTTTTTCTCAATGAGCGCCTGCACGACCCGATCCTGAAGGTCTGCTTTGATCCGGTCATTTTCCTGCTTCTCATACAGTTCAGCAATCTTTTCTCTCAGTTGAGTGATGGAATCGAACTCTCCCATCTGAGCGGCAAACTCATCATTCAGCTCAGGGAGCTCTTTGACCTTGATCTCGCTCAGGGTCACGTCAAACCTGGCCTCTTTGCCGGCAAGATCCTTGTTCCAGTAGTCCTCAGGAAAGTTTAGCGACATTGATTTCGGCTCGCCGATTTTCATGCCCACAATCTGTTCTTCAAAACCGGGAATAAATCGACCGGAACCGAGTTCAAGCTGGTAACTCTCGGCAGAGCCGCCTTCAAACGGAACGCCGTCAACGTAACCGGTAAAGTCAATGACGGCGAAGTGCCCAACTTCAGCCACTGACCCATCTTCCAGGGACTTCAGGTGAGACATGTTCTCGCGCATTTCCTGCAATCTCTTCTCAACAACCGACTCATCGGGCGCAAAGGTTTCCTTGGCAACCTCAAGTCCTTTGTAGTCCTTTACGTCGATTTCGGGGAGAACTTCGACCGTTGCGGAATAGGTAAACGGGGTACCGCGCTTTATTTCGTCGCTGTCAATTACAGGATGAGAAACGGGGAAGATTTTATGCTCCGCAAGCGCCTTGAAATACGTTTCCTCGAACAGATTCTTCAGCACATCACCTTCCATGACGTCTACATAATGCTTTTCTATGAGGGACTGGGGGGCTTTGCCTTTCCGGAAGCCCTTAATGGCCGCGCGTTTGCGGATCTTTTCAAAAACCTTGTCTATCTCGGACGTAACGCGGTCCGCCGGAATCTCAAAGGAAATTTTCTTTTTGACGCTGCTGAGCGACTCGACAGTGCTGGTCATCGTTCAACCTCTCTCCATTGGGGTAGTGTTAATATGATTATTAATAGGACGGGATAGCGGGCAAGAAAACAACAATCTCCGGGCGGGTAATTAAAACAGCCACATACGCTTGAATTGGTGCGAGAGAGGGGAGTCGAACCCCTACGGTTGCCCGCTGGATCCTAAGTCCAGTGCGTCTGCCAGTTCCGCCACTCTCGCAGATTGCCGCAACCAACTACACATACGAATAAGCCCCGTTCATCACGGGGCTCTTTCTTAAATGGGGTGGCTAGTGGGATTTGAACCCACGAATGCATGAGTCACAGTCATGTGTGTTGACCCCTTCACCATAGCCACCATATGTGATTTACCGTTAATTAGTTGGCACGCCTGAGAGGATTCGAACCTCTGACCTACGGATTAGAAGTCCGTTGCTCTATCCAGCTGAGCTACAGGCGCAGGCTTGGTCGGGGTGAGAGGATTCGAACCTCCGACCCCCTGCTCCCAAGGCAGGTGCGCTAGCCAGGCTGCGCTACACCCCGTTGGAATTTGTATAACTAACACATGCCGAGCTGACATGCAAGTATTTTTATTCAATACCCTGCCGGCCGAGATGATCTTTCAGGAGAGCCAGGGCTCTGCCGCGATGACTGATGACATTTTTGACCTCAAGTGGGAGTTCTGCCATGGTTGCCCCTTTCTCAGAAACGAAAAAGAGAGGGTCGTAGCCGAACCCTTCGGTACCGCGCGGCGAATCGAGTATTACCCCCTGCAGTTCCCCACTGAAGGTGTACCTCTTTCCTTCGGGCGAACACAGGGCGATAGCGCACCGGAAAGCGGCCGTGCGTTCTTCGTAAGGCACTGAGGCCAACTCTCTCAAAAGTTTTGCGTTATTTGCTTCGTCGCTGGCGGTCTCACCCGAGTAGCGGGCAGAGTAAACACCCGGCCTTCCACCAAGTGCGTCAACGACGAGCCCAGAGTCATCGGCAAGCGCCGGAAGTCCTGTAACGTTGGCGGCAGCTGAAGCCTTTTTCAAGGCGTTCTCCTCAAATGTCTCTCCGTCCTCTTCCACTTCGGGGAAACCCGGGAAATCATCCAGCGACAACAAGGTGAAAGGCAACCCGTCCAGAATCGCAGCAATCTCTCGTAGTTTGCCCTTGTTGCGGGTTGCCACCACCAGCCGGGTCACTGCTCCAGCACCTCTTGTTGGATGGCCATGAGACGTTCGATGCCGATCATGGCGAGGGAGCGCATATCATCCATCTGGGCGCAGGTAAAAGGTTCAGCCTCTGCGGTTCCCTGCACTTCCACGAAACGCCCCGACGAAGTCATGACAAAATTCATGTCAACATCGGCTCTTGAGTCCTCAATGTAGTTCAGATCGAGCAACACTTCCCCGCCGACTATCCCAACACTGACTGCGGCGACCGCCTCCCGAACCGGCAGAGTGGCAATAGTCCCCTGCGATACGAGCCATCGAAACGCGTCGACCAGTGCGACGTAGGCACCTGTAATAGAAGCTGTCCGGGTGCCTCCATCAGCTTGAAGCACGTCACAATCAATCAGTACGCTTCGCTCGCCAAGAAGCGTCAAATCCGTGACGGTCCGTAAAGAACGGCCAATGAGACGCTGGATCTCATGGGTCCTTCCCCCCAGCTTCCCCTTGGCGGCTTCACGAGGAGACCGTGTATGGGTGGCACGCGGCAACATTGAATACTCTGCAGTTACCCATCCCCCTCCCTTGCCGCGCAGAAAGGGGGGCACCGACTCCTCCACCGAGGCGGTGCACAAAACTTTTGTGTCACCGAACTCAACAAGAACAGAGCCTTCGGCGTGCTTGAGATACTTTCGTGTAATCCGGATGCTTCTGAGTGATGCTGGGTTGCGGCCGTCTGAACGCATGAGATACCTCTGGCAGTTGGAAAAAAACGTACATTAAACGATATGATGCAGGTTGTCAATCTCGGCGGCAAGGGCCGGCAAAGCCGTACGCCTGAGAGCACTCAACGGGAGCGGCCGTATGTGCCCCAGCGCGAAGATACCGAGAAAACGGCGGACGAGAAGTTGCTCGACATCCTCCCGTTCCTTAGCGGAATCGGCAAGTCCTTCGATTTTCCCCCCCGCCATCATGCCATGGCCTCCGGCTGCGCCTCTACCCTCGACGAGCCGCTTGATCAGCGTTCCCGCATTAACGTCGTGCCGGGAGGTGCGCAATGAAAGAATGATTTCACTGCTAAATCGGCCAATTGCCAGCACGACATCGATTCCTTCAAGCCGGAGAAAAAAATCCGCCATCTCGGCGACAATTTCAGGAAAACTGACCTCTTGAAGATTTGTTACCAGCAGATTTCCATGGATCCGTGAATGCTCGATGGCGCGGTTGATCGTGAGGTAATATTCCACATGGAGCTTTGGATAGGTGATTTCATAGAGCAGTTTTTTGTTGGCCAGGGGGAAAAGCTTCAGATAGGCATCTCTGTCGGGTCGGGCCGCCTCGCGACCCAGATCCTGCGTTTCCGATTTAATTGCATAAAACAGCGCCGTGGCAAGATTGCTGCCAATAGGGACATCTTGGGCCTGCAGATATTCATAGATGATTGTTGCGGTTACGCCGTACTCTTCGCGGATATCATCCCATCGGCACCTCAAGCCGGCTTCCCGCCTGGGGTGATGATCAACAAGAATATCAACCCGCTTGCCAGGTGGGAATGAATTATTGCCCGCCCCCGGTTGGGTATCGAGCATGCACGTTACGGAAAAATCCTGATAATCGATGAGGGCCAGCGGAGTCAGGGGAATTTGCAGTTGCTTGGCCATGGCTATGTTCTCGCTCCTGCCGATCATACCGGAAAAAGCAATTGTGGCATCCCTGTTCAGTTTCATAACGAACAGATGTCGCAGCGCTATGGCAGAGGCGAGACAATCGGGGTCCGGATTGTCGTGAACAACGATCAGAATCCTGCCCTTGCCCCTCGCCCAGTTGAGCATTTCGTCCGTGTAACTCTTCGTCCTTGCAAGCGAGCAATCTTCTCCCATTACCACCCCTCCCGGTAAACATAGGCCTGACGACCTCTCTTCCATACAATAAACACCAGCACAAACTATTTACAAGGACCAGACTAGGACCAAAACAAAAGGAGGGGAAAGCATGCTTTCCCCTCCTTTATCGTCGCCCAAAGGCTGACAGAATCGTTTAGCCGAGAACGATATTTTGATTTCTCGCCCTGTTCGCCAGGATCGTCGGGTCGATTACTTCTCCGCAGCACGTGCATTTCCACGCATCAAATGACCTCACGAAATCATAGAACTTCTCAGCGAACATGCGGCCTCTGCATTTAGGACATTTCATAGGTCATCCCCCCCATGTAGAATTATAACCGTGAGTGTCCTGAATATTTCACCATGTGTGCCAATCGGGGTTACTGCTAGTGGCACAATGTGCCAGGAGATATTACACTCAAATAATATTACATTTTTCAACATGTTACAAATATCAGAAAAATTCTCGCAGAGCCATCAGTGTCTTCGGACCGATTCCCGGAACCCTCTCCAATGCCTCAAAAGATGAAAAATCGCCATTATCTTGACGGTCGCATACTATCCGTCGCGCCAGTTCAGGCCCGATGCCGGGCAAAAGCTCCCAATCCTTTATGTTCATCCGATTTGGGTCAAGAGGGATTCTCATCAGCATCATCTGAGAAACTGCCAGTTTTCCCAACGAAACTTCGCTGGTTTCTCTATTGTCCTTACGCACGATTACGACATCGCCATCGCAGAGAATACGGCCCACAGCAGCAGGAGGAAGATAATTCACGGACGAGAGGGGAAGCGCCATATTTATGACGCTCTGGCATGTGGATCCCCGAGCAACCCGATAAACGCCTGACCTCTCCGGAACGCCGGTTATCATGATGCTCACGGGTCGGTCATCGGAGTTCGAACGCACAAAGGCCACGGCAGGTATCTCCAAAGGGGATGTGCCATGGCCTTTGTAAAGTAGTGGTAATGTCATGACCGCTAAGGCAAGGGTGAGATACACCGCATGCCCGGTGCGGGGTTTCACTTCTTGGAGCCTTCGAACTCTTCGCTTTTGTGGAGCTTGTACTCCACACTGTCCAGAAGAGCCTGGTAGGATGCATCGACGATATTTTCCGAAACACCGACCGTACCCCAGCGGCTCTCTTTGTCGCCAGACTCGATGAGCACCCTGATAGACGAGGCCGTCCCCTGCCCCGCCGGCAATACGCGCACCTTGTAGTCCAACAGCTTCACTTCCTTGAGGCGCGGATAAAACTTCTCCAAGGCTTTGCGGAGAGCATTGTCCAGTGCGTTCACCGGCCCATTTCCCTCCGCTGCGGTGTGCTCGATTTTGCCCCCGACCTTGACCATGATTGTAGCCTCAGAAAGAGGCTTCTGGTCCTCATGACGCTTTTCGTCGATTACCCGGAAACCGATCACCGAGAAAAACTTGCGGTGAGTGCCGAGGGCTCTCTTCATGAGGAGCTCGAACGACGCTTCCGCCCCTTCGAACTGGTAACCCCGGTTCTCCATTTCCTTGATATTTTCGAGGATTTCGAGTGTAACGGGGTCCTTGCTATCCATCTTGATATTGAACTCTTCTGCCTTAGCAAGGATATTGGAGCGACCCGAAAGGTCGGATACGAGTACCCGCGTCATGTTGCCGACCAGTTCCGGCCGCAGATGTTCGTAGGTTTCGGGATGACGCTGGATGGCCGATACGTGGACACCTCCCTTGTGGGCGAATGCCGAGTTGCCCACATACGCCTGATGCTTGTTGGGCGAAAGGTTGGCCAATTCGTAGACGAACCGTGAAAGATCGCGAAGTTTTCTAAGCTGGTCGTCCCCAATGCACTCACGCTTCATCTTGAGCTTCAAGGCAGGGATGATCGAGCAGAGGTTGGCATTGCCGCAGCGCTCGCCGAAACCGTTGATGGTCCCCTGGACCTGGACAATTCCTTCGCTGACCGCATGGAGGGAGTTGGCAACGGCGCACTCTGAATCGTTGTGCGTGTGGATGCCGAGAGGGGCCGTGATGTGCTTGCGCACCTCGCGGATAATCTCAACAAGTTCAAAGGGCATGGTACCGCCGTTGGTGTCGCAGAGAACAATGCAGTCGGCCTTTGCGTCCTGAGCGGCCTTGAGGGTCTTGATGGCGTAGTCCGGGTTCGCCTTGTAGCCGTCGAAAAAGTGCTCGGCGTCGTAGAAGACCTCGGGAACATTCGCCTTAAGGTATTCCAGCGAGTCGAAAATCAACTCAAGATTTTCCTCGAGCGATATCCGCAGGGCCTCATGCACGTGAAAATCCCATGTTTTGCCGAATATGGTGCAGACATCGGGTTCCGCCTGAATGAGGGTCTTGAGGTTATGGTCCTTGTCGGGGGTTACCTTGGCGCGACGAGTGGAACCGAACGCGGCGATCTTCGCCTGGGAGAGCTTCTCTTTCTTGATGTCCTTGAAAAAGGCGACATCCTTTGGGTTACTGCCGGGCCAGCCACCCTCGATGTAGTGAATTCCTATCTCGTCGAGTTTATGGGCAATCCGGATTTTGTCCTCCACGAGGAAGGAAATATCCTCTGCCTGGGTTCCGTCGCGGAGAGTGGTATCGTAGAGTTTTACAAGACTCATGCTTTCACCTTTCGGGAACGGCGAAGCGCATGTACGAAGGCGCGGAAGAAAAAATCAAAATGATCGATTTTCTCCCCCGCGCCTTCGAAATTCCGCGCTTCCGCTCTGGAAGTTTCTTTATTTGCCGGAGAGTCCGAACGCTTCGTGAAGCACCCGAACGGCCAGTTCGGTGTATTTTGCGTCAACAATGACCGAAACCTTGATTTCAGAGGTGGAGATCATCTGGATGTTGATCCCTTCCTTGGCAAGGGTTTGGAACATTTTGGTGGCAACACCCGCATGGCTCCGCATGCCGACGCCAACGATGGATATTTTTGAAATGTTTTCGTCCTCAGCCACCTCCTTGGCACTGATCTCCTTGGCCACTTCCTTGGTGATGGCGAGGGCCTTTTTGAAATCAGCCTTGGTGACGGTGAAGGTGAAATCGGTCAGGTCACCCCCGCTTACATTCTGGACAATCATATCGACCGATATATTGGCGTCGGAAAGGGGCGACAGAATTTTGGCGGCGATTCCCGGCTTGTCGGGTACCCCCATCACGGCAATTTTTGCTTCGTTCTTGTCGTAGGCGATTCCCGAAACGAGAACTGCTTCCATATCCTTATCCTCCTTGGTAACCATGGTCCCTGGATTTTCATTGAAGCTGGAGCGGACATGAACGTCCACATTGTACTTCTTCGCAAATTCTACGGAACGGATCTGAAGAACCTTCGCCCCAAGCGAGGCGAGTTCCAGCATCTCATCATAGGATACCTTCTCGATTTTCCGGGCATCCTGGCAGATGTTCGGGTCAGTGGTGTAGACACCGTCCACGTCGGTGAAAATTTCACACACATCCGCTTTGAAGGCAGCAGCTACGGCAACTGCCGAGGTGTCGGAGCCGCCACGGCCCAGAGTGGTGACATTGCCATCCTTGTCGACGCCCTGGAACCCGGCGACAATGACAATGGTGCCGTCCTTGAGATCAGCGCGCACCTTGGTGTCGTCGATGCTCTCGATGCGGGCCTTGCTGAAAGCGTTGTCCGTGATGATGGGGATCTGCCAGCCGTGATAGGACTTGGCCTTGTACCCCATCGACTTGAGGCACATGGCAAGGAGAGCTATGGATACCTGCTCGCCCGACGCCACCAGCACATCATATTCGCGGGTATCCGGGAATTCGCAAATCTCGTTGGCGAGGGCCACGAGCTTGTTGGTTTCTCCCGACATGGCGGAAACGACAACAACCATATCGTTTCCGGCGTCATAGGTCTTGGCGACCCGTTTGGCAACATTGCGGATGCGCTCGATGGACCCCATCGAGGTGCCGCCGTATTTCTGGACCACCAGTGCCATCTACCGTTCCTCCTTTGCTCTGGATCAATGTGTCAAGCTGCAGTTTGTATACAGGACACGACCGCAGGTCGTCACTTAATAGCAGGAATCAGACCAGTGGTCAAAACATTTTTTTAATAAAGCTTCATAGGTTATGCCGTGAGGGACGAACTCCAGGAGACGGGTGGTTTCATCCCCGTGACGAAAGGTAATGTCAATCCGCTCTACGGGCAGATCATCACCCAGACGCTCGGCCCATTCCACGAGACAAACACCTGTTCCATGAAAGTATTCGTCGAAACCGAGAGCCGCCGCATCGTCGACGCCGGCCAGTCGGTACAGATCGAAATGATAGAGGGGAACGCGCCCTCGGTATTCGTTGAGGATGGTAAAGGTCGGGCTGGTGATGGGAGTTGTTTCGGCAACGCCGATCCCTCGTGCCACTCCGCGGGCAAACCGGGTTTTCCCGCTACCCAGCTCTCCGGCCAGGGCAACGAATGCCCCGGCTGACAGTTCTCTGCCCAGCAGTTCCCCGAGACGCTCGGTCTCTTTCTCGCACCGCGAAGTGATATGAAACGCCACGCGTCCTACCCCACCATGGTCCTGATGAGATCGATGCGGGAAACAATTCCCACAAGCTTCTTCCCTTCAACCACCGGAAGCGTGTGGAGCTTTTTGTTGGCCATGATATCAGCCACCGTGCTCACCGGGGTTTCCGGCGTCACGCTCTCAACCTCGGTTGTATAGATATCTCCGGCGGTCTGGCCGGTTACCTTCTGGATCTCCCGTTCAAACTTCTTGGCACTTTCCAGATAGATAACCCAATCGAAAAGCGATATGACCGTCGGAATGTGCAGGCTTTTGTCCTGTTCAATCAAGTCGGACTCGGTGACGATGCCCGCCAGGTTGCCCGCTTCGTCCACAATGGGGATGCTCCCGATCCGATACTTCGAAAAAAGCTCGGCAAGCTCCCGTATGGTGGTCTCACGCCTGGCTGTAACAACGTTGGTTGTCATTATGTCGCGCACAGTCTTCATTATTGTTCTCCCTTCAAACGGATCAGTGAATTGAATGCATAGGGTAGCCGCTCCTGGACATCGAGAGCGGACATGCCTGTCTCGCCCTTGTCCGCAGCAACCAGGTCGGCGGCATGACCGTGAACGAAAGCGCCCAGTATGCAGGCGTCGAATGGTTCGTACCCCTGTCCAAGCAGTGCCGTGACAACACCGGTGAGCACATCCCCCATCCCCCCCGAGGCCATGCCCGGATTGCCGCTGCCGTTGAGGGCCATGCGGCCATCGGGCGACGCGATGACGGACCGTGCTCCCTTGAGGATGAGATAGACGCCGAACCGTGCGGCAAAGTCACGAGCAACGCCGATACGGTCCGCTTCGACCGCCGCAGTGGTGGTTCCCGCAAGACGCGCCATCTCCCCGGGATGGGGCGTGAGGACAACGGTGTCGGGGCGCGCCCCCTTCAAGAGTTCGCTCTGCTCGGAAAGGGCATTGAGGGCGTCGGCGTCGAGGACGAGGGGCGCCGTGATATCAGGCAGCAGTTGCCGCACAAGGGCGGCAGTGGCGGGCTGCCACGACAAGCCGGGACCAAGGGCTACCGCATCCCGGCCTTGAATCGCCGCCCTGAGCGGAACAAGTGACTCATCCCCGAGGAAACCGACCCCGCCGTCAGCCAGCGGGATTGTCATGGCCTCGGTGGTCTTCACCTCGAGAATGGCATTAAGGCTTGCCGGCACTGCCAGCGAAACGAGGCCTGCTCCGCTTCGAACGGCGCTGTTCGCGGCCATTGCCGCGGCTCCCGTCTTCCCGACGGACCCGGCTATAACGAGGCTGTGCCCGAAGCTCCCCTTGTGGGAGCATGGGTCCCGCCGCGTAACCACTGCTGCCGCCTCAGCCGCGTCAACGTAGAGAACGCCGTCCGCTTCCCGGGCGACTGACTCCGGAATGCCGATATCGACAATTTTCAGCCGGCCGCAGTGCAGTGCCCCCGGATAGAGAACGTGGCCATATTTTGCAAGGGCAAAGGTTACCGTCAGATTGGCCGTGACAGCAACCCCGAGCACCTTGCCCGTTGCGGCGTCTATGCCCGACGGGATGTCGACCGAGACAACCGGCCGAGCTGAAGCTGCGATGCACCTGATCGCTTCGGCATACACGCCCTGCACATCGTTCTTCAGCCCAGTCCCCAACAGGGCATCCACCACCAGTGCCGCAGCGTCGAGCCTGGTCATAAGGGACGAAAGGCTTTCCCCAGCAGGGAGGTAAGAAACCGTCGACGGGTCGAGGCGCTCCAGGTTCTCGCGGGCATCACCGCTAATTTTGTCCTTACGGGCCAGCACAACCGTATGCACCGGCCACCCTTCCCCAGCAAGCAGTCGGGCGATCACATAGCCGTCGCCGCCGTTGTTCCCCTTGCCCGCGACCACCAGAACCGGCATGCAGCCGTCGCGGCCGAACATCTCCCTGATGGCATCGGCACATCCGCGGCCGGCGTTTTCCATGAGGACAAGGCCGGGGACACCGAACTCATCGATGGTGCGACGGTCCATCCGCTGCATGGTCTCGCCGCTCACCACTTTCATGGCCGCTCCAGCACAACCAGGGCGACGGCGTACGCTCCGTCGTGAGAAAGGGAAACGAAAGTACGGCCGAGGCTCAGGTCGGTGGCCAGCCTCAGGGCTTTGCCGTGGAGCTTGAGCTCGGGCTTGCCGAGGGCGTCATTGACGACCTCCACGTCATGCCAGGTCATCCCTTCGCGCAGACCGAGACCGCAGGCCTTGAGAAACGCCTCCTTGGCCGCGAACCGCAGGGCATAGTGCTGGGCGCTCCTGGCCTTGCCGGCACAGTACTCCATTTCATGGGGCGTAAAGAGCCGTTCGAAGAGACGCACGTTCCCTTCTTCGACCAGACGGTCGAAACGGGTAATGTCAACGATATCGATGCCGGTACCGAAAATCATGCGTACTTGACGAGGTCTACCATGTCCCGCACGGCACGGTCGAGCCCGGCAAACACTGCGCGCGAGATTATGGAATGCCCGATGTTGAATTCCTCGATACCTCCGAGGGCTGCGACTTTGCGAATATTGGTGTAATTGAGGCCATGTCCGGCATTGATGCCGAGCCCGAGCTTTGTGCCGAGCCTGATGGCGTTTTCGATGCGCTCAAGTTCGGCCTGCTCCTTTTTCCACTCCCGTGCCTCGGCAAAGGTTCCGGTGTGGATTTCGATGTAGTCGGCCCCCGCCTTGCTGGATGCCTTGACCTGATCCGTATCGGGATCAATGAACAAGCTCACTACAATGCCGCCGTCCTGGAGGCGACCAATGGCGTCGGCAAGCGACTGCATGCCGACTCTCACATCGAGCCCCCCCTCGGTGGTGAGCTCCTGGCGTCGCTCCGGCACCAGAGTGCACATGTCGGGTTTGACCGATAAAGCTATACCCACCATCTCGTCGGTAGCCGCCATTTCCAGATTGAGCTTCGTCTTGACGGTCTGACGGAGCAGACGCAGGTCCCGGTCCTGAATATGCCGCCGGTCCTCGCGCAGGTGCACCGTTATCCCGTCGGCACCGGCGAACTCGGCAATGGCGGCGGCCGCCACCGGGTCGGGCTCAACGCCGCCCCGGGCCTGGCGGATTGTTGCCACATGATCAATATTGACTCCGAGCTTTGCCACCTACTTTCCTCCGATCTTCTTCTCGACCAGATCGGCAATTTCCTTTGCCCACCCGGTTATCTGATATTTGTCCTGGCCTTCGAGCATAATACGCAACAGCGGTTCGGTACCCGAATAGCGGATAAGGATGCGTCCCTCGTCGCCGAGCTTTTTCTCTATATCTCCGATAAGCAGTGCCACTTCCGGAATGGTAGTTATGTCCTTCTTCTCCTTGACCCGCACGTTGACCAGCACCTGGGGCAACGGGATCATCACCTCCGCCAGTTCGGAGAGGCTCTTGTCGGCCCGGCGCATGGTGGCCAGCACCTGAAGGGCCGACAGGACACCGTCGCCCGTGGTGTTGTGGTCGAGGAAAATCATGTGCCCCGACTGCTCCCCTCCAAGATTGTACCCCCCCTTGATCATCTCCTCCACCACGTAGCGATCTCCAACCGCAGTCTTGACTACTTTTCCGCCGGCACGCTTCACTGCGATATCGAGGCCCATGTTGCTCATTACCGTTGCTACAAGTGTGTTCTTGCGCAGTCTTTTCTGTTTCAGCATCTGGGTGGCGCAGATGGCCATGATGTGATCCCCGTCCACCTCGTTGCCGAACTCGTCCACAAAGATGACTCGGTCGGCGTCACCGTCAAGGGCAATGCCGAGGTCTGCCCGGTGCTCTTTGACCGCTTCGCTGATGACCTGCGGATAGAGGGAGCCACAACCGGCATTGATGTTGGTTCCGTTAGGCTTGACGCCGTAAGGGATGACCTCGGCTCCCAGCTCCTCAAGAACGGCCGGAGCCACCTTGTAGGCTGCGCCGTTGGCACAGTCGAGGACGATCTTCATCCCGGCGAGATCGAGATCCTTGGGAAAGCTGTTCTTCAGAAACACCACGTACCGCCCCACCGCGTCATCGATCCGGTAGGCCTTGCCCACCTCGGTGGCCACCGGACGGAGCGAGTCGATCTTCCCGGAAAAAATGAGATCCTCTATTTTGAGCTCCATTTCGTCGGGCAATTTGAACCCGTCGCGGGAAAAGAACTTGATGCCGTTATCCTGAAAGGGGTTGTGTGAAGCGGAAATGACAACCCCTGCATCGGCCCGCATGGAGGAAGTGATATTTGCAATGCCCGGCGTGGGGAGAGGACCGACCACGAGAACATCAACACCCATGGAGCAGATACCGGCCACCAGGGCATTTTCCAGCATGTAACCGGACAGGCGCGTGTCTTTGCCGATCACGATACGATGACGGCGATTACCGTCCTTGAACAGATAGGCCGCAGCCCGGCCGATCTGCATGGCCATTTCCGTGGTCATCGGGTAGACATTGGCAACACCGCGGACACCGTCCGTTCCGAATAATTTCTTCATCGCTTCACCTGCTTTCATGTGTCGTGGGGGATTCAGTCCGTGCTGGTGACTGCTCCACCCGGACCGAAATTTCAGCCGGGTATACTCGCGTCACCCGAACTTTGGAGGGAACAGACAGGCGGGCCTCAAAACCGGTGAACAGGACAGTCCCCGCCCCGACCCCCGTCATGTCGAGCGGCATGATAATCTTTTCGCCACGGAGCTTCAACAAAAGAATACTCGGCCCGCTGAGGGTGACGACCAACTCTCCGGGGCCTTTATCTATCACGGCATAGCCGGTGGCAACATTGCGAAGCTCAAGTGGAATCCGCATGACAAGCTCCCCTTCCCTCCCGCCGGCCACACCGAGCCAGAGGCTGACGGCGAGGACCAGTGAGAGGAGCTTGATATCCCAGTTTTTCACAAGATCCATCACACTCATTCCGTAAGCCACCTGGGTTCGAGGAGCTTTTTAAGAATTTTCCGCAGACTCGCAGCATCGCTGACGGGAATGATTCTTCCCCCCACAGCCACGGATATGGTTCCCGTTTCCTCGGAAACAATCAGAACGACGCAGTCCACCAATTCCGTGAGACCAAGAGCGGCCCGGTGGCGGGTCCCCAGGTTCTTGTTGATGGTCGGGTCCTGCGAAAGGGGCAGAAAACACCCGGCCCGCGTCAGCTTGCCGCGCCGGATGATCACGGCGCCGTCGTGAATAGGAGAATAGGGAAGAAAGATGGATGTGAGAATTTCGCTCGTAATCTTGGCATCCACCTCGGTGCCGGTTTCAACATGACTCATGACACCCATTTCGCGTTCGATGACGATCAGGGCTCCTATCCGGCGGGAGGAAAGAGATGTGGCGGCGGCAATCAATTCACCGACAATCAGTGAGGCATGGTCTCGCTCCTCCTGTTCGTCCCGGTCTTCCGTGAGGGGATGGCGGTGCTTGCCGTGCGTCACCAACGCCCTCCGGATGTCATGCTGGAAGAGGATAACGAGAATAAGGATCAGGGAACTGAACAGGGATCCGACGATCCAGTGGAAAGCCTCGAATCCCGCGAGCCGCGACAGAGAGTACAGCGCAGCGAGAAAGGCCAGGACGAGCAGAAGACGGTAGGCGACCCGTCCCCTGAGCATGATGATCAGGCGATAAATGATCCATGCCACAATCGCAATATCGATTGCGTCGCGCCAGCCGAAGATCTGGAGTGGCTCGGTCATCGTCGTCACCTGACAAGGGTGGGCTGAATCAATACGGTAAAAGGAGTGTGATCAGCGTTGCGGGGCAAGAATCGCCCGTGTCATCAGGGCCACATCCCGCATGGCCCGAACATCGTGAACTCTCAGTATGGAGGCGCCGTTTGCCACGGCCACCGCCACCGTAGCGGCGGTCCCGAACAGGCGATCTGCTACGTCCCTGCCAAGAACAGCGCCTATGAACGACTTGCGGGAAGTGCCGACGAGGATGGGCCGTCCCAGGCCGGCAAACTCGGCAAGACGCCGGAGGATTTCAAGATTCCCGTCAACGCTTTTGCCGAAACCGATGCCCGGATCCACTACGATATGCTCATTGGGGATCCCCGCCGCCTGTGCGAGGCCCAGAGAGTAGCGCAGCGATCCGAGCACTTCCGCAATCAGATCGTCGTAGGCCGTGTCGCGCTGCATAATCGCCGGGGTGCCGCGCGTGTGCATGACCACGAGTCCCGCCCGTGCCTCGGCCACGGTAGCCGCCATATCCGGATCAAAGACCATGCCGCTGATATCGTTGATGATCTCTGCGCCGGCGGCAAGAGCCTCGCGGGCTACGGCAGCCTTATAGGTATCGATGGAAAGAGGAACCGGCAGTTTTGCGGCAAGGCGTTCCACAAGAGGCACCACCCGTTGCATCTCTTCGGCTACGCTGACTGAAGGTGCACCTGGGCGGGTGCTTTCACCGCCGATATCAATGATATCAGCTCCTTCGGCTACCATGGCAAGAGCCCGATCTTCCGCAGCAGCGGGGTCTTGGTAGCAATTGCCGTCAGAAAATGAATCGGGGGTCACGTTAAGGACCCCCATGATACAAGGACGGGATGTAAGGTCTATGCACCGGCTACGCAGCCGCCATACCCCGGCATGGTGCTGTCCGGTGGAGTGCTCCGCGCAGAGTAAGGTTCCGGAGCATTGGGCAGTCAATGAAGTCATGGAGTCACGGGGGCCTCTTCGGCTGCGGCGCGGCTGGCCGCGCAGTCTTCCTTGATGATCCGGTCGACTTCGTCGCCGGTCAGGTTCTCTTTCTCGATAAGCTGCGTTGCCAGACAGTGGAGCACACTCAGATTCTCGTTCAGGAGTTGCCTGACCCGCGAGTAGCTGCCGTCGATGATTTTGCGAATCTCCTCGTCGATTTCCACCGCCGTCGCTTCACTGTAGTTCTTGTGCATTGACATGTCACGGCCAAGGAAGATCGACTCCTCCTTCTTGCCGAAGGTGACCGGCCCCATCTTTTCGCTCATACCCCATTCGCACACCATCTTGCGTGCGATCTCCGTTGCACGTTCGATATCGTTGCCGGCCCCCGTGGTAAGCTCATTGAAGATGATCTCTTCGGCGGCCCGACCTCCCATGAGCACCGCGATCCGGTTCAGGAGCGATTCCTTGTTATAGCTGTGCTTATCCTCGATAGGCAGCTGCATGGTCACGCCAAGTGCCCGCCCCCGCGGAATAATGGAAACCTTGTGTACCGGATCGGTGCCCGGGATCAGCTTGGCAACAAGGGTATGTCCGGCTTCGTGATAGGCGGTATTTTTCTTCTCTTCCTCCGAAATCACCATGCTGCGACGTTCGACACCCATGAGGACTTTGTCCTTGGCGTCGTCGAAGTCCTTCATCTCGACGGAGTTCTTGTCCTTACGTGCCGCCAGCAGGGCAGCCTCGTTCACCACGTTGGACAGATCCGCTCCCGAGAAACCGGGCGTGCCGCGGGCGATTACTCCCAGGTCCACATCGGAAGCAAGCGGGGTCTTTTTGGTGTGGACCTTCAGGATCATCTCCCGCCCCTTCACGTCAGGTTGGGGAACGACTACCTGGCGGTCGAACCGGCCCGGCCGCAGGAGAGCCGGATCGAGGACATCAGGTCTGTTCGTGGCCGCGATAAGAATAACCCCCTCATTGGATTCGAAGCCATCCATCTCGACCAGCAGCTGGTTCAGTGTCTGTTCCCGCTCGTCATGGCCGCCGCCGAGTCCCGCACCCCGGTGGCGTCCGACCGCATCGATCTCATCGATGAAGATAATGCAGGGCGCATTCTTCTTTCCCTGTACGAAAAGATCGCGGACCCGGCTGGCGCCGACACCCACGAACATTTCGACAAAGTCGGAACCCGAAATGGAGAAGAAGGGAACTCCCGCCTCTCCGGCCACGGCCCGTGCCAGGAGCGTCTTGCCCGTGCCGGGAGGGCCCACGAGCAGGACACCTTTGGGGATACGGCCTCCGAGCTTGGTGAATTTCTTGGGATCCTTCAGAAACTGGATGATTTCTTCCAGTTCTTCCTTTGCTTCGTCTACACCGGCCACGTCTTCGAAGGTAACGCGACCCTGGGCTTCAGTCAGAAGCTTTGCGCGGCTCTTGCCGAACGCCATGGCCTTGCCGCCACCTCCCTGCATCTGCCGCATGAAGAAAATCCAGACCCCCACCAGGAAAAGGAGCGGGAACCAGGAGATGAAGATGGAGAACCAGGAAACCTTCTCTTCCTCAGGCTTGGCAGAGACGTTGATCTTCTTCTCCAGAAGCTTTTCGGAGAGCATGGCATCTGTCGGCTTGTAGCTGCGGAACTCCTTGCCGTCGGAATACTTGCCGATGATCTCGTTCCCCTGGACCGTAACCGTGCTGACTTTCCCCGCATCAACCGCAGCAATGAAGTCGCTGTAGCCGAGCCGTTCCTGGGTGGTGCGCGGCTTGTTGAAGAGGTTGAAGAGGAGGATCATCATAAGGCTTATGACGAGCCAGAGCGCAAGGTTCTTGTAGAACTGGTTCAAGGGTACCCCCATGATGCGGTTCGGGCAATGGACGAACGCCCGCGAACGCTGATGGTTACTGGTTTCAGACCACTAATTGAAAAAAACTATCATAGAAGGAACAGGTTGACAAGCGATTTCAGGTCATTTCAGGCGCCTGCCGCGTATCCGCACAACAGCCATCGCCCGACTGCCGGCTGATATCCTCCCAGGTTCTCCCCGACGACAGCCGCATACCCAAAGGAGGGAATCACCCCTGAATAAGAGCGGGATACTTCGACGGAGTTCGCGGGGCACCTTTTGGTCGATAAAGATGTCCTTCACTTTCTTCTCTCCGGTCATGCCGAGTGGAATCATGCGGTCGCCGGACCTCCATCCACGGACAAGCCAGGGAAACGGGACCCGCTCCAGATCAAACCAGGACTCGGTAGTCGGAAGCTCGCCCCACGGTGGAGGACTCGTGGCAATTTCCACAACGAGTTCCCCTCCGCCGGACAGCGGCCAACAACCGGGGCCGTCGATCCACAGCTCTTGAAGCAATGGGATGTCAGCCTTTCTCCGGGCAAAGGCAATCTCATTGTAGGAGCGGGATACCAGAATTTCTTCCGGCAGATGGAGCCGTCCGGATGGGTTCCCTGACAACACAAGCCGATCTATCGCATCCACATGGTCAAAACTTATCCGCGCGAGATCACCCTTGGCCAGCGCGATCGCCTTGCGGTACAGCCGGCGCCGGAGTCCGCGCGGCTCCCTGCGCAGGGTGTCGACAGAGCAAATCGCCCCCCCCTGCTCCGTTACCATAACATGCCGCCTCAATGCCTCCTCGACGAGTCGGCTCAGTAACGCTTCGTCGTCAGCAAGCAATTCGGCTGTTCTGGCAAGCCGGGAAGCAGCGCCCGGATTCAGCCGCCCCAGATACGGAACGAGTTCGTGCCGGATACGATTACGCAGAAAGGCCACGTCGGTATTGCTCTGATCCTGACGGAACGCCAGTCCGCGCGCATCGAGATAAGCCTCGATTTCCTGTCGACCCAGCGCAAGAAGGGGTCTCACATACTTCCCGCCGGCCCCGACGGGTTGCATGGCAGACAACCCCAGGCCTCCCGCCCCTCTCACAAGCCGCATGAGCAGCGTTTCAGCCTGGTCGTCGGCATGGTGGGCCAGAGCGACGGTTCGAGCTCCGCACGCGGCGGCAACGTCATCAAAAAATGCATACCTCGCCCGTCGGCCGGCATCTTCGAGGGACAGTCGCTCCCGTTCGGCCAGCGCTTTTACCTGCCCGCTCCGACTTACGAACGGAAGGGCGTATGCCTGAGCGCACTGCTCCACGAATCGTTCATCCTCGTCAGACTCCGCTCCACGCAGCTTATGGTTCAGATGTGCAACAACCAGATCAAGCCGCAACTCGTTGAGCGAAACAAGGATATCCACAAGCGCAACCGAGTCGGCACCGCCCGATACGGCAACGACAACCCTGTCACCCGGGCGGAACATCCTGTGTTCAGCGTTAAAGGCTCGTACTTTTTTCAAAACCGCATCAACCGTGGATGGTGTTTTCATAGAGTGAGTCTCGCGTCAAAGCCGTGCATGGACACAAAACAAAAAACCCCTCCTGGCCGGAGGGGTTATTGTTAATGGTGGCGGTGCAGGGACTTGAACCCCGGACACTACGGATATGAGCCGTATGCTCTAACCAGCTGAGCTACACCGCCTTATGGTAGTAAAAGGCGAATCGCCATTCAAGCGATTCGCCTTTGTTTTGTTTGGTTGCGGGGAGAGGATTTGAACCTCTGACCTTCGGGTTATGAGCCCGACGAGCTACCAGACTGCTCCACCCCGCGTCGTGAGAACCAATATGTACCACAGCCGATTCAAGACTGTCAATCGCAAATTTTAATTTTAATCATTCCGGAATAAGAATTGCTCCCTTTCCGAGCATTTCGGCAAGGTTGCTTGCGGCCGGCTGGTCCAGCTTCCGGCCAACCCTGACGCGGTACCAGGTACCTTTGCCGGGAATGGTCGATTCGGTGACGTAGGCAGAAAACCCCTTTTCAGCCAGTTTGGCCCTGATTGCATCAGCGTCTTTGCGTTCCTTGGAAGAGGCGACCTGGACAGAATAGGTTTCCTTCGCCGCGGATACCGGCTGAGACGGCTGAACCTTAGCTGCAGGGGCGGCATTCTTTACTGAGGCACCCGCAGCGGTTGACGGCTCGTCACCTCGCCGCGCCTCCACACCCTTTGTTTCGGGAAGACTGGCAATGGGCTTCTGGGCCCCTCCCCCCTGCTCCTTGACCGCAGGGGGTGCAGCAGGACTCTTGGGCGCCGACTCATCTTTTCTAAGATTGATGCCGCTTCCCAGAATGGCCTTTCCTCCCTTGGGCAGTGTTTCGTAGAACGTAAGCGAAGGCTCTCCCGCAGGGCGAGGAGGAGCGGGTACCACAGGAGGGTTTCCTTCACCGGGCTGAGCTTGAGCGGCGGGCGCCTTCGGCGTAATCGCATTCTGAGGGGGTGCCGACAGCGCTTCTTTCTGCTCCCCCCGAGGGGGGAGCAGAAAGCGATCGACCAGCACTCCCAGCGCAAAGGAGGTCAGTGCCACGAGCAGGAAGGCACACGCAAGGAGCCCAATCGGCTTTGATTTGGGACGGTTTTTACTGACCGTCTTTCGTTCGCGATAGTCCAGAACCATCTGACCGAGCTCCGCTACATCTTCTCGGGAGCAGACACACCCAGAAGCCCGAGGCCGTTTCTGATCACGGTTGCCGTGCTGTGCAGCAGAAGCAGGCGCGCACCGGTCAGGTCTGCATCTTCGGTAATGACCCGGTTCTTGTTATAGAACGAGTGGAAGGCACCGGCCAGTTCCTGCAGGTAGTAAGTGATCCGGTGGGGTTCGAAATTAAGCGCACTTCCTTCCACGATCTCGGGGAACGAACTCAGCAGCTTTACGAGCGCCAACTCCTCGGGAGTCCCCAGGCTTTCCAGGCTGGCCCGATCAACGGACGGCGGGACAATTCCCTTGTCGGCAGCGTTCTCGAAGATGCTGCAGATACGCGCATGGGCATACTGCACATAGTAAACGGGATTCTCGAGGGTCTGCTGCTTGGCCAGATCGATATCGAACACCAACTGGGAATCGGGCTTACGCATGAGGAAGAAGAACCGCGTGGCGTCACGGCCCACCTCGTCGATGAGATCACGCAGGGTAACATAACTTCCGGCCCGCTTGGAGATCTTCACCTCTTCGCCGCCACGCATGACCGTGACCATCTGGTGGAGAACATATTCGGGCCAACCCGTGGGGATCCCCGCGTCAAGAGCCTGGAGTCCAGCCCTCACCCGGGTAATGGTACTGTGGTGGTCGGCACCCTGCTCGTTGACGACCCGGACGAATCCCCGTTCCCACTTGTTGAGATGGTAGGCCACGTCGGGCACGAAGTAGGTGTAGCTGCCGTCCGACTTGCGCATGACCCGGTCTTTGTCATCACCGAACTCGGTGGTCCTCAGCCAGAGAGCGCCGTCCTGCTCATAGGCATAGCCCTTGGCAATGATGCGCTGCACCACGTCCTCAACCCGTCCCTCGTCATAGAGGCTCGACTCGAGAAAGTAGACATCGAATCCCACGTCGAATGCCCGCAGATCCTGGTCCTGCTCCCGCCGCAGATACGCGACGGCAAAGCGGCGGATCGCCTCCATGTCGTGGGGGTCTCCGGCCGCTGTCACGTGCTGGTCGCCGGCATCGACGGTTTCGCGGTTCAGATAGGAGCGGGCCACGTCCTTTATATACTCACCCTGGTAGCCATCCGTGGGCCACGAGGGATCTCCCGGCTCGGCGCCGAGACAGCGGGCCTGCACCGACAGCGCCAGGTTGGCGATCTGCTGACCGGCATCGTTGTAGTAGAACTCGCGGGTCACATCCCAGCCGATTGCGGCAAGAAGACGGCAGATGGTATCGCCGATGGCAGCGCCGCGACCGTGCCCGATATGCAAAGGCCCGGTGGGGTTGGCACTGACGAACTCCACCTGTACTTTCTTCCCTGCGCCGGCCCCGCTTTTGCCGTAGTCCCCGCCTTCGTGTTCGATTCTGCGAAGCACCCGACACCAGGCACTGGTGCGCATTCTGAAATTAATGAAACCGGGGCCGGCAATTTCAACCGACTCGACAAGTGATTCCCGGTCGTTCAGGTGAGTGATGATACTCTCAGCAATTGCCCGCGGCGCCTTTTTTTCCGCCTTCGCCATCAGCATGGCAACAGTGCATGCGAAATCTCCGTGCTCTTCGAGGGCCGGCTTTTCAACTACAATATCGGGCACGTGGCCCGAGGCGAGGGTGTCGTCCGCGAAAGAGCGCTCAAGCGCCTCGCGCACCAGATCCCTGACCGCATCTTTCATGGAACCTTCCATCTGACTCATTTCGTCTCCTCATTGGGCTCTTCTTCCACGTCCTTGATGGAGATGTCTCTCGAAAAGTCGGGACAACGGGCTCCGCCGTCGGTGACGCAGAACTTTTTGGCGCAATTAGCCCGCCAGGCGCAGACCGCGCAGGATTGTTTTCGTGTGGTGCTCATGGGTTGATACTCCTGAACCGGAATCTGATTAAGAGCCGAAGAGCCTAACGCTTAGCGCCAACAGCCGTGGATACCGGCTGCTGTGGCTTGGCTTCGGGTCTATCGGTCGCGGTGGGAAACTGGTACACGATTTCGTTCGGTCTCACGAGGCCGAAATCCTTGCGCGCGATGCTTTCAAGGTATCGCCTGTCTGATTTGAGTGCCTCGATCTCTCTTTTGAGCTTTTCGTTCTCGTCACGAACGACACCGACCTTTTGGCGAATTTGATCCCTTTCGTTGCTCAGATGATATATCCGCAACAATCCCCGTTCACCAAACACGGTGAAATACAAGATAAAGAGTATGCACCCGGTCGGGATGAGATACATCCGCTTCCGCATGATTTCCTCCGTACTGCTATCCGGTCGGGGACAGGCCGGCAAAGTACTCGATGGTTTTTGCAAGCCCCTCGTCGAGGGATACGCGAGGCTCCCAGCCAAGGATCGTTCGGGCCAGGGTGATGTCGGGCTGACGCTGGCGAGGATCGTCGGAAGGGAGCGGCCGATAGATGATCTGCGAGGACGAACCGGTCATCGCAATGATCCGCCGGGCAAACTCGATAATGGGAGTCTCTTCCGGGTTTCCAAGATTTACGGGCCCGCAGAACTGATCATGCTCCATAAGCGTCATGAGCCCATCCAGCAGGTCGTCCACATAGCAGAAGGATCGGGTCTGGCTGCCGTCGCCGTACACGGTGAGGTCTTCTCCCCGGAGGGCCTGCACCACGAAATTGGAAACCACTCGCCCATCGTGTTCTGCCATGCGCGGGCCATAGGTATTGAAGATGCGGGCGATCCGGATGTCGACACCGTTCTGGCGGTGGTAGTCCATCATGAGGGTTTCCGCCACACGCTTTCCCTCATCGTAGCAGCTCCGGATGCCGATCGGGTTCACGTTTCCCCAGTAGGTTTCGGGCTGAGGATGAACCGTGGGATCGCCATAGACCTCCGAAGTGGATGACTGGAGAATGCGCGCCCTGACGCGCTTGGCAAGCCCCAACATGTTGATGGTTCCCATCACGCTGGTCTTGATGGTCTTTACCGGATTGTACTGGTAGTGAACGGGCGAAGCAGGGCACGCCAGGTTGTAGATCCGGTCCACTTCCAGCAGGATCGGCTCGATGATATCGTGACGGATGACCTCGAAACGATGAAAATCCATCAGCCGATCGATATTGCGTTTCGACCCGGTAAAAAAATTGTCGAGGCAGAGCACGTCATGTCCCTGCTCCAGAAGCCGTTCGCACAAATGAGAACCGATGAATCCGGCGCCGCCGGTTACCAGGATGCGCATAACCCGCCTACTTTTCCACGAAACCGGAGCCGTTACGGCCGATTCCGTGGTAAATGAAGCCCATTTCCTTCAGGCGGCGCGGATTGTAAAGATTGCGCCCATCAAAGATGACCGGTGTTTTGAGCTGTTCGGCGATCCGTTCGAAATCGGGATTGCGATACTCGTTCCACTCGGTAACGATGGCGAGTGCGTCGGCACCGGCAAGGATGTCGTAGGGGCTTGAACTGCTGTATGCAATGCGATCGCCGAAAATCTTTTGCGCCTCCCTGACCGCCTCAGGGTCATGGGCGCGGACCGAGGCACCCTCCGCCAGCAGTCGCTCGATCACGACAATGGAAGGCGCCTCGCGCATGTCGTCGGTGCGCGGCTTGAATGACAGACCCCACACGGCAATGGTCTTGCCGGCGAGGGGACGTGACTCTCCCGCCCCATCTCCGGCAAAGTGCCGGAGGATCTTCTCGGGGATGAGCATCTTCTGCCGCTCGTTCACCTCCTCAACCGCCTTGAGGAGCATGAAATCGTAGCCGCACTCCTCCGCGGTCCTAACCAGGGCCTTCACGTCCTTGGGAAAACATGAACCGCCGTAGCCCACGCCGGGAAACAGAAAATCGTAGCCGATGCGCGAATCTGACCCGATACCTTCCCGGACCGCCGAGACATCGGCGCCCATCCGCTCGCAGAGATTGGCTATCTGGTTCATGAAGGAAATTCGCGTGGCAAGCATGGCATTCGCGGCATACTTGGTCATCTCGGCACTGCGTACGTCCATCAGGATCATGCGGTTGGTCTTGCGCATGAAGGGGGAATAGAGCTCCTTCATCAGTTCGGCGGTCCGCACGTTGTCAACGCCGATGACAACTCGGTCGGGCTTCATGAAGTCGTCAATGGCCGCCCCTTCCTTGAGAAACTCGGGATTGGACACCACGTCGAACTCATAGCTGACGCCACGACGGTCCAGCTCCTCCTGCACGGCGCGCCGCACCTGATCGGCCGTGCCCACCGGAACAGTGGACTTGTCGACGATTATCTTGAACCCTTCCATGTGGCTCCCGATGGCGCGAGCCACATCGAGTACGTACTTGAGGTCTGCGGACCCGTCTTCACCCGGCGGGGTACCCACGGCAATGAAGTTCACCAGGGACGTTTTTACCGCAGCGGCGAGATCGGTGGTAAAGGTTAGCCGCCCCTCAGCGCTGTTGCGGATCACCATCTCTTTGAGCCCCGGCTCGTAGATAGGGATGACTCCCTCCCGAAGGCCGGCAATTTTCTCCTCATTTACATCCACGCAGACAACGGTATTGCCGCTTTCGGCAAAACAGGTTCCGGCAACGAGCCCCACATAGCCGGTGCCAATGACGCAGATTTTCATGAACGCCCTCCAGACGGAAACATCAGCAGATTTTTATAGCATGGAAACCCCGCTCACTTCCAGAGATTTCCGTATCCCGGCAACGTCAAGGAGACGGGGACCGTCGTGGACTTTTCCCCACGTTCGGCTACCATTATGGTCAGACAGGAGAAAGGAGGCCGATCATGAACAGATCGTTCAGGTTGGTGATGATGGTCCTTGCATGCGTCGTCTTGGCGGCATGCACACGGGTCCTCAGCGACGAGGCCAGACGCCTGGTGGATCCGACCGTAACCTTTGCGGGACTGAAGGCGAATCCGGACGCCTTTCTGGGGAAATACGTCATGCTTGGCGGGGTCATTGTCGACACGAAAAACAACAGTGATGGGGGGCAAGTCGAGGTAATGCAGGTCGGTCTCGACGAAAGCGGCATTCCCGGCGACACGTTCCGCTCGGAAGGACGGTTCCTCGCCACCTCCGCGCAGTTCCTCGATGCGGTGATCTTCAAACCGGGACGTCTGGTGACCCTGGTGGGAGAGATCAAGGGCAGAAAGGTTCAACCCCTCGACGAAGTGAACTACAGCTACCCGGTGGTTGCCATCAAGGAGATCCACGTCTGGAAGAGCCAGGACTATGACAGTGGATATCCCTATCCGACGCCGGCACCCTATTACTACTACGATCCCTACTGGTACGGATTCTGGCCCGGCCCTTACTGGTACCGCCCGCTCGGTCCCGTCTACCGCAGGTGGTGAGCACCCTCCCCCGCGTCGAATCAAGAAGGGGCGGTCATTGCGACCGCCCCTTCCGTATCCCGCTTATCGTTCCAGCATCATCTCCATGAGCCTGAACCCGTCCTCGACCACCAGCCCGGCTGACTTGGCCGACTCTTCGTCGTAGCCGGCCACACCGGCGTTCTCCGAGGTTTCCCCACTGAAGAGAATAAAGGGCACCGGAGCGTCGGTGTGGGTCTTGAGCCGCAACGGCGTCGGGTGATCCGGCGTGCAGAGGATTCGGTACGATCCGAACTTCTCGATGCCCGCCATGATGGGACCCACGACCCGGGCATCGAAATCTTCGATGGCCTTCAGCTTGTGTTCCAGGTTGCCACCGTGGCCCGCCTCGTCGGGGGCTTCCACGTGAAGGTAGACGTAATCGTGCGCCTCCAGCGCCTCAAGGGCTGCAGTTACCTTTCCCTCGTAATTGGTATCGATATAGCCGGTGGCCCCATCAACCTTGATCACGTCCAGGCCGGCGCACACGCCGATGCCGCGCACCAGGTCCACCGCGGAAATGACAGCGCCGGTAAGGCCGAACTTTTCGCGGAAAGACGCCATCCGAGGCGCCTTGCCATGCCCCCAGAGCCAGATGGAGTTGGCGGGAACCTTTCCCTCTTCGAGCCGGCGCCGATACTGGGGATGATTGTTGAGCACGAGCTGCGAGGAATTCATGAGCTCTATCAGGCGCTCCGCCCCCTCCCCCCTTGGCAGGTGTTCAAGGATGCTCTGCCCGGAAATATCGTGAGGGGGGACCACGGTCATGCCGCATTTCCCATTGCGCCAGACCATGAGATGACGGTAGCCGACCCCCGGATAAAACTGGAATTCCTCCGTGCCCATTACGCCCTGGATCGCCTCGATGAGCTCCCGGCCCTCGGCGGTGGAAATGTGGCCGGCCGAATAATCATTCATGACGAGCGTACCGCGGGTCGGCGCCAGGTTCACCAGGTTCACGCGAAAAGCAACGTCGGCAGAGCCCAGTTCCACTCCCATGCTGGCAGCTTCCAGGGGCGACCGCCCGGTGTAGCAGGCGCGGGGATCATAACCGAACACCGAAAGGTTAGCCACATCGCTGCCGGGGGGATACCCCTCCGGCACGGTACGGGCGAGTCCGATCCTGCCCCGCCGTGCCATGGCGTCCATATGGGGAGTCCGTGCCGCCTGGAGCGGCGTTTTCCCGCCCAGCTCCTGCATCGGCTCATCGGACATGCCATCTCCGAGTAACACAATGTACTTCATGCCAGTTCCTTTCATCACAGGATCACGTTTTCACTTCACGTTACCATCTCCGCCCCCTGGCCGACGCTTCAGCCGCGCGGGTGGAATTGCGCGTGCAGACGCTTCAGCCGCTCGCGGGTAACATGAGTATAAATCTGGGTTGTTGAGAGATCCGCATGGCCGAGCATGGCCTGTACGCTCCGCAGATCCGCTCCGTTTTCAAGCAGATGGGTGGCGAACGAGTGCCTGAGCGTGTGGGGCGAAATTCCCTTCAGAATGCCGGCCTGCCTTGAGCGTTTTTTTATTATATTCCAAAAAGCCTGACGAGTCATCCGTTCACCGAGCCTGCTCAGGAAAAGAAAGGGGCTCTCTCCTCCCCGGCCCAGTTGCGGCCTGGCCGAGGAAAGATAGAGCACTACGGCTGCGCAGGCTGCCTCGCCCATCGGGACCAGCCGTTCCTTCTCCCCTTTGCCCACGGCCATGAGGTAGCCGGCCGAGGTGTTCACATCTCTCGTGCGCAGCCCCACCAGTTCGGAAACCCGGAGGCCAGTCGCGTAGAGAAGCTCCAGCATGGCCCGGTCACGCACCTCGATGGGAGCATCACCGGCCGGCGCGGCCAAAAGCATCTCCACCTCCCGGCCGGTCAGAACCTGGGGCAGCTTGGCGAGAACGCGGGGCGCCTCGATGATACTGGTGGGATTGGTTTCGGCATAACCTTCCACCAGCAGAAAGCGGTGAAACATCCGCACTGCGGACAGGGCGCGGGCACGGCTCCTGGCGCCGAGTCCCGCATCCTTGAGATTCGCCAGGAAATCCGCCACATGAAGCGGGCGAATCGCGGCAGGATCACCTCCCGCGTGCTGCTCGACATACCCCAGATAACGGCTCAGGTCCCTGGCATAGGACTCCACCGAATTGCGGGCAAGCCCCTTCTCGACCACCAGATAGCCGAGAAAAAGATCCAGGTGCTGGTTCATTCCGGCTGCTCAACCGCGCCACGGAGTTTTTCCCTGATCTCCTCCAGTCGCTCGGCACTGGTGATCTTGTGGCCAAAGATATCCTTCACGTAAAAGACGTCCGCCACCTGGTCCACCTTGGTGGAAATCTTGGCAATGCCGATGTAGAGCCCCAGATCCGTTAGCGTGCTCGTTATCCGGTAGAGCAGCCCGATCTTGTCGTGGGTATAGATATCGATGACGGTGTAGTCCGACGACACCTCATTATCTATATCAACCCGCGAGGGAAAGCGGGGCTTGGGCCGCTCCGTCAAAAGCGTCGGCCTCTGGCGCTTGGCCACGAGGGAAGCCACCCGAAGTTTTCCAGTCAGGACCTGGCGCAGGTCTTCGTCGACCCTGCTCCAGCGGCTTTCCTCGATTATGATGAATCCTTGCGGCGAATTGACTTGAAGGATATCGAGGACTTTACCATTGGAGCTGGTGTGTATCTGGGCACCGAGGATGTTGATGCCGTTGGCGGCCATGACCCCGGTGATCATGGAAAACAGGCCGGGGATGTCCCAGGTGCAGATGGAATAGGTAGAGTAGCCGCCTTCCTGCACGTGCGTCACCTGCGTGAGGACACCGCCCGGTTCAAGGGCATGAAGAATCTTCACGTGCTCGGCAATGACGGCCGCAGGGTTGGACAAAAGATGACGGATAGTCATGGCGCGAAGCTCTTCCCTGACCGCGGCGGCGGGGTATTCGTCGCCCAGAAGCTCGACCACCTTCCGTTTAACCTTCTTGACCCGCTCACTGTGCGCTTCGAGCTTGAAATCGCCCCGCTCGAGGACGTTAAAGGCTTTCTCGTACAACTCCTGAAGGAGCCTCGCCTTCCATTCCGTCCAGACATCCGTGCCCACCGCCCTGATGTCGGCATAGGTCAACAGGTAGAGCATCTTCAGGTTTTCGCTCTTTTCCATCTGGCGGGCAAACTGCACGATCATTTTCTCGTCGTGGAGGTCGCGACGCTGGGCAATGTGAGCAAAGAGCAGATGCTGCCGAACAAGAAACTCCAGCCGCTCGCTATCCTCCTTGGAGAGCCCCATGCGCCGGGCAATAGTGGGCATCATGGCCGCGCCTTTTTCCGCGTGTCCGCCCCCCTCGCCCTTGCCGATGTCGTGGAACAGTACCGCGAGCAGGAGCAGCTCCCGCTTGTCTACCTGACGTGCCAGCGAGGTAAGCAGCGGCAGTTCCTTTTCGTGCTCTCCCCGGAGCAGCTTGACGATCTCCTCCACGGCAAAGAGCGAATGGATGTCAACCGTGTAGATATGGTAGAGATCGTGCTGGACCTTGCAGTAAATGTGGCCGAATTCGGGGATGAAGTGGTTCAGGAACTCCAGATGGTGCATCAGGCGGAGCGTTTCGGGCACACCCTTATCACTGCGGAGGATGGCGAAGAACGACTGGTTCACCTCGCGGCTGCGCCGGAACTTGTCGTTGACCAAGTGGAGATTCTTCCGGATCAGCGACTTTACTGCAACGCTGATTTCCACGCCGTGCTTCTGGGCATACTCGAAAATCTTCATGAGCCGGGCCGGCTCTTTCTCGATTACCGATTCATCGGGGATGACAAGCTCTCCCTTGAGGATGTAAAACCCTTCCCCGATGGGGCGTCGGATAAAGTATCCCAGGATTTTGAAGGCCCCTTCTTCCTTCCTCATGCAGCGGGCAATGAGCGATGAGGCCAGGTGTTCAACCCGGTTGGCGTGCAGGTAGTAGTCCCGCATGAACTCTTCAACGGCAAGAGTCCGCGCCGAATCCTCATAGCCGAAAAACGATGCGAGTTCCGTCTGGGCCTCAAAGGTGAGCTGATCGTTCTTGCGGCCGGCGAGGAAGTGGAGTTCGTTCCTGACGCGCCACAGATAGGAAAGGGCCTCGTGATAGGAGGCCAGTTCCTCCTCGGACAGAACCCCCTTCACCACCAATTCCTTGGGATCCTTCACCTTGTACTTGATCTTCATGACCCAGAGGGCTGTATGAAGATCCCGCAGCCCCCCTTCGCTCTCCTTCACGTTGGGTTCCAGAAGATAGACCGATGAGCCGTATTTCTCCCTCCGCTTGCGCAGTTCCGCCACTTTGTCCCGGATGAACGAATCACTCTTCTTTGCCAGGATCTGGGTCAGCATCACCTTCTCGAAATCGCGGAAAAAGACCCGGCTGCCCGCCAGCACCCGCGAGTCCAGAAGTGCGGTTCGTACTGTCAGATCCGAACTGGCCATCTCCACGCAATCCTGCAGCGTGCGGACGGAATACCCAACATCCAGGCGCATGTCCCACAGGAAATAGAGGAGCTTCTGGGCAATATCCTCTACCCGCGCGGCATCCTTGCCGCCATAGAGGAACATCAGGTCAATGTCCGAATGGGGATTCAGTTCGCCTCGCCCATAGCCGCCGATGGCCATGAGCGTCAGGTGCTCGCGGCCCCGCCCCGGTTGGGCCACGTCCCGCGTGATGCTCCGGAAAAGCTTGCGGATGAGGGTATCGGTCATGGAGGTGATATGTTTCACTACCGAGGTGCCGGCCGCCCCGCAACGGTGGACGGATTTGATCTCCTCACGGTAATGGGTGAGGAAATGCTTGCTGGCGGCAAGGTAGAGCGGGCGCTTTTCCTCAAAGGATGCCCGGCCGGAGTCACCGCTCTCCTGGGAGGTGTCGGGAAAGTATCGGTCGATGTCGAATTGCATATCACCTCGATGTCTTAGGGCGCGAGTTCCGACTGCCGTTTACTTGAGACTGGAGATGTACCCCTTGATTCCCTCCAGGATGCCCTCGGCGGCTTGCTCCTGATAAGAAGAATCCTTGAGGCGCTCTTCTTCTGCCTCATTGCTTATGAATGCCGTCTCCACGAGGATGCTCGGCATGGTGGCGCCAACAAGCACATAGAACGGGCCCTGCTTGACCCCCAGGTTCCTGGTGGACGGATACTGCCCGTGGAGCTTACGGTAGAGAGACTTCTGGACCTCCTCGGCCAGATGGGCGGAATCATTGAGCTTGTAGTTGGCCATGAGGTCGAAGAGGATCGCCTGGAGAAGACTCACCTTTTCCAGGGACGTGCCGTTCTCGCGGGCCGCCAACTGGGCAGCCTTCTCGGTCTTCGCCAGGTTGAGATAGTAGGTTTCGATGCCCGATGCCCCCCGGTTGAGCGAGGCATTGGCATGAATGGACACAAAGAGGTCGGCGTTCACCTTGTTGGCGATGGCGGTTCGCTCCTCCAGGGGAATGAAAACATCAGTGGAACGGGTCATGACCACATCAATCCCGAGCTCATCGCGAAGTTTCTCCGCCAGCTTGAGTCCTATGGCCAGCACCACGTTCTTCTCCTGGGTCCCATAGGCTCCCACGGCGCCCGGATCGTGGCCGCCATGGCCGGGATCCACCACGATGCGCCTGATTTTGCCCGGTTTGAAACGGGCTCCAACACGGGGCTTCTCTTCCCTCTGCTCGATTTTTTTCGGCTCGGCCGCCACTGCCGGGGCCGGCTGGATTTGCTCCGTGAGACGGCTGATCTCCAGGGGACGCACTCCCTTCACATCAATGATGATCCGGAAGGGATCCGAGAGGGGGAATACTTTGTAATCCTTGACATTTTCAACATCGAGCACTACCCGTACCACGTCAGCGCGGTACTGGCCCACGCGGGCGGTCTTCAGCAGTCCGTCGCCTATGGAAAGATCCTTTACGCCGGGGCCGAGGCGCGAAGCGTTCAGGTCGATGTAAATGCGGGAAGGATTGGCGTCGGACACATGCTGCTTGATCTGGTTGGATTCAAACAGCACCTCCCGGTCCAAGGTTATGGCAACCCGCGTGTAATCGGGATTCGACCAGTAGCGAATCTCCGTTACCTGGGCCCGCGCCTCGCCGGTTGTCGCGCCGGCACTCTCTGCGGCCTTGGCGGTTCCGGCCGTCCGCGTATCGGCCCCGGCCTTTTTCGTCTCGGCCGCCTTGGTCGTAGATGTCTTCTTTCGTGCAGACTCCTTGGTCACCGTGCCTTTTTTCGAGGCTTTCTCTTCCTTTGCGTGAATATCTGCAACGAAGAGCAGACTCAAGGACATCAGCACCAAGAAAAAACCATATGCCAGCGTGCTTCGCATCACGACCTCAGACCATCCTTTTCAATTCGTCCAGGATATTGAGCGCTTCAAGGGGGGTGAGCGCTGCTATGTTCAAACCAGCAATCCGGCGACGCAGCAGGTCATCCCCCTGGTCGAAGAGGGACAGCTGCGGCGACGGCTTCGGCGCTCCGGCCCTTTTCCCCCGGGCGATGCGCGGTATGCCCCCCTCGGCATACTCTCCCTTTTCGAGGTTATGGAGAATCTCTTTGGCCCGTTCGATGACCTCCTGCGGAAGACCGGCCAGGCGGGCCACCTGAATGCCATAGGAGTGGGAGGCCCCTCCCTCGACGATCTTGCGGAGAAAAATCACCTGATCGTTCCACTCCTTCACCGCAACGTTGCAGTTCTTCACCCGGTTGCGGGTCACCGCAAGCTCGGTCAGCTCGTGGTAGTGGGTGGCAAAGAGGGTCTTTGCCGCGCACCGCTCCGTGTCGTGCAGATACTCGGCAACGGCCCAGGCAATGGAAACGCCGTCGAAGGTGGATGTCCCCCGGCCGATCTCATCGAGCACGACCAGGCTGCGCGGCGTTGCATTGCGCAGAATCGCCGCGGTTTCCATCATCTCGACCATGAAGGTCGATTGGCCCCGCGCCAGGTTGTCCGACGCGCCGACCCGGGTGAAGATGCGGTCGACCACGCCGATGCGGGCTTCGTCGGCGGGCACGAAGGATCCCGTCTGGGCCATGAGAACAATCAGGGCCACCTGTCGCATGAACGTCGATTTTCCGGCCATGTTGGGACCGGTGATGATGACCAGCTGGTTCTCCCCGTTGTCGAGCTGCACATCATTGGCAACAAACCGCTCGGACCGGTTCAGGGCTTCCACCACGGGATGGCGGCCGCCGGTGACGACGATGGCGTCCCCTTCGTCCACCGTCGGCCTGACATAGCGATGGTCGTGGGCCACGTCGGCCAGGGCCGCCAGCACGTCCAGAGTCGCAAGCCGGTCCGCAGTGCGGGCGATCCGCTCCCCCTGGGCCGCCACCCGCTGGCGGATATCCTGAAAGAGTGCGTATTCCAGCTCAACGATCCTGTCTTCGGCCCCGAGCACTTTTTCCTCGTACTCTTTCAGCTCAGGCGTGATGAAACGCTCGGCATTGGCCAGGGTCTGGCGCCGGATGTAGTCGTCCGGGATGGCTGACAGGTTCGACTTGGTCACCTCGATGTAATAACCAAACACCTTATTGTAGCGAACCTTGAGCGACGAAATACCGGTGCGCGCCTTTTCCTGGGCTTCAAGGCGGGCAATGAACCCCTTCCCTTCCCGGCTGATGCTGCGTAGTTCGTCAAGCTCGGAGTGGTACCCTTGCGCGATGATCCCCCCTTCACGGAGCACAAAGGGAGGATCTGGCACGATGCCACGGCCGATCAGCTCCTCCACGTCCGCGAGTAGATCAATCCCGTCGCGCAATCTGGCCAGGAGCGTTGAGGCTGCCGGCGTCAGAAGGGCAAGGAGCGACGGCAACCGTACCAGGGAAGCGCGCAGGGAGACCAGATCCTTGGCCGATGCCGAAGCGAGGCTGATCCGGCCGTTGAGCCGCTCCAGGTCATAGACGCCGTCAAGGGCTGCCCGAACCCCCTGCCTGAACTCGGCATCAGAGGTCAACTCCTCGACTGCATCAAGTCGTTCGTTTATTTTTTCTATGGATACGAGCGGATAATTAATCCACTGCTTGAGCTTTCTTCCCCCCATTGCCGTCACGGTCCGGTCCAGCAAGCCAAGGAGAGAGCCGCGCCGCTTCCCATCGCCAAGGGTGGCGTTCAGCTCCAGGTTGCGTCGGGAAGACTCGTCCAGAACCAGGAACTCCTGGGTACGGTACGCCTGAAGGTAGCTGATATGGCGAACGTCCCCCTTTTGGGTCTGCTGCAGATAGTGGAGCACCGCAGCAACGGCCCTGAGGCCGCAGTCCATGCTGCCGCACCCAGCCGCCTCCGCAGAGGCGACACCAAAATGATTACGCACCATGCGTTCGGCATACTCGGCGTCGTACACCCATTCATCAACATAGCTGAGCATCCGCCCCGCCGCCAGGTCCGGGCGCTCATTCCCCGCACCGCCGTCCCTGAACGAGAGGGGCATCAGGATTTCACGGGGGTTGACGCAGGCCACCTCCGCCCACGCGGCATCAGCGGAATCGGTTTCGGTTACTCGGAAATCACCCGTGGAGAGATCGAGATAGGCAACCCCCCAGCGGTCCGGGCCGGGGAAAAGAGACAGAAGATAATTATTCTCCTTGGGAGAAAGGCTTTCGGCGTCAATCACCAGGCCAGGGGTAACTACCTTGACCACTTCCCGCTTGACGATCCCCTTGACGCTTTTTGGGTCCTCGACCTGTTCGCAGATGGCGACCTTCTCGCCCGCCTCGACCAGTTTGGCGATATACGGTGCCGCCGAATGAAAAGGGACACCGCAGAGTGGAATGTCGGCACCGTCGCCCCCCTTGTTGCGCGAAGTCAGGGTGATGTCAAGGATACGCGATGCCTTGACCGCATCGTCAAGGAACATTTCGTAGAAATCGCCCAGACGAAAAAAGAGGATCGCGTCAGGATGATCAGCCTTGATCTCCAGATATTGGCGCATCATGGGAGTAAGTTCGGACATGGGAAAAACCTTGCTGCCGGTGGAATTGAAGGGGTATCGTAACAGAAAAATCCGTCCGTTGCAAAACCGAAACCCCCTTTATCATCAGGTTCCATGGCCGATCCGTTGTGAAAAACAAAAAAGGGGCTAGCATGAGCTAGCCCCTTTTGCGTACTGGAGGCGGCGACCGGATTTGAACCGGTGAATAAAGGTTTTGCAGACCTTTGCCTTACCACTTGGCGACGCCGCCGATCATCAAATCGGACTTTGGTTTATACCGGTTTTGTCATCTCCTGTCAACGTCAAAAAATGGCATCGATGAGCCAGCCAAGGCCGCTTCCGGGATACCGGCTTGACAGACAGCAACTTTGCATGAAAAAATGCGCCCTTCGCGGGACCATGTAAAACTTTGAACAAAAACAGCATCGTAGAGAAAGGAAAACACGTCATGGCTGAGCAAACTGCATGCAGTTGCGGAGAAAAACATCAGGGACATCTCTGCGTCCTCAAGAGCAAGGGACTCATGGACGAAGTCCGGCACCTGACATCATCGCCCACGGTATCCTGTTTCATGTGCGGTGCTGAGGCTAACTCGGCCGACAATGTCTGCGAACCGGTGCCGCTGGACAAATAGCACCCGCTAGCGGGCAATAACCTTGGTGAACTTGACGAGGTAGTCGACACCGGACCAGATGGTAATGATGGTGGCGATCCAGAGGTAGAACATCCCCACGTTATGCATGTTTACGTAAAGATAGGGATGATCGATGCCGAAGAACCAGTGGTAATCGAAGTGGAGCAGGATGCCGAGGATGGCCACGATCTGGAAGATGGTCTTGAATTTACCCAGATCACTGGCCGGGATGACGATCCCTTCGGTGGAGGCGATGCCGCGCAGGCCCGTAATGATGATTTCTCTGCCAAGGATGACCAGCACCATCCAGGCGGGTATTCTGTTGAAGGGAAGAACCATGATCAGTGCCGCCATCACCATCAGCTTGTCGGCAATGGGATCGAGAAACTTGCCGAACACCGTGACGATCTCCATCTTGCGCGCCAGGTAGCCGTCCAGCCAGTCGGTGACCGAGGCTATGGCAAAAACCGCTGCTGCCCAGAAGCCCGCATCTTTCGAGGGCGAAAGCAACAGTACCGCCATGACCGGAATCAGGGCAATTCGGACAAGGGTCAGGATATTGGGCACATTCCAGATGGTGCTGGCGGATTCGGGGGCCATTGGCTGTCTCAATTCGTCTGGTAGGATTTCTGGTAACTGAGCACCCGATCAATATAGGTGCGGGTTTCCTGGTACGGGGGGACGCCTCCGTACTGGGCAACCCTCGACATGCCGGCATTGTAAGCGGCCAGGGCCAAGCTCACATCCCCCTTGAATGTATCAAGGAGGAAGCGGAGATAACGCACTCCCCCCTTGATGTTCTCCTTGGGGTCAAAGGAGTTGGCAACCTTCAGGTCCTTGGCCGTTTTCGGCATCAACTGCATCAGGCCGCTGGCCCCCTTGGGGGACAAAGCATTGGGATTATAGCCCGATTCAGCGTGAATCACTGCCTTAACCAGGGAACGGTCGACACCGAATTCAAGGGCGCACTGATCAATAATCGGCTCGAACTCCTTGGGATCGCGGGCGCAGTTAGCCAGCCGGAAGGTGGTCCGGAGCTTCTTGTCGCGCTTGATGTCGCGCATGAAGACCTTGAAGCGCTTATCGGTGGGGGCGTCGGTAAAATGGACGACCCCCTCTTCATCCTCGTAACGGTAGATGTCGGCCCGAGCCGGCGCGACTGCTGCAGAACAAATCATCGCCCCTGCCAGCAACATGCTCGTCAACGTCTTTGTCATTACACCTCCACAGCGGTTATGGCATGCGCCGCTGCGTAAAGCCATTCAAAATATAGACCAACGCGATTGCCAATGCAACCGAAAGGGAGTCGCACATCGTCCAAGCGCCCAAAACCCTTGACAAACCACAGACGGGGGAGAATAATCGCCCAGTTATTCCGTTTACACACAAACCCCGCAGTTACTTTTCCTTTCCCATCTAGGAGACACGCAATGAAGATCCAGAGCGATTTTCTGGTCATCGGCAGCGGAATCGCCGGACTCGCCTTCGCGCTCCAGGCAGCGCGTCATGGAACCGTCGCAATAGTGACAAAACGCGAAGTATCCGAGTCGGCGACGAATTACGCCCAAGGTGGAATCGCATCGGTTTTTTCCCAGGACGACACCTTTGACGCTCACGTGGAAGACACCCTGGTCGCCGGCGCGGGCATCTGCCACGAAGACGTGGTCAGGATGGTGGTGGAGGAAGGCCCGAAGGTCATCAGGAACCTGATCGAATGGGGAGTGCAGTTTACCCGCAGCGGCGAGGCCTTCGACCTGACCCGCGAGGGCGGTCACAGCCAGCGCCGCATCCTGCACGCCGACGACGTCACAGGCCGCGAAATCGAAAGGGCACTGGTGGCGGCAGCCCGGGAAAATCCGAACATCCGTATTTACGAACACCATATTGCCATCGACCTCATCACCGAAGCGAAAGTGATCCGCAAGCGGGTGGCCCCCAACCGTTGCCTCGGCGCACATGTCCTCGGTATCGAAGACAATGTCGTGAGAACATTCACCGCCAAGATCACCCTGCTTGCCACCGGCGGGGCGGGCAAGGTCTATCTCTACACCTGCAATCCCGACGTGGCCACGGGCGATGGCGTCGCCATGGCCTACCGTGCCGGCGCCACCATCGCCAATATGGAGTTCATGCAGTTCCACCCCACCACCCTTTACCACCCCCATGCAAAATCCTTCCTCATATCCGAGGCGGTGCGTGGCGAAGGGGCGATTCTGCGGCGTCGCGACGGCACCGCGTTCATGGAAAAATATCACAAGCTCAAGGACCTGGCTCCTCGCGACATCGTGGCGCGGGCCATCGATAACGAGATGAAAACCCATGGGGAAGACTGCGTCTTCCTTGACATTACCCACAAGGACCCCGAGTACGTCAGAAATCGCTTCCCCAACATCTACCAGACCTGCCTTGAGTTTGGGCTCGACATGACCAGGGATCCGCTGCCGGTGGTTCCCGCAGCACACTATCTCTGCGGCGGGGTGGCCGTGGATGCCAACGGCGAAACCGATATCCGCTACCTTTATGCGATCGGCGAAGCCGCCTTCACCGGCCTGCACGGGGCAAACCGCCTGGCGAGCAACTCCCTGCTTGAGGCCGCGGTCTATGCCGGACGCGCCTTTCAGCATGCGGTGGAGGAGTTGCGGCAGAACCACTTCGAGTTCCCGGTCATTCCCGAGTGGGATTCAGGCACTGCCACGGACAGCGACGAGATGGTGGTCGTCTCCCAGAACTGGGATGAAATACGGCGCTTCATGTGGAATTACGTGGGAATCGTCCGCTCCGACAAGCGGCTGGAGCGTGCCCTGCGGCGCATCCGCCTCATCCAGGAAGAAATCGAGGATTACTACTGGAACTTCACCGTAACTTCCGACCTGATCGAGCTGCGCAACATCGCCACCGTGGCCGAGCTCATCGTCAAGTGCGCTCTCCAGCGCAAGGAATCCCGGGGACTCCACTACACCATCAACTACCCGGAACGTGACGACATCCACTGCAGACACGACACCTTCATCAAGAAGCAATTCTGAGGCGGCAATGACCATAGACCAGATACGCCAGGAAATCGACCGGCTGGACAGCGAACTGCTGCGGATCTTCAACCGGCGGGCAGGGCTTGCCCTGGAAATTGGTGCCATCAAGAAAGACAAGGGGTTGCCGGTCTATGACCCGACCCGGGAAAAAAAGATCTTCGAGCGGATGCAACGGGAAAACGCCGGCCCCTTGGACGACGGAGCCATTGTGCGGCTTTTCGAACGGGTCATTGACGAATCGCGGCGACTGGAACGAATAATGACGCACCGCGGGGAATCCGACGGCAGGAAGGAGCTGTAATGCTCATCATCATGAAAAAAAGCGCCGATGAAGAGGCGCTCGTGAAGATAAAGGAATACCTGATCAACCGCAACTTCGACATCCATCAGTCCACCGGTGCCAACCGGACCATTATCGGCGTCATCGGCGACACGGAAACCCTGGACGCCCCCACCCTTGAACGGATGCCCGGCGTTCTGCAGGTGGTCAGGATATCCAAGGAAGAGTAGGCTTAATATACCGCAACCGCCGCGTAGGCAACCACCTGCCTGTTGTCCCCCGTGACATCGCCACTGGTTCCGTACCTGATCAGTTCCGCCCGGGACGCACCGAGCTCCCGGGCCGCCACCAGCATGACCGTCGACGGGATCACCCCGCACATGGTTATGCCCCGTTGCCGGCACACCTTTAACAGCCCTTCGGCGTCCAGCGCCAGTACACACGAAAGCGCGGCCTCATCCTTGAGCCGGGCGCTCTCCGCCGACTCGTAATGGGTCATGTCGGAGCTCGCCACGATCAGGACCTCCTCGCCATAGGCGGCAATTGCCCGGGCCAGCCCCTCCCCAACCTGGCGACACCAGCCATACCCGCCGTCACCCAGGCACATCGGCACAATGGCAACATCACTATTGAGATAGCGCAGGAACGGTACCTGCACCTCCAGCGAATGTTCGAAGCGGTGGGCAATCACATCGGGTTCCGCCTGGGGCACGTGTTCGAGGATAAGCGAGGAAAGCCGCTGCTCGATCGGGACCTCCCCCAGAGGCGACAACCATCTTCCGTCGGGGTAGAGCGAGGCGGCAGCGCCAAGGCCATGATGGTTGGGGCCGAGGATGACAACGGTGCGGGGGATGGTAATCGAACCGTAGACGGCGCCGGCAATGGCGCCGGAATACATATAGCCGGCGTGGGGAGCGATGACGCCGGTTACGCGGCGCGGGGCAGGAACGGGCCGGATCAGGCGGCCGAGTTCCTCCCTGAGCCTGCGGGGATCGTCGGTATAGAACTGTCCGGCCACTGCTGGTTGACGTACCATGGCATCCTCCTTGACACCCCTGATCTCGTGCCGCCCCCCTGCGGCAACGCGTCGACGTATAACGTATACCACATTTACTGCTCTCTGCCCTCTTCCGGAGGGGCTGCCAGCGGCAGTTCCTCCTGCTGCTCGAATGCCGCGGCTTCGGAAAGCTCACGGATCTCCTTGAGTGACGGCAGGCTCTTCAGGTCCTTCAGGGCAAACAGTTCGAGAAATTCGCGGGTGGTGCCGTAGATGAGAGGTTTCCCTGGAATATCGCGCTTGCCGAGAATTTTGATGAGCTTCTTCTCCAGAAGGGTCTTCAGCACCCCCCCCGAATCAACCCCGCGCAGGTACTCGATTTCGGCTCGGGTGACCGGCTGACGGTAGGCAATTATGGCCAGCGTTTCCAGAGCAGACTGGCTGAACCGGGCCGGCCGGGCCTTGGTGAGCCGCCGGATCACATCTCCGTTGCCGGCGGGAGTCCGGAACTGGAATCCGCCTCCCACCTCAGCCAGGATAATACCCCGGCCCTCTCCGCCATAGCGTTCCAGCAGGCGATCAAGAGCCTCGCGGATAGCGGCCCGGTCGAACTCCTCCAGCAATGAGCAGAGACGATCCAGAGACAGCGGTGTCTCTGAAACGAAAAGCAGGCTTTCCACAAGGGACTCAAGCCGGTGCATCAGTCAACTCCCCGGCGGCATCCGCCGAATCCGACACTGCCGGCGCGATCCAGATGGAGCCGTAGCGGCTCGCCTGAACGACCCGCACCATCTTCAACTTGCACAGCTCAAGTACGGCCAGAAAGGTCGCAATGAAAAAATCCCTATTGAAGCCCTCGGGGAAAAGATCGTCGAACAGGAGCGACTCCTTTCCCTCCAGAGCGGTGAGGATATCGTTGATCCGCTCGGCAATGGTAATCGACTCGGAGCCCACTTCATGAAAACTCTCCTGGGAAACCCGGTCGAGAACCCGCCGGAAAGCCTCAATCAATTCGAACAGCTCCACCTCTACCGGTTCCTCCTCGGGAGCCGGTTCGGGCTCATCCCCCGCTGCGGCGCGCACATGCACGTCGCGGCCGAGCAACTCCCGTTCGGACAGGGTGAGCGCGGCCTCCTTGTACCGCTGGTATTCCAGCAGCCTGCGCACCAGTTCCGCCCGCGGGTCGGCCTCTTCATCCTCTGCGCCGGGCTCCTCGTCGGGCGCCGGCAAGAGCATCCGCGACTTGATCTGGATCAGGGTGGAGGCCATGACGATGAAATCGCCGGCCACCTCCAGGTTGAGCTCCTTCATCATGCGTATGTACTCAAGGTACTGGCGCGTGATGGTGGATACCGGGATATCGTAGATATCCACCTCGTTCTTCTTGATGAGGTGCAGGAGTAGATCCAGGGGGCCTTCGAACACCTCGAGCCTGACCGTATAGGGCGAGGCGGCTCCTTCAAGGCCGAATGTGAGGGTTTCCCCTTCACTCATAGTCTGATGGCGTCCCGCACGGCGGTCATGGTCACGGTTGCCTCGCGGGCCGCCCGATTGCTGCCCTCGGCCAGAATCTCGTCCACCAGTTCCGGACGGGCCGCAAGTTCCACGCGCTTGGCGCGGAACGGCGCAAGTGTCTCCACAAGATGGCGGGCAAGGATCTTCTTGCAGTCCACACAACCGATCGTTGCGCCACGGCAGGACTCGACGATCTCGGCCCGTTCGTCGTCGGGAACATAGAGACGATGTAGGTTGAATGCCACGCACCGGTCCGGCTCACCCGGATCGCTGCGGCGGACCCGCTGGGTGTCGGTCACCATGGACATGATCTTTTTGCTCGTCTCTTCGGCAGTCTCGGAGAGATAGATGGAATTGCCGTACGACTTGCTCATCTTCCGGCCGTCGAGGCCGAGCACCTTGGGGGTCTCCGTAAGGAGCGCCGCTGGCTCGGGGAAAACTTCACGGTAGAGGTAGTTGAAGCGGCGGGCGATCTCGCGGGTTATCTCCAGGTGGGGCAACTGGTCATGTCCCACCGGCACCTTTGCCGCCCGGTAGAGGATGATGTCCGCCGCCATGAGGACCGGATAGCCGAGGAAGCCGAAGGTGGAAAGATCCTTGGCGTCAAGGTTGTCCTGCATTTCCTTGAAGGTCGGGTTGCGCTCAAGCCACGACACGGGCGTAATCATGGAGAGAATCAGGTTGAGTTCCGCATGCTGGGGCACGAGACTCTGGCGGAATATGACACTTTTGGCCGGATCGACCCCGAAGGCAAGCCAGTCGAGAACCATTTCGCGGATGTTCTCGAGAATTGCGCCGGTATTGTCATACTCGGTGGTGAGAGAATGCCAGTCAGCGGCGAAGAAGAAACATTCATACTCCTCCTGAAGCTCACGCCAGTTTGCCAGCACCCCGTGGAAATGGCCGAGGTGAAGCTTGCCGGTCGGTCTCATGCCGCTTACTATCCGCTTGTTGCTCATTGCAGGCTCCTTGCCGGCACGGGACAACGGTGGACCATCGCTTCATCCACCGGGTCCGCGCACCTGTTATCTCATCAGAAAATGCGTGACATTGTACACCAGTCCGCTTTGGGGACCGGCGAGGATGCTGATGCCCAAATCCACCACCGGGGAGATGACTTTCTCGAATATATTAGTGAAAAAAACCAGCAGGATGATGACGATCATGCCGTAGGGCTCGAACCGCGCCAAGGCCTCGGCCTGCCGGTAGGGCAGAAGCCCCACGGCCACGCGGCCGCCGTCCAGGGGAGGCACCGGAATCAGATTGAAGATGCCCAGGAGCAGATTGATGTAGACCGAAAAGGCAAGCATCAGCACGATCGGGTCGAGGGCCATCTGAAGGGGCGAACTATCCGGCAGCATGCTGCCTGCAGCGGCCAGTCCGCGCATGGCCATGGCAGACAGAAAGGCCAGCGTGAAGTTGGTAATGGGCCCGGCGGCCGCAACCCAGACCATGTCCCGCTTCGGATTACGCAGGTTGCCGAAATTGACCGGAACCGGCTTGGCCCACCCGATGCCGACGATGAAGACCATAAGAGTGCCGAAGAGGTCCAGGTGCTTGAGGGGATTCAGCGTGAGCCGGCCCATGAAGCGGGCCGTCCGGTCACCAAGTCGATCGGCGATGAAGCCGTGGGAGACTTCGTGGCAGGTGATTGCCATAAGGGCCGGCACGAGCATGATGGAGAGCTTGAGAAAGAAGTTTTCCATGTGTGGGGCTTTTCACCTCGTAAAATCAGTCATTTCTAACAGATATGGGGCGGAAAGTCAACGAAGCAGCCTGAATTGCCGGTGCAAAAAAGAAAGGCGGGATCGCTCCCGCCTTTCGCTTGCTGCAGATTGTGGCCTTCGACTAGATGTCGTAGTAGAGGGCGAACTCGAGGGGGACCGGACGCATGCGGACCGGGTTGACCTCGGCTTCCATCTTGTACTCGATCCACTTCTCGATAACGTCGGGGGTAAAGACGTCGCCCTTGAGAAGGAACTCGTGGTCGGCTTCCAGGGCCTTGAGGGCATCTTCAAGGCTTCCCGGAGCGGACGGGATGTTCTTGAGCTCCTCGGGGGAAAGCCCGTAGATGTCCTTATCCAGCGGTTGCCCCGGATCGATCTTGTTCTCGATGCCGTCGAGGCCGGCCATCAGCATGGCGGCGAAGGCAAGATAGCCGTTGCAGGAGGGGTCCGGAGTCCGGTACTCGATCCGCTTGGCCTTCGGGTTGGTGGACATCATGGGGATCCGGATGGAGGCGGAACGGTTACGGCTGGAGTAAGCCATGTTCACCGGTGCCTCGAAGCCCGGCACCAGACGCTTGTATGAGTTGGTGGTCGGGTTGGTCAGGGCGCACAGAGCCTTGGCGTGCTTGATGATACCACCGATGTACCAGAGGGCCATCTGGGAAAGCCCGCCGTACTTGTCGCCGGCAAAGAGGTTCTGGCCGTCCTTCCAGATGGACATGTGGCAGTGCATGCCGGAACCGTTGTCCCCATAGAGCGGCTTGGGCATGAAGGTAACGGACTTGCCGTTGCGGTAGGCAACGTTCTTGATGACATACTTGAACCATTGGAGCTGGTCGGCCATGTCGACGAGGGAAGAGAACCGCATGTCGATTTCGGCCTGGCCGCCGGAGGCAACCTCGTGATGCTGGCACTCGACCCGGATGCCGACTTTCTGGAGCTCCATGACCATCTCATTGCGGAGATCGTTCTGGGAGTCTGTCGGGGAAACCGGGAAATAACCTTCCTTGTGGCGCGGCTTGTAGCCCAGGTTGGGGAACTCTTCACGGCCGGTGTTCCAGGCACCCTCCACCGAATCAACCACGTAGAACGACTGGTTGGAGGTCGAATCGTACCGGACGTCGTCGAAAATGAAGAACTCGGCCTCGGGACCGAAGAAAGCGGTATCGCCAATGCCGGTCGACTTCAGGTACGCCTCGGCCTTACGGGCGATATTGCGCGGATCGCGGGTGTAGTCTTCCTTGGTGATCGGATCGAAAACATTGCAGATGAGCGAAAGGGTCGGCACGGCGATGAACGGATCCATCTTGGCCGTTGCAGGGTCCGGCAGGAGGATCATGTCCGACGCATGGATAGGCTGCCAGCCGCGGATTGAGGAACCGTCGAAACCCTGGCCTTCCTCAAATGTATCTTCACCGAACTCCGAAATCGGCACGGAAACGTGCTGCCAGATGCCAACGAAGTCCATGAACTTGTAATCGACCATCAGCGCGCCGTTCTCTTTGGCGAAGCTTACTACCTCTTGTGGTGTCATTTACACAATCTCCTTTCGAAAACAGATAAAGTACGACGCTACAGTGCGTCTTCGCCGCGTTCGCCGGTCCGTATGCGGATAACCTCTTCAACCGGAGTCACGAAAATTTTACCGTCGCCGATGCGCCCCGTCTTGGCGGCCTGCTCAATGGTATCGACCACCTTGGAAACGATATCGTCGGCGACAATGATCTCCATCTTGATCTTGGGGATAAAATCCACGACATATTCAGCGCCGCGATAGAGTTCCGTGTGCCCCTTCTGACGACCGAACCCCTTGACTTCCCCAACCGTGATTCCCTGGATGCCGATTTCGTTGAGCGCTTCCTTAACTTCATCCAGCTTGAACGGTTTGATAATCGCTTCGACTTTTTTCAAGACACATCACCCCCTTGGGATAGTTGAAAAGTTGGAGGATTATAGGTTTGCCACCCTCAAAAAGCAAGGCGTATCCCCCTGCGGCGTCTTTGGTGCAGATATAAAAGCAAATAGCCTGCCTAAACAGAGAGAAAAATCCAATAACAGCAAATTCAACAGGTTGAGGATTGGGGATTGGCGCCGGGAAGGGAACAGAAAAAATATAGCACAAAATTAAGGCACCACAAGGCACCCGTCTGCACATCAAATAAGCACCACTATCGGGCAGCCCGTTCCAGTGACTCGGGCCGTAGCGCAGCCCTGCGTCTTCTCCGGCTGTCAGTCAAGCCAAACATCGGACATCTCTGCATCATGCTTCTGCAGGAGGTGCTCACAGCCCGGTTAAACTTGTTTTGTTTCCGGCCGATAGGTATAGTGGAGACCATCATGATCACAGGACACACAGTGCGTATCGTCATGCTCGCTGCACTGGTGGGGCTGACTGCCCCCGAGCGTTCACGGGCCGACATATACCGGTTCGTGGACGAGGACGGCGTAGAATGCTTCACCGACTCCCCCAGGAACGGCAAGGCATCGCTCTATCTGCGCGAAAAAAAGGCAGCCCGGCCCGGTACCCGCCGCACCGTGCCGCACCACCTGCGGGCGACCGGCATCACCGGGACATCTCCTGCAATCAGCCAGACCGTTCCGCCCCCTTCAGATGCATCCGCGGCGCCGCCGGTCCAGGGAAGGATAACCTCCCTGGTGGGATTCCGACACGATCCCATCGACGGCACCATGCGCGAACACCGGGGCATCGACATCGCCGTGCCTGAGGGAACGCCGGTCAGGGCCATCGCACCGGGGCGCGTGGCCTTTGCGGGAAACCGGCCGGGCTACGGCACCATGGTGGTCCTTGAACACCCGGACGGCATAATCACTCTCTACGCCCACAACTCCATGAATGCGGTGGTAGAGGGAGCCAGCGTCTCCGCCGGCGATACCATCGCCCTCTCCGGCTCGACGGGGAGATCCACCGGGCCCCACCTCCACTTCGAAGCCTGGCGGGGCGACGTGAACGTCACATCATCATATCTGCCCGGCGCCCGGGGCGATCGGATCGGCACCGCTGCTACTCCCCGCGCCGCGGACACCATTCGCAAAATCCTCCAGGCCGACGGAACCATACTGCTGACCAACCACTGATTACTGCAGCCACATCCGCTACCCTTCTCCCGACCGTTTGGTCCTGCGGGTCGGCACCGCGCTCCAGGGATCGTCGGGCCAGGGATGCTTGGGGTAGCGTCCCCGCATCTCTTTTTTGACCTCCTGATACGCCCCGTTCCAGAAGCCGCGCAGATCGGACGTGACCTGCAGGGGACGCCCGGCGGGGGACAGGAGGTGTACCACCACCGGGACCCGCCCCCAGGCCACGGCAGGGGTATCGGCGCACCCGAACATTTCCTGCAGCTTCACCGCCAGGGTCGGAGCCCCTTCCGCATCGTACGCCAGGGAAATCCGCGAACCGCTCGGCACCGTCAGGTGAGTGGGTGCCCCCTCGTCGAGGCGGCGGAGCTGGTCCCAGGAGAGCAGGGCTTTCAGAGGCGTCAGAAGATCGATAGACGCCAGGTCGGCAAGGCTCCGGGCCTTTCCCAGAAAGGGGCCGAGCCAGACCTCGATTGTTTCCAGAAGTCGTTCATCGGAAAGATCGGGCCAGCCGTCGACAGGGCAGACCCGGCCGAGAAAGCGGACCCGTGCCCGGAACTGGCGGACGGCCGGCGGCCATCCCAGAGCCGTTATGCCCGGACCGACACGCAGTCCCGTCAGCAAGGCAGCACGGACCTCATCGCCCGTGGCGGAGACGGGGCGGCTCTCCAGAACAATGGCACCGTAGCAGACCTCATCCCGGGCGATCACCCTTCCTTCGCGATCATCCCAAACCACCGTGCGCCGCCGGTAGATGTCGCCGGAGAACTCTTCGTGGAACCGCGCCGGGTCAAGGGCGCTCGCCTGGCGAATCAGGTCGTCCCCCCGCTCGCCGCGCTCCACCAGATAGGCCACGAGCAACTGCTCCCCGTGGAGGGAACTCCGTTCCGACAACAAGGCCCCTCTGCCGTTGGCCAGAAGATAGCGCCGTTCGCCCCCGGGACGGGCCTGGGCGATCCGGTCAGGATATGCCCACGAAAGCAGCAGCCCCGTTTCCCGAACCGGATCCGCAACCGCGTGCCCCTTTCCATCCGGGGCAATCAGGCGCCGCAGGTGTGATGCCACCCGGTCCACTGCCCGGCAGGCTGAAGAATCAACTTGGTGATCCCTCCCCCCCCTTCCCTGCCGCCACTGTTCAAGGGCCTCTACCCGGATGAGCATGTCGCAGCCGGCGCGTTCGGTGGCCTGACCGGTCCCGGCGGGACGCACGATGTCCCGCTCCGTGAGCAGCGCGGCCACGTCGCACGCAAGAGGTGCCAGCCCGCGCTCGGTCGCGCGCAGCAACATATGGGCCAGACGAGGATGGAGCGGCAACTCCGCCATGCGCCGTCCCGTTTCGGTTATCATCCCCTGGCCGTCAAGGGCATCGAGGGACTTCAGAAGGTTTCTCGCCTCCTCCAGTGCCCCGCGGGGAGGAGGATCGAGCCAGGCAAGGGACGCAGGATCGCTTACCCCCCAGTGTGCCAGGTCGAGGGCCAGCGGAGCCAGATCGGCAATGAGGATTTCCGGGGGATCTGCCGCCAGGAGCGCCTGCTGGTTATGCTCTGGCCAGAGGCGGTAGCAGGTTCCCGGTCCCAGGCGGCCGGCCCGACCGGCCCGTTGGGTCGCCGATGCGGCGGAAACCCGCTCGGTGACCAGCCGGTTCAGCCCCGAGGCCGGATCATATCTCAGCCGCCGGGTCTGGCCACCGTCCACCACCACGCGGACACCTTCGATGGTGAGACTCGTTTCGGCAATGGTTGTTGCCAGCACCACCTTGCGCCGGCCGGGGACCGGCAGAATCGCCCGCTCCTGCTCCACGAACGGCAGATCGCCGTAGAGGGGCACCACCAGCGGGGCATGCAACGGCGGATCATCAGCGAGCAGTTGGCCACAGCGCCTGATCTCTCCGACGCCGGGGAGAAACGCGAGGATATCCCCTTCGCACTCGCGCGCTGCAATCCGGACGGCGCGCGCCACGGCCGAGGGGAGGTTCTCCCGGTCGTTGGGCGGAATATGCCGCAGCACAACGGGGTGGTTTCGCCCCTCGCTGGTGATGACCGGTGCGTCGCCGAGCAGGGCCGCGACCGGCGCCGCAGCCATGGTTGCCGACATGACGATGATCCGCAGGTCCTCCCGCAGCCCTGCCTGAACATCGCGGCAGAGGGCGAGGGCCAGATCCGAATGGATGCTCCGCTCGTGGAACTCGTCGAAGATCACCGCACCGACCCCCTCAAGGAGCGGATCGGACTGGAGTCGACGGGTGAGGATTCCTTCGGTCACCACTTCCACCCGGGTTCGGGCAGACACCCGGCGGTCGAAGCGGATGGCGTACCCCACTGTGGCGCCCGCCTCCTCCCCCAGACTGCGGGCCATCCAGCGGGCAGCATTCGTCGCGGCCAGCCGGCGCGGTTCCAGCATGATAATCCGTTTGCCGTTCAGCCAGGGAGCGTCAAGGAGCGCGAGGGGAACGCGGGTGGTTTTCCCGGCCCCCGGCGGCGCCTGAAGTACTGCGGCGTTCCGCTGCTCAAGGGCCGTCAGCAGGTCGGGGATGACGTCGTCAACGGGAAGGCGGTTCATTGGAAGAATGAATGGAAACGATGAATCAGGGGGCTTACTCCTGGCCGGTCAATGCCGCCAGGTCGGCCAGGCCCACGTCGGCCAGGGAGTCAACGACCCTGCGGGCACCGCCGAGCCGCACGGCGGGATAGCTGTTGGTGACGGCAAGGACACCGATCCCGGCCCCCGTGGCCGAGGCGATGCCAGCCGGTGTGTCTTCAATCGCGACGCATGTTTCCGGCCGAATCTGCCGGTCGGGAAAGGCAGCTGTCAGCCGCCGCACCGCCAGGGCATAGCTGGCCGGGTCGGGTTTGCTGGCCGACACCTCGTCGGCTGTGACCATGACGTCAAAGATGCCCGAGAGGCCGAGCCCCTCCAGGATCGGCAGAATGTCCGAGCGGAGTGCGCCGCTGCAAAGCGCCACGGGATGATTGGCCTTGATGTTCCTGATCAGTTCGACAACACCCGGATAGGGTGTGACGCCGGAAGCGATGATCTCCTGGAACGCAGCCGCCTTGCGGGCGATAAGACCTTCGAGTTCGCGGTCTTCCAAGTCCGCGCCCCGCACCCTGAACGCTTCCCGGAAGGCGTCCCGGTCGTCATAGCCCATGTAGACATCCACGTAGGCCTCCCAGGAATAGCCGAACCCAATAGGTTCGAGAATGGCCTGGAATGCCCGGTAGTGGAGCGGTTCGGTATCGACGATGATCCCGTCGAAATCGAAGATAACGGCTGACAGCATGAAAAACCTCCTAGAATTTCCCGACCAGGAAAAGGATTGCCGCGTCTTCCGCCACTGCCGGCACCAGCGCCAGATTTCCGCCGCCGGCGTGGAAGCGGGTGACGATCCTGCCGGCCAGTTCGCCGATGGCGGCACCCAGGAGCACATCGCTGGCCCAGTGCTTTCCTTCCTGCATGCGGGAAAACCCCACAAAGGCAGCCGTTGCATAGGATACGACACCCACCGGCACACTTCCGGACGTGGACGTGATGACCGAAGCCATGGCAAAGGAACTGGCCGTGTGCATGGAGGGCATGGAATCGTAATCCGATTCGAACCCAAACGGGCGGAAGCTGCCGCCCCCCTTGCCCGTCAGGGGTCGGGCGCGGCCAATAGCCTGCTTGAGCACCAGGGTTGCGGCATCAGCCAGGAGAGCCGCCTCACCCATCATGAGCCCCGTATCCCGCCAGCGGGGGGACCCGGCAAGCAGCCCGCCGCCATAAACGGCACCCGCCACTCCCAGATGAATGACCGGATTACCCACGAGACTGCCGGCATCGGTGATCCGGTCAAGGGTCCGGCCGCGCGTTTCTGCCACCTCGTCCCGGATATCCTCGTCGAACTGCGACAGGACTCCCACTGCCCCCGCTACGGCCAGTGTCCCCCACAGGGCACCATTATCGACCCTGAAGGGCGCCGTTACGAAAGCGGCAGACTCGTCGCGGAGCGTCCGTGCCTCCCGGCTCAGAAATTCGCCCGACCAGGGCATATCCTCCGCTACCGCCGTCGTTGCCGTGAGCACCACCAGAATGGCCGCCGCAACTATCGCCCCCATGACGCACCGAACCATCAACCCTATCCCTCCCTGTTTCCGGCACCCCCCGTGCGGGAGGCAAGCAGGCAGACAAGGCCGGCTCCCACCGCATCCGCTGCCAGATCGCCCAGTTCGGCGGTACGCGTCGTGGTCAATGTTGCCTGGGCAACCTCGATCAGGGCGCCGTACGTCACAGTGGCGCAAAACGCCCAGAGCCAGCAGCGGCGCACGCATTTTCCGTACACGACCAGAAATCGCCCGGCAAACCACGCCAGTGCGCCGAACGCCACTGCATGCTCTATCTTGTCCCAGCCGGGAATGGGAAGCGGTTCCGCCTTGGAGGCCGGCATCAGGGTCAGGACAAGGATAGCCACCCCCCAGACGGCGAGAAGAACCGTGTAGAGCTTCCTGCGGGATTCCGGGGTAATCATTCCGGCTAGAGGCCTGCCGCGATGATCACGCCGGCGGTTATGGCTACCTGCGACAGGATGGTTGTTATGTCCTTGATCTCGCGCATCCAGGCGGTTCGCTCGAGCTTCTGCGGCACCACGAGCGTATCTCCGGGCTCCAGGGGGGACGACAGGAATCCGCCGAACGTCCAGCGCCGGGCATAGTCGTCCCAGCGGATGCCGAAGGACGACTGCTGCCTGCTGAAGACCGATCCGTCAGCCTTGATGATGTACAAGTCATCCAACTCGGCCTCACGGGTGGCGCCGCCGGAACGTTCCAGGTAATAGGCCACGTCCCGCTCTGAAATGTGCAGGAACGACGTGGGGTTGTAGACGGATCCCATGACCGACACCACGCTCGGGGTCGGAGGGACATAAAGTTCATCCCCGCCCTCCAGTTCAAGGTCATAGGAGCTGTGGGCAAGTGCCTCGACCTGTGCCAACCGGATCACCACCCGCCCCTCGGCCCTGGTGGTCTTCAGCTTCGCCAGACTCCGCAACAGACCGTCGAGGGCCGCCTTGGTGGCCTCCAGCTCCTCGCGTGATGTAGCCACCGACGAGAGTTCAGCCTGCTTGCGGTAGACATCCTGCTCGGTCCGGGCGATCACCTCGTCCATCCGGCGCTGCTGTTCTTCCCGGACCGACCGGCGGGTGAACTTGGCCCCCTTCAGGCAGGAATGCTCGGTATAGCCGCCGGCCCGGGCAATGACCGAACTCAGTCGCTCTCCCTTGGCAATGGAATAGGTGCCGGGAAACTTCACCTCGCCCCGCAGGGTCACGAACCGGTCGCTTGCCTCGAGCCAGTTTTCGATGCTCCGGACGATGAGGACGTCGTCGGTCTGCAGGGGGAGGTTATGCTCGGGATCGCCCGCCATGGCCTTTTCGAGGTTGATATCCTGCCTGCTCGCCCGCGCACCGTCGCCAGTGACATTGATCCTGGTCAGCTCCGCACTGCCCAGAAAGGCATTACGCTTGGGACTGCCGGCGACGGTCACCAGATCGCGCACCGTCATGCGCGGAAAATACTCATAGCTGCCCGGATTGAGCACTGCCCCGCTGATGGACACCGTGTGCTTCTCAAGCATCTCGGCCCGTGAGAACACCCGCACCGTGTCCTGCTCCTGAAGGGGGAGGTTCTCCTTGGGATCGCCCTGCATGGCGGCCCGCAGGTTGAAGGTGACCACTTCCCGGCGGTACTCGGGAAGAGCAAGACGGGTAATCTCGGCCGATTCCAGATACGATTCGGGGAGAAGGGCCGACGGATCAGGAAGAATATCCCTGACCCGCATTCCCTCCTTCAACTGATAGGCACCGGGCCGCGTCACGTTCCCCGTAAGGGTGACCACCTTGCGCACGGCATCGAACACCGGGAACACGGTGACCATGTCGCGGTCCTTCAAATCCACCCGGGAAAGCTCGGCCTCCAGGTCGCCCCCTTTGGGCTCATAATCGAGCACGACCCGGGCGCTGTTCCCCTCGATCCGCTCCAGCTGGATACGCCCCGTATCCCCCGCCGCCGTGATCCCCCCCGCCATGGCCACCAGCCGGGCGAGCGGCGTCGCGCCCTTCAGCTCGTAGATGCCGGGGCGCCGCACTTCGCCCGCCACGGCCGCAACCGGCCCGATCACCGGCACAAAGACCGTGTCGCCGTTTTGCAGCCTCACGTCATTGCTGCGGTCACCAGTGAGAAACATGTCGTACAGATCGATCGCGCGGGGCTCGGCTCCCGGTCTCGACACCCTGATCGACCGCAGGCTCCCGTTCTTCGAAGGCCCCCCGGCTGCGGCCAGGGCGTTGACCACCGTGGCCAGGGAGCTGACACTGTACACTCCGGGCGTTTCCACCTCACCAACCACGTAAACCTGGATGGTCCTGAGGCTCCCCAGGGTCACGTTCAGCTCGTACCCTTTGTAGTAGCGGGCCAGTGCTTTGTCTATGGCTTCCCGCGCCTGGCCGTAGGTCAGTCCCCAGAGCTTCACCGGACCGATGCGCGGGATCAGGATCTCGCCGTTGCGGTCCACCGTCGGCTCATAGCGGGCGGTGAAGCTCCCCCACACATCAATTCTGATGGAATCGCCCGGACCAACGACATAGTCGGGGCCCACGGGCAGATTTTCAGTCACGGCCAGACTTGCGAGACTGTTTTTAAAAAACTCATACCCGAACTGCCGGAGTGATCTGTTGAGGGGAGTCGGTTCGAGCTTGTCCAGCAGCGTCGGGCTCTGGCGGGCAAAGGCACGCTCCAGGGACGAAGCGGACGCATCGGGAGACATGGGGATAACCCTTGCCTCCTCGGAGGAAAGCACCAGTTTGCGATCTGCGTTATAGCCCATGACCCTCACGAAATAGGGCCGCTCATTGGTCAGGTTCTGGATTCTGAAGGTGGCGGCAAGACCCGCGTCGACCTTGTTGCCGTATGCGTTTGGCTCGGTACCGTAGTGAATCACATAGTTCGACGGGGTTTCCTCCGGACTCTTGGGTGCAGCTGTCGATGCCCAGGTGAGGACGATCTGCCCGTCAGCCGGCTCGGCCTTGAGCAGCAGCTTCGCCCCTTCCTCCGGTTGTTGCTGGGGAAGCTGTCCGGCGGCCTCACCAACGGCGGGCGCCGCTCCCTTGCTTCCGGAGAACTGGCGCACCACGGCCTCGGGGACCTCAACCGCCCTCGCAATGGAGTGCGCAGTGCCGGCAACACCGGTAATCAGGGTGATCAAAGCGATAACGTAAGCCTTCCAAGTCCTCATGCGTCGTACCTCTATCAAAGCTGTTGTAAAACTGGTTGTGGGCCGGCCAGCGTTGGCGGCGCTCAACATACCAACGGCAACGCCCTATTGGATAGCAGCGTGCCGCTCACATGTCACGATAATCCTTAGTACCCTTTACCTCGCCTTCCAGTCAACCGGAAATGCGCATATGCCCTTGACTTCTCCCCTGGCTTTTATTAACAAATTTACACGCTACCTTGTCAAGTTCGGGGAGAACGTATGCAGATCATCCATCATGGCGGAAAATTCGGCGTCACCGGGTCTTGCCACGAGCTCGCCATCACCGACAGCGCCGCCATTCTCATTGATTGCGGCCTCCCCCAGGGGAGCGACGGCAACGGCGGCAAGAGATTGCCTTTCATCGACTTTCCGCTTGACCGGGTCAAGGGGCTGGTGCTCACCCATGTCCACATCGATCACTGCGGACGCATCCCCCACTTGCTGGGAGCGGGGTTCCAGGGGCCCATCTGGTGCAGTGAGGCATCCGCCCTGCTCCTGCCCCTGGTTCTTGAGGACGCCGTCAAGGTCGGCATCACCCGTGACGAGCACCTCATCGCCCGCTTCCTCAATGCCGTGAAAAAACGGCTGGTCCCCCTCTCCTACGACAGGTGGCACCAGCTGGGAAGCTGGGATGGTCGCTCCGTTTCGCTGCGTCTTCAGCAGGCGGGGCATATCCTGGGCTCGGCGTACGTGGAGGTATCGGTCAGCCCGGCGTTACAGCCGGAGCAAACCGGAACCGCCCACGGGACAAAGGGCGACACGGTCGTTGTCTTCTCCGGGGACCTGGGCGCGCCCTTCACCCCGTTGCTGCCCGACCCGAAACCGCCCGAACGGGCAGACATCCTGGTTCTCGAATCAACCTACGGCAACCGGCGGCACGAGGGACGCGAACAGCGCCGGGAGCGACTGTGCAGGGTCATCGTCCGGGCGCTCGAAAATCGCGGCGCCCTTCTGGTGCCGGCCTTCAGTATCGGCAGGACCCAGGAACTGCTCTACGAGATCGAGGATCTCATCAGCCGGCACCGGACCGAGGAGGCCGCCGCCGGCCTGCCGTGGGACGACCTGGAAATCATCGTCGACTCGCCCCTGGCCCTCAGCGTCACCCGGGTCTATAACCGGCTGCGCAGACTCTGGGACGAAGAGGCGCTCGAAACCGTTGCTCAGAACCGCCATCCCCTATCCTTCGAGCAGATGACCGTCATCGAAAGCCATGCCGATCATCGGACCACGGTGGAGTATCTCCGCAAGACCGCCCGCCCCTGCATCGTCATCGCTGCCGGCGGCATGTGCGCGGGCGGACGCATTGTCAACTACCTCAAGGCCCTGATGACGGATCCGCGCACCGATATCCTCTTTGTGGGCTATCAGGCCGCGGGAACCCCGGGGAGAGAGATTCTGGAAGCGGCGAAACAAAAACGGGAACCCGGCGGCCTCCCCTCCATCGACCTGGACGGCGGCACCTACCCCCTGCGGGCGGCCGTCCACACCATCAGCGGCTATTCGGCCCATGCCGACCAGCGGGACCTTGTCGAATTCGTCGAAGGAATCACCGTCCCCCCGAAAACCATCAGGCTTGTGCACGGCGAAGAGGAGGCGCGGACGGCTCTGGCAGGAGTACTTGCGGAGAAGGGGTATCTGGTGGAGTAGAAGCCGACCGGCGCGGGAGTGAGAGAGCGGAAACCACGATCTCACTCCCGCGCCGGTCGTAGCAGGAATCAGTTGACTATTACCTGGTCGATGACCAACTCGCCCCGGTTTATGGTCAGCGAACCGACAATGGTGGTGTAGTCGCTCTGCGTCAACGGCTCGGTGAAGTCGGCGTAGCCACCCGAGAAGGTCGAGGAGACGCCGGGGCGGTCATACACGGGGTCCGAACCGGGCAGAATCATTGCCCGGGCAAGGATGACCTCGCCGTTTTGAACCGCGTCGAACGCCGCTTGGGCGGTTCCGAAGTAGGCCAAGGCACCAATCCGGATATTGGGCTGGATGGAGAAGGCAGCGGTCACGGCCCAATCGGCAGTGGTCGAAAGCGTACAGGGGCCCGTGCCGGTGCAGTCGCCGGACCAGCCGTCGAACTGGGAACCGCCTGAAGCGGACTGGATCAGCTCAAGGGCGGTATTGTAATCGAATTCACCGCTGCAGGTCCCCACGGTGCAGGCTATGCCCACCGGCACACTATTGACCGATCCGGAGCCGGTACCGGCCAAGGTGACCGACGTCGTGTAACGGGGGATGAAGGAAGCAACGCTGGCAGCCTGGCCGCCGGACGTCGTCACGGAGATGGTGCCGGTCGTCGCCTGGAGCGGTACCTCAACGGTCAGGAAAGAGTCCGTGGCGCTGAGCACCGTGGCGGGGGTGCCATTGAAGGTCACGATGTTTTCCGCGAGGAACGGCGAGAAATTACTGCCGAACAGGGTAATGGCCGTGCCCACCACGCCGCTGGCCGGGCTGAAGCCGGCAACCACCGGCGGCGATATATCGCGCACAGTCACCAGTGCAGAAGCCTCTCCTCCCGCAGCCGACTTTACCGTCACCCACACGGGCGGGACGTTATGGGTCTTGGTCGGCGTAACCGAGGTATCGACAAGCGGGAAGCTCACGGACATCTGCCCGTTGACCAACGTGCCGAGCGGAGCGGCCATGCCCGGCATATACGCCTGGAGGACCGGATTTGCCACATCATCGGCGGAATCTGCCGCAATGGACAGAGTCCCGCTCTGCGGCCGGTACGTTGCCCGGAACACGGTAACGTCGTCCACCAGCGGAACCGTGACGACCGTGTCCGGCTCATCGTTAATGTTGGTCACCTGCACCGTGGCCGGAAGTGTCCCCGGATCGGCAAAGAAACTGCTCGCCGAAAAGAACTTACCATCAGCAGGGTCATTGGTGATCATGGTCTGGGTCGGAAGACCGCTGCCGGTCACCTCCAGCGCCGACGGGACGCCGGTCAGCGCAAAGTTCTGCGGGAACGGAAGCGCCGGGTTGACCTGATTCGAAACGGGTTGGGTCGTTGCCGCGGCGTGGAATTGCATCCCGGCCGCATCACGGCTGTAGGTCAGACGATCAACCGTCAGCGGCGTGGGGATCGGCGTCTGATAGATTTTGCCCATCACCGCAAACAGGTCGGTCTGCAGCGTTCCAACGGCCGCAGGCCCCCGGACGCGGAAGAAATTGGAGAATTGATTGGGGTTGAGGGGGTCGGGGAAGGGGCTTCCCAGAACGCGGTGATCCACGTTCGGGTCTCCGACAAACAATTCATCGCCAACGGCCACGGGCCCCGTGTCCCAGTAGAGGAACGGTCCCACATCGCCCAGTAGGGCGCCGTTGAAATTATTTACCGCAATCCCGATGTCGCGGGTATAGTTGATCCCCGCGTCGGGATCCGTAACATTAAAGGTCATCTCGCCATAGGGGTAGGTTACCACATAGGTACCGGCAACAGGGGTGTCAATCCTGATGCGAATGCGCGCAAAGGAAACCTGGTCGCCCGGAATCGGATCTCCGACGGCAAACGCCGCTTCCAGCGCCATGATCAACCGTGCGTCGCCACCGCCGGGCATGGCCATGATGGCATCTGCCGACCACCAGAAGGCCTCCGGGCCAAAGTTATTGGGGAAATTGAAGGGCTGTGCCGGGAGCGGCTCCTGGGTAAGACACATGGGGCCATTGACACTGGCCGTTCTGCTGAGGCAAAGCTCCAGTGGCACCCGGTTGGTGTCTCGGTACCAGAGCGGGAAACCGTGCTGGGGGGGAGAGCTGTTTATTACCTGCGGGACGATCGGCCCCACGTCGAGCAGGACCGCCTCGGCCCCTGAAAACAAAGAAAGAGCCAGAACAGGGGCCAGCAGTAACCCGGCGGAGCGTTTTTTTCGTGTCATGGGGATATCTCCTTTCAGTGCCCGGCATATATCCGAACGAACAACGCGTTGTACGCGCATAGTTTCGCCTTTGTGCGGTTGCTGTAGCCAAGTACAGGAAACATGCCATTAGCACCGGACAAACATGACACTCCAAGGAACTGGCATCAGTGGAGCACTTGCACGACATGATGGCCCTGCCTCCTGGAAAGAAACCAGCCGGAACGGATGTAATGTTTTGTTACAGGGAATGCTTTTCAGCGACAGGGACACTGCTGTGCAGGACACAAAAATGGGGAGGGTGTTCTACCGAACACAAAGGAACCCCGACCGGGGCGGTGATCATTTGTAAGAAATAGCGGGTATAGTGGATGATCGTAGGGGTCAATACCGGTAAGAAAGTGCCAGGGTCACGAGCTGATTGGTCCGGTCGTTGCCCGGCACGAGATCCACATTGGAAATCCGCTCCCAGCCGTAATTCACGTTAAGATCGACATCGCCGTAAAACGGCAGACTCCAGAAAGCGCGGAGCGCATCTTTCCGTTCAACAGCCTGCATGACCCCGTTTACCGGATCATACCTGCCGGCGCTATTGACCTTCAGGCGCCCTTCCTGTCCCCGCTCGGTGTGAAAATATTCCAGTGCCAGCGAGTTGCGGGCCGAGAACCAGTGACTGTACCTGACGAAAAATTCTTCTGCCGCCCCGCCCTGTGAATGGCCGGGGGTCATCCCCTTATAGACGTAGCCGGCCGGAAACTGCCAGTCGGTATAGTGGATGACACTTCCCCGATAGTACTCGAACCGCAGGTCGTCCCGACCGGAAGGCGTCAGACAGGGAATATAGATACCGGCCACATAGCTTTCCACAAACGGCCAGAACGATGCCGAATCTTCACCCGAATACTCGCCGTAAATCTCCGTATTGCGCAGCCAGGGAATCCTGACGCGCAGGTCGATCCCTGCGATCGAGTTCACATGATCGTTATCGGCACCGCCGAAAATCTGATCGAACAGGCTCACATCGCCCGTGAATCCCGGTCCACCCTCCTGGCGCACCAGGTTCGCGCCGATCTCCAACCAGGACTTCGGCTTAAGAGTGAGCTTCATCCCGAAAAACCATGGTTTCCGGTAATCGGCGCCACTCCCCGTAGCATCGAAACGCGAACCGATCAGGGCATACTTGAAGTCGCCCAGGTACTCTTTGATCCAGCCCACATCAACGGGTTCAGGGCTTGAAAGCTTGACCATGTCGAAGTTGGCGGCATTATTGGTCAGAGTCGTGGCGCCACGATAGCCCGGTCCGAACCAGGTCGCATCGCGCCCGACCTCCAACTCGATTCCGCCGCTCCCGAGCTTCAGATATGCCTTCTGCAGGCTCAGCCGGTTGGTTTCGTCTGTGTGCAATGCATTCGGCTCCACCAGCACGGTTGCATAGCGGCCGAGGTATCCTTCCATGCTCCAGCGGAACTCAAGGTTATGCCCATCGCCATAGACAACCCCTTCGTTATTCTCCACCAGAGGGGTACCCTCGGTTCCGGACTGGTGAACCACGCCAGGGGGCTGAGGTCTCAGATTCCCGCCGATGAATCCGAACGCGGACTGATTTGCAGGGTCGAGCACATCCCGATTGTAACTGCGGGGCTGTCCATCCAGGTACACATACCGCAACCGGGCGGAAGCCACCGGCGTATAATCCACCAAAGGCGCCTTTTCCGGCTCTCCCCTCAGAGATGCTTCCCTGGGTATCAACTCCCGGATGCGCTTGATAAACTCGAAAGCCAGCGGGGGAATCTGTTCTTCGTTTTTCACGAGATTCGCCTCAGCCTCAAGGAGAAGCCGGGCAGCTTCGGCCTTCGAGTATGGCCTGATCCCCTTGGTATCAGAGGTAATCAACCCAAAGCCGGCAAGTTTATCGAGGTATAGATAGACAGGACTGTCAAGAGGGATGTTGCTCGAGGCGAGCGCCCAGACATACCCGGGAAAGACGGGGAGAATCAGCAGCGCAATCAACAGTCTGAGCGGAATTCGATTCATTGGGGTCATTTACTCAAGAGGGATATGAACGGTTCAACACGGTATTATATGCTGGATTTATTAGCGATTACGAACCGATGCTAGCATGAAATGCAGAGAAATCAATTGAAAATCACGTACCCTACCCGTGCAACACGTGGGGGACTGTAGCCTACTGTGCCCCTGTACCGAAAAAAACCACTCCAACCGTCTTGAAGATAATCTTCAGATCCAGCCAGATGCTCCATTGATCTATATATTTCAGGTCAAGCTTGACGATCTCATCAAATTCGTTGATACGGTTTCGCCCGCTGACTTGCCAGAGCCCCGTAATTCCCGGACGGATCGAGATGCGTCGCCGATGCCAGTTTTCATACTTGGCCACCTCATCCGGAGTCGGCGGCCGCGTGCCCACCAGCGACATCTCGCCGCGAAACACGTTCCAAAACTGGGGCAACTCATCCAGGCTCGTCTTGCGGAGGAACTTGCCCACCCGGGTGATCCTCGGATCGTGAGCAATTTTGAAGATGGCACCGCTCATCTCATTGAGATGCTCAAGCCCCTTTTTGCGCTCCTCTGCGTCGAGATACATGGAACGGAATTTCCAGCACTTGAAAATACGGCCATTCTCCCCTACCCGCTCCTGGCCGAAAAATATCGGCCCAGGAGAATCAAACCTGATCGCCAAGGCAATAAAAGGATACAGGGCGCCGGTAATAAGCAGGCCCATGGTGGATCCCAAAAAATCAAGACAACGCTTGAGGAACAATTGAGTGGCATCGAAATTCTTGCTGTAAAACGTGAGAATGGGGATCTCATCGTGAAACATGCTCATCTCCCGCCGGGAAATCCTCATCTCGTAATGGTCCAGCACCATCCGAACCGTGATCCCCATCTCCTCCAGATCGTGGAGGTAGTCGTCGATATTCTCTTCCCACTGACGGGGGAGACAGAAAACGACCTCGTCCACGGGGTTTGATTTGCAGATGTCCACAAGTTGAGCCATGGAGCCCAACACTTTGTATCCGGACAACGTATCAGGCAGCGAATTTGCTTTCACGCCGAGAAACCCAACTATTTTGAGTCCCCAGTCGGAGTGCTGCTCAACCAGATGAATGAACCGTTTCGAACGCTCGTTAGTGCCGACTATGAGGATATTTCTGAAATTATAACCGCGCCGCCGGATATGGGAGAGAATCAGCTTAAGGGCCAGTTTCCCGAGGGTAAGAAATAAGAAGGAAAGCAGGATGAAAATGCCGAACAGAATACGCCTGAAGCCGCCGGGCTCTATGAAGTAAATCAATGACGCGGTGATTACGCCGCCGATGATGTGTACTTTGACTAAGTCACTAACAAGCTTGGGGATGGAATGGGTTCGCGTCGATGCATACATCCCATATTTTGAAAGCAAGAGGTGCCAGACTGGGATTATTACCAACAAAACCCATAAATAATGATAAAAATCACCAATATTACCGATTTTGCTCCTGACCTCATAGGCAGCAGCAAAAGCAATATATATCAAAATGATATCTATTAACTTACTCAGGAGAGTAAATTGTTTGGCTTGTTCTTTGAGCATAGACAATAATATATACGCTAACGCCTGGCGACGATCTCATTAAATAATTGCTCGTAACCGTCCGCTACTTTTTCCCAAGTATACTCAGTTTTGATTCTTTGGACAGCCTTAGCTTTATATTGATCTAGCTCAGACACGTGCTCTAATGCCCATTCCATTTGTTTACTTAGATCTATAGGGCATTTCTTGTAATAAATACCTCCGTCACGCAACACATCATAACTAAATGGGACGTCGATTGCTATAGTAAAGCAACCTGCTCCCATGGTTTGCAACAGCGCTGGGTTTGTCCCTCCAACTTCATTGCCATGAATATATGCATAACAATTACACCACAGTTCATTAAGAAGTTCTTTATCATATATATACCCAGGTAACAGTACATTATTATCAGCTTCTGACAATATTTGCCGATAATAGTCGCTTTCGTATGGTACTCCTCCAACAATAACTAATTTCTTGTCGGTTTTTATGCGCTTATAAGCTTGAATAGTCAATAATGGATTATTTTCTGGTTCGAAGCGAGTGATTTGCAGAAAATAATTACCTGGCGTAACTCCTAGCGAATTTATCAATTCTGGCTTCTTGCTAACAGATATCTCTGAACCGTAAGCTATATAAGTACTTTCGACTCCATATGTTGCTTTGTAATAATTTTGAATTCCAACAGAATCAGCAATCACCCGATCGGAAAGCTTTGTTGAAAGCCATTCAGCAAATTTATAATACTGCTTGGCAAACTTCCCCCACTTACCACGCTTCCATTCGAGTCCGTCAGTATTGATGGCAATTTTATTCCGGAAAAGATAGGGTAGAATTAACGCCGGGCTATTAGCCGCATTAAATATCATAAGTACATCGTAAGACTGAAATAAAGCATGGTATATTGAAAAGAAAGTATGCGAGAGTGTATCTAATGATTTCAATTTTAAATTTGGAAGATAAACAAGATGCATTCCAAGATAATCTGTCATCTTGCACTTATAATAACTATTACGGCAATATACCGTCACTTGATGGCCACGTTCAACAAGACGCTTCCCAAGTTCTTCAACGCACGTTTCAAAACCGCCATAATTGGCAGGCACACCTCTCGTACCGATAAGGGCTATATTCATCGACCAAAAACGTCCTTCACTGCTTGAAGATATTGAAATTGCCATCTTTTTGTAGGCTCTATATAAGAGCCTTCAGCAAATTCATTCCAACAACATATAACAACTGTGCTTTTCGTTTTTATATTATAGCTATCTATATATTCTTTTGAAGCTAAAAGATGTTCTTTAAAAGAATTTGGGTCACTAATACATTCATCGTGAGGAGTGAAGCTACCCCACGGCTTTTTACTCCATCCAGCAGTAACTGGCAAAAAATATGGTAAGGACGTATTACTAAGTATCCATTCCCAACTTTGTTTGTAACCTGCTGAAAGTTGGGAGTAGTTAACAGCTAATCCTCCTTTTTCATATACACCACTGTATCCCCTATGATAGTTATATGCAGAAATGGCGTCATAACCATTATTGGGAAGAAAGTCCTTAATAAAATATTCAATTGCTTGAGCACAACCGACAAAGTATATACCACCATAACCAGCTTCACGACTCATCTTCCGAGCTATGTCTAACAAGTCCTTAGAAGTCATACCAAAACTACTTGCACTGTCTCTCAATCTTTCAGGAGAAAATATAAATACGACTGGCTTCCCATCAATTGTCACATATTGTTTCTTATTAAAGTAATTATTAATCCAATAACTAACCATCAAGGTGAATTGCTGAAGATTAACAGGCACATCGGTTTCATTTGCCCAAAGTATCGTGAATTTTACCTTGTTGTTATTTTTTGCTTTTAAATAAGCATTGATCGCATGTTCAAGCTTTGTGGTATTGTCTTTTTTCCAGTACCAGTCATAGATGATAAAGTCAATACCATACTCATACATCCACTGGAGATGCTTTTCTGCAATTTTAAAATCTTCTTCAGGGTAATTAAAACCAAGTAGTGGTTCACGTTCAGGCCAAGATCGACCGGGTGACCTCGAGCCTTCAAGCCCCCGGAGGTCATTCCAATACTCACTACTGGAGTACCATGCTGGGAAATAGTATACTCCCACATTATAGCTGTTTGCACGAGCAAAACCAACACACAAGAAAACTCCAATTATAAGACTAAGCAAAAGGCGTAAACTAGGAATCCAGCCCATATCTATACCCTTCCAATGTCTTTTCTGCTGCCTTCGTCCACGTGTAGTTTTCTAAAACTCTTTTTCTCAATGCAGGGTCGATGGGGTTCTCATATGCCCTGATAATTGCACTTCTAATTGAATCTATTGAATCGGGTTCACAATAGAAGGCATAGTCTCCGAAATAATCTCGAGGATCCCCCTTGTCGGTAACAACGACATTACAACCCATTGCTGCTGCTTCAAGTGAAGATAGCCCCGGCGTTTCCATCCAACTAACTAAACAATGCACACGAGCTGCCTTGTAGAACTGGGGAAGATCACTATGTTCGACTTGGCCAAGCAGATGAACATTATTCCCAGCACATCTCTTAATTTGATCATAGTAGGTTAAATGGTTGGGAGCAGCCTTTCCAATAAGCACTAGTTGCCACGGCAATCCCTCCATGCTACGAACCAAATTGAGTTGATTTTTTCTCCCCTCTATTCTAGCAACACATAAGACAGCATCTACATATTTTGATATATTCGGGGATATTTTAACTTGCTCATAGTTGAATAATTCAACATCTGCAGCGTTTGGCACAACTATATATGGCTTACTCCTCGATTCGGGAAAATCGGCCCAAACGCGCTGCATTTCGCTTTCAGAATTTGGTAAAAATACATCCGTCATTTCAATTATCTCTCGCTGAGCGCGAATATGCCCTTTACAAATATATTCAACAGTTGCTCTGCTCAGCTCCCTATTAAGCACGGCTCGAGAGCAGACTTTAAGATATTCAATTTGCCCTGTAGAGAGAAATCTAGTTATTAACCTTCCAGCCAAGCCTCTTGCTTTTTGATCGTATTCAGTATATAGACCATAAATTGTTGATAAAGCAATCTTCTTCCCCTGCCTCTTTGCGTTGCGTGCTTGAGACAAGACATCTTGAGGACGGATCAAGTTGAAAAGATGAACAATATCGTAGCCATCGAGGTTTGGGGTAGTATCAGTTGATATATCAAATTGTACCCCAAGCTTATTTAGATATTCCTTGGTTTTAAGCATTTGAACGGTATCACCACCAAATACCGAAAACAACGTTACCCTTGATTGTGACAATATCTTCATAGCTTCTTTCTTACTTTTAGTAAGTATTGAACAGCGAACAGTTCCTCAAATAAGCCAAGAGTAATTTTGTTTAGATAATAGGAGACTCCTCCACTGTAGAGATCTTTCATTTTTATCGTTACAACTTCATACCCAGCATCTTCAAATGCCTCCAGCATTGTCTTTTTGGTGAAAAATCGCAAGTGCCCTCTATCCAAAATTCCTGCATTATTGTATTTCCAATCGCCACCAAACAATAACTTACCAATAATTTTATAATTTCTTACGTTAGGAATGCTTGCGATTAAACAACCACTATCGTCCAATCGTTCCCTAGCCTTTACTAGTAAGGCCCATGGGTTTATCAAGTGCTCAATAACGTCAAGACACAATATCAAATCAAACTTGCTATAGTCATCGCCAAGTACAACATGCTCAATATCTCCAACCAATATTTCATCAGCGCTAGCACGCGCAATAACTCCCATCTCCTCAGATATTTCAATTCCGTATAACTTTGCTTTTGGCTGAACGCTGCGCAACAACTTCAACGTATTTCCCGAACCGCAACCTATCTCCAGAACCCTATTAAAGACGCGGGGAAGCAGCTCAACAATATCCATCCGCGTATTTGTGTAATAATCAACACAATAGTCTACCTTATCGCTCATGTGTACACCTATGATTGTTAGAATCGTTTTTGTAAAACCACAAATTGCTCAAAAAAGCAATATAAACTAAATTCCAATAAAAATGAAAATATTGATAATTATTTGTATAAAGACAAAGATATAAATTAACGACTAAATAGGAATACACAAATGTAATTGAAGGAGTTCTGCGCTGCTTCATTACAACATAGAGCCATGTCATTGCTAATCCGAGACAAAATGAAAAGATCGAAGTTCCGATGATTCCGAAATCTGCGAATGGCACCCCTAAATATGTACTTGTCAGTGTTTTATCAAAACCCGTGTCCCATACTCTATTTTGAAACTGACCTAAGTCTTCATCGACACCAGGCAACAAGCTTCGTATGGGGAAGGAAAAAAAATATCCATAGGTATGAGACAAATTATTGGGGAATGTTTCGATAAGCTTATCTAGTACGGAGTAATTCATTGCAACTGTGAGATACCCTGGTACAAGCCAATAGTATCCCTTTAACCGCCAAATACTATCAAGAGAAGCAATATACAAGTCTCCCCACAGCAAATACTCTCTTAAAAATTTAAACGCCGACAAAAAAACAAAACCAACAACACCAAAGAGACAGAATGTTATCAATCTGATGTTTGTTTTACGATAATGATAATACACCAGAATAATAGCTATAGAAATAATTAAGTGCCCCCTAGACCCCACACCAAGCACGGCAAAAGCTGCAAATACAATAGCTCCTAAAAGTAGCATTCTAGTTGACAATGACAGCGTTTTTCTGTTTTCTATAAAGTAAGCAATTATACATAACGAGGTAGGCACTATAGTCATAGCAATTAAATGTATATATCCAGATTGCATAAAAGCAAATCTATCATTCTCAACAGTGGCTGAAAGTAACGGTATACTTCCAAATAATGCATATTCGTACAGTAACGCTCCCATACAAATTGCGTATAATAGAAACAATATTTTTAGATACCGCTTGTTTTGTCTGCATAAGCAACATATTGTTATTACTTTAGCACCACAAACACTATTAAGCAATAATACAGGTAATGCCCCGCATAAATAACATATCATTGATGAGATCACTACTATTATAGTTACCGGCTTGACTTTTATAACATTTGTAGTAAGAGGCAGTACTGCCAACAGTAGCCCAAGTATAAATATCAGCGGGAATCCAACATAAGGAGCTAAGAAGTCGATTCTATTATCTGATCTATTACGCATATGTGCACGTAAATCAACTAAAAAGGGATGATGTGACATGCATAAGATAATGCCGCATAGTTAATGCACGACAATAACTTCCCTTTTTAACTGGGGATGCAAGAAAGTAAAGCAACATCCTTACAAAAAAACCTACCATCATGATAATTTTAAATACTATAAGTTTAAAATTACCGTGGACCATTAAGAAATACTTAAAGGTACCAACTAACCATTGCACTGAAGGGGCCGTGGGGATTTGGGTTGAACTTGCGCCGTGAATATGGAGTATTTCAAGATTGGGCAAATAATGAAGTTCGCCGTAAGTCGATAATCGATCACACCACTCAGCATCTTCGGCATACATAAAGTATGATTCATCGAGCGCACCAACACGCTCTACTGCACGCCTCAAGACAAGCAAACATGCGCCTGCAAGCCAATCAACCTTTACGGGTTGCCCCCTTGCAACGAAATATGCTTGGTCAATGTACATCCCTTTAAACTTTAGCGGAAATAACCGCGATAAAAAAAAGAAATAATTGAATGCCGTTGGCACTGAAATTTTATAACCCGCACCGCCTGTTTGAAGTTTACCAGATGGTAATCTCAACGCAGGTCCACAGGCAACCACCTTCGGATGACTATTCAAATATTGAACCATATGTAACAATACATCAACGTTCACAACAGTATCAGAGTTAAGTAAACATATGAAACTTGAACTACCTAGAGAAATCCCTAGATTATTTGCCTTTGCGTACCCCTCATTATTCTGATTAACATGCAATACAACTTCTGGATAAATATTTCTCACCATACTAACACTGTCATCACACGACGCATTATCTACAACAATAATGCGGAACAGATGCTTCGCATGATAGATACTATCTAAGCAATTTCTCAGCAAAGACGATGTATTCCAATTAACTATCACTATATCCAATAATTTCATAGTGTACTTACTGTATTTGAATTTTGTCGAGCACATAATAAGTGCGGACAATTTTTAAAATCTGGTGAAAAGAAACCAGTACCATCAACAATATTATATACCAATATCTTATTTTATAATTACCTAATACTAGGTCAACACCAATAACAACTGTTAGCACGTTAAAAAACGAAGGATAATAAGTCATATCGGCTAATTGCTTTCTTATTATTGAATAGATGCGATTTCTTGGTGTCATGTCGCCATGAATACTCACCAAACTATCCTCCATAGCATCCCGAACTGCAGTATCACTAATAATGTTTGGGTATCGCCTAATTGTTGCTATAAGAATGTGCTCTTTACATGAAAACGGGAAAATGCAAAATCCGATTAGGGCAATAAATCCAAAGAACAAAACATTTATATGGCCACTTTGTTTGAACACACCGAAAGATAGACAAAATATCGTAATTACTGGAATGTATAAATGCCATAACCAATCAAGATATGCTCCAGCGATACCGACCCTTGTATCGTTATTCATCAATTTAGTATATCTAGCTATCTCACCATCACAATAATCCAACACATTAGACACGTGCAACATAACTAAACCTACAATCACAGGGAACATCTCAGATCGCGTTAACAGTATAGCACCGATTGTCCCAACAACCATACCCAACACAGTAACCATGTTAGCAGTTAACCCAAATCTATACAAAGCGTATGATAAATAAGGGCTCACTCTTCTTGTTGCCTTTATTACGAAGGAGTCATAATCTCCTCCCTTGGCGCAATTATTCTTGAAATGATCAAAACTCATAAACTATAACCACCATCTATTACTATAGTTTGACCTGTTACATAATCGTTTTGTAATAAAAACATACAAGCATTTGATATTTCCGCCACAAATGCAAATCGTTTGAGGCATATCTTATTCTTTATTCTTTCAATCTGTTTCACATCCTTATTTGCATGCCAGCCGGTATCAGTAAAACCTGGAGTAAGTACATTGACAGTAATGCTCCTTGGTGAAAAAATAGGAGCAAGGTATTTAACAAGCGTCTCAAGAGCAGACTTTGATACACCATATGGTATCGAGACTGCGTGAGGTACTCTTCCGAGTATTGAACCTATGAATATAATTCTACCATTAATATTAAGCATGTTATCAATTTGTTGCAGAATATAATATGGGACTGCCAAGTTTGTATTAAACACTTTGTCCCAATCATCCATTACGAGATCAGGAAACGATGTCCTGCTAGTCATTCCTGCATTGTAAATAATGTAATCTAATTTTGTTGCTAAACATCTGACACGATCAACCAACCTATTAGCACCATCATATGTTGATAAATCAGCCTTTATCAAATCAAATTTGGGAGATATTTTAATAAACTCGTCTCTTATTTTATCTGCAGCGTGATCATCGCTCTGGTAATTAATTATCACATAACAACCTTGTGCTAACAAATCTTGAGCGATTTGCTTGCCTATTCCTTTAGTTCCACCCGTTACTATAGCGTATTTTTGCATTCAGACTATCCTGTCTTTCCCCTGGATTCTTCTTGCGTGGAGTAAATGATTGACAGAGTCAATCTCTGTCCATTCGTAATCTGATATGTCGTAATATTTGAGTTTAAATTCAGAATTCAGTATCATTTGCACCAAGGCGTTTTCATACCATTCATTAATACATTCATCCTCAATCATTCGTTCTACTTGTTCTTTAAGCAGAAGTGCTGATTCTTTGGTTAAAATTGTTATGCCAGCATATTCTCCGTAATATTCATCCAACTGCTTACTCATTACAACAACAAGATCATCTATAACTTGAACATTGTAATCGCCATCGACCTTGATGGAGCTATCCACCAAAACAAGATCGTTGTTTACCAATTTAGTCAATTCTCTGGTGAGCTGCTCAGATATAACTATATCGCCATTAATAAGTATCACATTGTCGAGCAAAGAATCTCTAGCAAACCAAAGAGAGGCTATGCTATTAGTAACCCCATAAAATGGGTTGTAAACGAAATTGCACCCATTTATACTAGCTTCAACATCATTACGCTTAAACCCTGTTACAACGGTAATATGAGCAGTTGAATCGAATTTTTTTAAAAGTCTTACCATCCGCTGAATTACTGTTTCTCCATACCCAATTTGCAGCATGCATTTAGGGTAATTTTTTGTAAAAGGGTGTAACCGCGTTCCCATCCCTGCAGCCAAGATCACATAATTCATACGACAAACTCCCTCCTCACCAGAGTATTAAGCCACACCTGTACAGACTTGAAGTAACGGGGAATTTAATATCTAAGCCCAACTTCTTCACTGTAGTTACAACATTTATTCCTGTCGCTTCCATTGGGATTCTTGATTGATAAGGATTATTACAACGATCAGGAGGGCAGCCAGATTTGCAGAGTTTACAACTTCCACCAATTAATGATAGTGGGGTAGCGATATTGTGTTCGAACAATATTTTTTCCAAGTATAAAAGTGCCTTATGTATTTTATTTGTTGATATTGACCTAATCTCTTGATAAGTAATATCAGTAAACTCCATGCGAATGTATACAAGCAAGGCATTTGTGTATTCGTTAGTAATAATGTGTTTATAATCCAGCTTTGGGATACGTGGCGGACAGGTGAATTTACTATTATAATTCTTGCAATGAAAACACAGTAATAATATTTTTTCTTCGAAATCTATGTTCTTAGGTGCTAGCTGCATAGCTGATATTGAAGAATCATGCATATACAAGCTTTTTTGCAGAACCTGTATCATTGTTGGCCTCACGACGTAACGATTATACCCGCAATATGCATTTCCGAGCTGCCTGTAATAAGTTATTTTTTTCATCATATTCGAGTGCAATATAGAGTGCAAGTGTCATACTGACAAGAATAGCACTTGATGTCAGATAATTACATATACCGCCTAAGGACGACAGGACTAAAGTGTGAGTAGCTATTATCAGCACAGCAAACGAACAGCGCTTGGAAAGCAGAGTATTTCCTGTTAGTCTAAACGTAAAAACAAAATACATTGTAACAAGTACCAAATGGGTAATTATACTTGAAATAGCAGCGCCAGAAGCACCATAAAGTGGAATCAACATATAATTAAGCATAAGATTGACTATTAATGATACAAAGACTCCAGCAGCCCTCAAGCCTTGATTGTCTGTTACCGTTATGACTGCCGCATACGCTCCACCAGCAAACCTCAACAACACAACTATAGATAATAATTGCAATAATGTTATTGAGGTGTGGTATGCGTTACCATAAAGAGATAGGATAATCGGCTCGGCCAGAAGATATAATACACTGGCGAAGCCACATCCACTTAAAATTAAATATTTATTGAATTTAACGCTCATTTTTTCAAATGTTGCTTTATCATACACTGATGATTTAGCAATTATAGGGAAAAAGGCAGCTGAGATAATATCTGATAAAATCATCGTCGCCAATACAAGCCTCATTGCAGCTTGATAGTACCCCACCTCAATGTCACCCTTAAAGTAAGATAACAACACGGTATCTATTTGAAAATATAAGGCTGATATTATAGTGTGTATGCCGAAGGGAAGGGATTCACGTAAAGACCTCAGTCCATCACCGAAACTAAAGCGATAAGAAATCCGCATTATTTTAAGTCTTACGTAGCTAAAACTAATAATAAAATATACAATGCGTGAAATTAAATACGCTATCATTATTGATAGAGTGCTCAATCCGCAGATTAAAAAAATAACTACAAGCACTATTTGTATTATGTTAAGCAGTATAGTGGGATACGTTTCGAATTGAAACTTATTGAAGCCGCGGAACAAACTATTGCAAAATTGGCCGAAGGAATAAAACAACATCGCTATCCATGCAATCCATATGATAAGCATTGTCTTCGCCGGATAGCCAATAAAGTATAAAACAACAACTAATACAACAGTCGATATTACAGAAAGAATCAGTTTACTAGATATAATCGAGTTCACCAAAGATGAAATGTTATTTCTATCGGTTGCAATATCTCGCACAATTTGCATATTAAAGCCATAATCGACTATTACCAAAAATATACCCGTAATAGAAATCGCCAGCGTGAATTTTCCAAACTCTTCGGCACCAAGATATCTGGCAATTATCACAAACAGTATAGCATTCGAAATAAACCGAAGCCCTAAGGTTATCGAGCTAAATAATGAATTACTCAATAAAGACGACAAGTTATCCTCTGATATTCTAAATACTACTAGCAGGATATTGGAAACGTTTTTCAGCTCATTTTCAAACACCGAAAACAAGCATAGCTCGAATTAATAAGCTACTTGCAGTGGGTTTTAGCAAATCAAGTCGTTAAAACTATATATAAATAAGTGCTCAACAGCCTACTAAGACTAATTGCTTACAGCCTTGAGTACCATATCAGGCTGATCAGTAAATATCGCATTCACTCCTTCAGATTTCATCCTAACAGCAATAGTAGATTCGTTGACTGTCCATACAGTTAAATAGAATCCCCATCCCTTAATCATACTTACTACATCAGAGGTAACTATATCGTGAGGCAAACTAAATCCATCGATTACATTAACAGAGGTAGATGTTAATTGCCGAATTATTGATATGTTATTGTGGACAAGGAACAATGTTAAAGAAGGTAAATAATTCTTAATATCTTTAAGTACTTGAATATCATTTGACTGGATACATATTTGATTTGTTTTATTACTACGCTGAATAACTGTCACCAAAAATGGAACTATTTCTTTCCCAGCCTTTAAGTCAATATATAGTTTTTTACCTGGAGGTAGGATTGAAATGATTTCTTCAAGGAATGGTATTTTTTCTCCTGCGAACTGGCTACCTCTTAGTACCCCCACGTCAATTTTCCGAAGGTCTGCAGCAAGTGAATCTGCAACCAAGAGATTGACCCCAGACACCCGCAAAGTATTGTTGTCATGAATCACCATTAATCTATTATCTCTAGATAACATTACGTCAACTTCAACTCCGTCTGCCCCCTGGAGCCATGCTAAGTTCACTGATGCAACTGTATTTTCTGGGGCCTCCATTGAAGCTCCTCGATGTGCAACAATCTCTGTGCCCGAAGACACCGACATTGGCACATCAAAGCGCTCAATGTTCAAGTATATATCAGCAAACTCGCTCAAATTTGTAGTCACAACAGATTCTAACGCTCTATTTGAGTTAGTGGTCTGTTCCCCTATCGACACAGCTGTTGTTTGTTCGTTAATAAAATTAGCTGATATTTTTATTTTATTTTCACCGCAAACAAGGCCAGTAATAGTATAAATCCAGTCTGTTCCAACAACAGTGGCGAATCCATCGGACGCCTCAGTGTCTGTTGAGATATAAACTATAGAGCCTTCTTTAACACGCCCAGTTAACGTTATCGTTTCCTGCCATGTTAATCGGGAGACATGATCAACAGTGAGGCTATACGCATCACTACTAGATTTGGTTGTTTCACTATCTTGGCCACATCCCCACAATACTGATATAAGTAGACACACAGACATCGTAGTAAAAAAGAGAATGCGCACTTATCTGTCTCCTTCGATAACAACATAAATAGCATCACACGATAAAAATGGTGGACAACAATACTACTTGCCACTGTTAATCAAACTTCGCCAACGATCTTTCTGATCGATTGAAAGATGCTCCCAATGATTAATCAGAAATACCAGAAGAATAGACGCGAAAAATGAAGTGCATGTAGACAATAACACAATCAATGATCGCCTTGGCTTTGATTTCTTATCTGGGACTCTAGCCTTTTGCACGATTTGCAGCGACGACACATTTCTCGCTTCCGAAATATTGCTTAATTCATATTGTTTAGACAGAAGCTCAACAAGAGTTTCATATGTTTTGTACTCTCGCATAAGCCTAATATATTCTTGACCAAGCTCGGGGATCTGTCCAACAGAAGGAATTGCCCCCGTGTTTCCATTCCCCTCAAAGCGTGAGATTTGCTTACGGATATCACTAATATATGCTTGAGCAGTTATCACTTCTTGGGCAGAATCAGTAAAGCGTGACCGCAATGAAGCTAGTTCTATTTCTCGAGAAGTAAGTTGTGCTCTTAGCTCTGCAATTCCTTTGATCGAAGCTTCAGCTTGAGCTGTTATCTGTATTGACTTGTTTTTAAGCTGGAACTCTTTTAGATCGTCTTCTGCACGTGCTAAATCTGTTTTGGCTTTAGTTAATTGCTTTTCCAAATAACTTTTACTTTGACCAGCACCTGTCGCATTAAGTCTAATAACGAGTTTTTCGAGTTCTCCTATATAGGCATTCGCAAGACTAGCAGCAAGTTGTGGATCTTTGTCTTCCACTGTAATCGAAATTATTCCATCCTTTTTCCCTGAGGTAATTTCAACATTCTCATCAAGTATACGATAAACATCGACCCTGTACTCGGCGTCATACTCTTTCATAAGCTTAAACCTGTCGATGATAGCATCTTTAACGACTTCGCTCTTAAGTAATCCGACGTAAAGGTCAGACGATGACCCAGTACCAAGAACGTCTGCAGCTAGATTTACAAGCCCTCCCATCTGGTTGATCATCGCTGACATTAGCCCCTGATCTGGCTGTGAGGGTAGAATTTTAGCCGTAGCACTATATATTTTCGGAATCATCAAACTAATACAAATAGATATTACACAAGCAGTCGCAGTAATCAGAGCAACAATGCGTATACGCTTAGCTATAACTTGCAAATAATCTATAAGACTTAGATTGTTACTACTAACACTATTCAGAGATTCAGACACTATTCCTTCTCCGTTTTAGTTATCTATTACATAATCTATCAGCAGAAATTATCATGTCTCGTGAAAATTATGACATTAATTGATCATAGTACCTCTAACCATCAATAGACAAAGGGCCGGTCAGATGACCGGCCCTTACCTCACAAACCGCAACAATCAATATAGTTATCAGTTTATAACAGCTTTCCATGCGTAGTTCTCATCGGCACCCTTTGCACATACTTCCAGGGTGTCTGCGACACCTGCGGCACTCTTTGTAAACCACAGTGTACCGCGTATATTGGGACCGTTGGTATTATCACAGACAGGCTTAGTCGGAGCAGTACGAGCAGGCGACGTTACTGTAGCAGGAGTACTGCTAGCATTAAGCCTCACACCTCCGTTTACCTCTAGGTTCATATTGGGGACTGGAGTACCTACACCTACATATCCAGTGCTTGCAATTCTCATCCACTCATCACGCGTATTTTTGCCAGCCTTTGTCGTTTCGAAAGCATAGTATGAAGGAGTAGAAAGAGATGTCCAAGCACCATCAGCATAGGCAAAAAAACCAGCTGAATAGCGAGGCGTCGTACCGTCTAATGCACCAAACAAAATATACCCTAGGCGATCACCAGATGTTGGCAAGCTATTGTTGGCTTTATTCCTAAAGGCAACAAAACCACCACTCCCCGTATTAACATCTCCGTAATACTGGGTTCTAACCTGTGTAGGTTCAGCGCCCCCTGTTCCTTTAAGATGAAGCCCTGCCAAGGGAGCGTTATGGCCGCTACCAATATACCCTCCATCCGTCACCACAAACATATCAGTAGTACCTGTAGCATTCTTCACAATCAACTTGTTCGCCGCCTGGGCCATCACCGGCATAAGTGCTACAACTGAAGCCGCAACCGCCAACATAACCTTTCTCTTCATGTGATGCTCCTTTCCCCGCGAGGATCTTTGCTAAAATAGCAAAATGAGGTTTAGTTTACAACGATATTTTGAGCAATTAATGTGCCAGCCGCCACCGTGATCGTGCCAACCGTGGTCGTCAGGGTCGTACTGGGGGTATAATCTCCGTTGTAACCTCCCTTCAGTGTTATGGTCTTGTTGGTGTTCATGGTCAGAGCTCCAAGGGAGGCGGAAGTAGTTGCCATGGCCTCCAGTACGGCTCCGGTTGTTGCAGTGTTGTAAGCATCTTGTACAGTGTCAAAATAAGATGTAGTTCCCGCTATCCGTATGGCTTGGTATTTGGCGAATTCCGCGCCAACGGTTGCCCCGGCAGCCAGCGAAGATATCACGCAGTTACCCGTTCCGGTGCAGGACCCGGTCCATGCCTTGAAATAGGAGTCGGAACTGGGGGTAGGCATCAATGTAACCTGACTGTTCGCGTCGAATCCATACAGGCAGGGGCCGCTCGTGCAGGTTAAGCCTGCAGGGTTGCTCGTTACCGTCCCGCTTCCCGCGCCGCTGACCGTTACCGTGACGGGATACTGGGTGACGCCGGTATCGGTCAGGTAGCGCGTTGCCAGAACAAATGAAGAAAGTGACGTGCTGAGCGGCTGGATGTTAACGTCATAGATCCCCATGCCTGCATTCTGATCCAGTCCGAGAGAAAAGACAGGATATTGGTTATTCGTTACCGTGTACTCGAATTCAAAAAGCGGTAAAGATGTGGTGTTGATTCCGCTGATGACCTCGGCCCAGAAAAATGAAATCGTATTGGCATCTGTAACGGTAGTCTCAACAAGATTAGGGGAAGCAGCCTGGTTGAGAAGGGTAGTGCTAAGGTAACTCGTGCCCGCTGGGTTGTTGACAAGGAAGCTTATGGACCCAACGCCCGTAAACGACGGAGTGAGACCTACCGTAACAAAGGCTTTGCTCACGACTGCTTCTGCATCTCGAGCCATGGGCATGGCAACCAGCACCCCGGCCGCCAGGAGAATCATTCCCCTCACCTTCTTTGTGCCCCTGCTACGCTGAAACTGCATGTTAGTTCTCCTTGCTCACGCTAAAAAGCGTGTGCGGCAGGTAACCTGTAAAAACTTGATATACCACACTTTACACAATTCGCGAGGTAAACCGCAAATTATAATTTTGTAACACGTAACATACGGGTTACTGAAGCGCTACATTGCTGAATGTAACGCTGCCGAGCGACACCGTCAGTCCGCCGAGCAGCTTGGTGTAGCCGGTAGTCGGGGTGAACGAGGCGTCATATCCGCCGTTAAACACTAGCGCAACGTTACGGTTGAAGTTAAAGGGTCCGGTGAAGTCCAGGGTCCTCGCCATGATGGTGTCGCCCGTTACGGCGGCGGCATATGCATCGGCAAGAGAGGCGAAGGTTGTTTCCGTCATGCCGTTGATGAGCTTGAGATTGGGCGTGACGGAGAAGGTCGCGGTGACTGCCTTGTCGGCGTCCATGGTCACGTTGCAGTCTCCGACGCTTGCCGTGCATGCGCCGCTCCAACCGCTGAAAACCGAACCGGAGTTGTCGGGCGTAGCCGTGAGGGTTACGGTCATCCCCTTATCGAAGTCAGCGGAGCAATTGGTTGCTGAACCGCTCTGGCAGGCAATTCTGGAATCAGGGGAAACGCTGGTGACGGTTCCATTGCCGGTGCCCGTAGTCGTAACGGCAAGGGTTTGGAGAACAGTGAAGAGCCCGGATCCCGCGTCGCCGCCAAGGGTGTTGACAACGAATGGCCCGGTGGAGGCTCCGGCAGGGACAGTGACGGTGATCTGGGTTGCCGAGTTGACGACAAAGGGCGCGTTCTGGCCTGCGAGAGTGACGGACTGGGTTGTTTCGAAATTGCTGCCGGTGATGGTTACGGTACTTCCCGCTTTACCGGACTGGGGGGAGATGCCGGAAACCGAGGGCATGCTGGGTGCCCCGAAAACCGCCCCCTCGCCCACGGCAAAGGGTCTCACGCGGAAACTGGTTGTATAGAACGTCCAGCCGGTCTTGGATGCGCCGAGAGTGACCCAATCGTTGGGCTCCACATTGGGAACGACGATGAGGCCGTTATTGGCGGAGGTCGAGGTTCCACCAAAGGTAATGCCGTCTGATGAATAGTATGCCGTGTAGGTTTTGCCCATGCCGCTTTGGATCGAAGCTACGGCGCCGCCTATCGGGTTGCCGCTCTGGTCTACGACGCGGGCCGTAATCACCCCTTTGCCGGCGTAGACACCCCAGCTATTCACTTCGGCCTGAGTGAAGAGAAGGAACGGTGCAGTGGTAGTAACGGCAGAGCCGCCGTTGATGACGGCGGAGACGGCGGGCAAATAGCCTGTCTTCTCTGCCACGAGGTCATAGGTGCCGTTGGCGGGAAGTCCGCCGAGCGAAAAGGAGCCGGTCCCGACCTGGCTGGTTGTCGTGACTGACGGGTTGCCCCCCAGGCTGACGGCAACACCACCCAGAGGAGCGCTGCCGGAATTCACGACCAGCCCCGAAAAGGATCCGGCTGTTCCGACGCTGAAGCTGCTGGTACTTTCCACGGGCCCGACACCGCTGGATGTCACCTGAATAGTGCCGGTGGTCACTCCGGGTGGAACCGTAACAGTCAATCTGCTCACAGTTGCATTGGTTACGGTTGCCGTAGCCCTCGCCATGCTGCCGGCAAACGTAACGACGTTATTGGCGGGAGTGGTGCTGAAGTTGAGTCCGTCAATGTACACGGTTGTGCCGGTATTGCCTCCGGCGGGGCTGAATCCGTTGATGGCCGGTCCGGTGACCGGGGTGAAAACGGTCTGGCGGAACGCGGCGTTGCCGGCTGCATCCCTTACGCTGACGCTCCACTGATACGTCTTGTTTGGTTCAAGAGGGCCGAACGCCTCATTGTTCTGGTTGTAGGTGACCGAGGTGGTCGTGGACGGCAGGTCCTCGATATGCCATATCTGGTTGTAGTTTGTGGCGTCGCTGACTTGAACGGTATAGGTGTAGGAGGCTGGAGGAGACGAGGGGGCTGCCCATGAGAAGAGTTGGTTCTGATTAAATTGAATATTGCCTGTCGGCGCCAGGTTGGTGGCAAAGGCGTCCAGAACCGTTGAAATGGTGACGGTGGTCGGGGTCGGAGAACTGTCTCCCTCGTAAGTGATGTCAAGATTGTACTGACTGCCGGGGGTCGGCCGCGTGGAGTTGATAAACACCCATGACGAGAATCCCCAATCATTAAGCCCAATATCGATGGGCACGGCTATATTCGGGCCGGAGGTGACCACCACGGTGACCGGCTTCTTGCGCATGCCGTCAATTGCGAAATTAAGGCTGTAATTGTCGAAATATCCCCATTGGGAGTTGCCGGTCCAGTGGTTCGTCATGATGGAAGCAAGAGAATCGACAGCCGTCATGGTGGCCGAAACGCCGGTCACGTTCCGGCCATTCACAACAACCTGGGGTGTGTTGAATTCACCGAGCACCACGTCCCCGAAGTCCTCAGTCCCGCTGTTGTTCATGTCCAGAAAGGCAAAGAGGAAGTAGGTGCCGTCCTCGACACCGGTGATGGTGAAGGCTTGAGATGACGAGGGATTAGATATGGCGGCGGCGGCAACCTTCGGCTGATCGCTTGACTCATCTACTACAGCCACGTAGAGGGTGCCGCTGGCAGGGGTAATGCCGTTGATGGAGATGGTACCGCTTACGCTTCTGGCTCCCTTTTTCGGCATGACAGGCATCCAGGAGGAGGTGACGGGTGTCTGGCCTGACGCATGGGCAGTGACCCTGTACCAGTATGAGGATTGCCCAGCTGTATGAGCCCAGACACCTTGATCGCGGTTTTTAATCCCGGTCACGGTTCCGAGGACGGGGCTACCGGTGGGAGAAGAACTCCACGAGACATCAAACGTTTCAGCCACGGGATATTCCCGGTTGTACTGTTCGGAATAATAGAAGTCACTGTCCAGCATGAGGAACACCGCGCCGTCAGCCGCCAGTGGCGTGGCCAGGGGGCTGTATTCAGCGCTGAAGGGCACGCTGGGATTGGCCAGCGCGATGGTCCCGACATTATACGTTGTGTCGCTGGTGACCTGGACAGAAGAGGAGATACCCGTCGGATCGTTGGCGTGCTGAACCCCCAGACCGGTAACATCGAGGAAGGCGTCCACGGTATACGTATTATTGCTGGTGACCCCTCTGATGGAAAAGGGGAGTGTCTGCCCGGCAGCAATTGTGAACGAGGTTCCGAAACTGTTGTTGGAGGCCCTGAGATAGACGCGCCCCGTCTTGCCGCTGCTGTTCTGGACGGTGCCGGTCAACGTTGCGGCCCAGGTTCCGGTTGAGACAATAATTGTCAAAACCGCCGCCAATACAACTCTGAAAATGCCAACATTCCGACCATGTAAGACCATTTTTCCAATCCTCCTTCAAGCCTGTAGAACACCGCTTCACGCTCTCCCTGACAGAGGTAGCCCGGGAAGAGTAATCACTGTATTATTGCGTAACAGCAATATGTATACCCAACAAGGACCGCAAAATGATCTCAATATAGCACGAAATATTTCAGTGATGAATCGGGAGATACAACATGAGGGAAACGTGGGTAACGCCTTTGCCCGGCAGGATGTGGATAAAAAAAGCGGCAATCCTTTACATGAAGGATTGCCGCTTTAAATGGTGATCCCAAGGGGACTTGAACCCCTGTTACCGACGTGAAAGGCCGGTGTCCTAACCACTAGACGATGGGACCAAACTCTATATTCGCTTCTGAACCTGTGCCGCAGCCACTGTCGACACTGGCCGTCCGCCAGATGTTGAACTGGCTGGGGTGCAAGGATTCGAACCTTGGAATGCCGGAATCAAAATCCGGTGCCTTACCGCTTGGCGACACCCCAAGAGGAAGGACAATTATCTATCACGAGCCCCAGGATGCGTCAAGCATTTTTTTCAATTTTTTCTTCCGGGCATCCCTACCCCTCGTTAACCCGGTAGATACTCCCATGCGCTTCAGTAGATAACTTCTCAAAGACTCGCGCCCGGATCCCTCACGAATCCGGCCGGGTCAACCGGGCAAATCCGCAGGCGTAGCAGGGCTACGTTGAGGATTTTGCGAGGAAGAGCCGGGCAAAGACGACCTGAAGACGGAATGCGGGACCGAAAGTTCAGTTCCTAGCCGCCATACCCCGCGCCGGCGGCAATGGCCTTGACGTTGGCGGGGATGAAGCGATGGTTGCGCTCGGGAAGCGTTTCCTTGAGGGCATCTTCAAGTGACTGGAGAGAAACCGCGCCGGTCCTGGCGGCATAGGCGCCAAGCGCAACCATGTTGACCATGCGCGGATCGCCCAGATCCACGGCAATGTCGTTCATGGGGATGGCGACTACTGTGATGTCGGAACGCATGCCTGCCGGCACGTCCACCAGTGAGCTGTTAACGATACAGAGCCCGTCGTTTTTGACCCTGGCGAAGAATTTGTCAAAAGATGCCTGGTTGAGGATGACCGCAACAGAAGGGCTGCCGATGACGGGGGATCCCACTTCGTCGTCGGCGATGACAACGGTGCACATGGCGGCGCCGCCCCGCTTCTCAACTCCGTATGAGGGGAAGAATGAAACGTTTTTCCCTTCGATGATGGCCGCTTGGCCCAGGATGTTTCCGGCGAGCAGGACTCCCTGGCCGCCGAAGCCGGCAATGAATACGTCGTGACGCATGAAAATACTCCCTGCTTAAAGTTGAGCGGTGTTTTTGAAGACGCCGAGCGGGAAATAGGCACACATTTCGGCCCCTACCCGTTCGTTGGCAGCCAGGGCGTCCATGCCCCAGTTGGTGGGACATGAGGAGAGTGCCTCGATAAAGGAAAACCCCTTGCCCTCGGCCTGATAACGGAAGGCTTTCTTGATCTGGCGCTTGGCGTCCATGAGGTTCTTGGGGTTGTTCACGGCGACCCTGGCCGAAAAGGCTACCCCCTCCAGCTGAGCCAGCAGTTCCGCCATCCGGATGGGTGAGCCGTCCTTCTCGTTCTTCCTGCCATAGGGCGAAGTGGAAGTCCTTTGCCCGACCAGAGTGGTGGGAGCCATCTGGCCGCCGGTCATGCCGTAGGTGGTGTTGTTGACGAAGATAACTGTGATATCTTCGCCGCGATTGGCCGCATGGATGATTTCGGAGGTGCCGATGGCGGCCAGGTCCCCGTCTCCCTGATAGGTAAAGACAAAGGCGTCGGGACGGGCCCGCTTGACCCCGGTGGCCACGGCGGGAGCCCGGCCATGGGGCGCCTCGACCACATCGATATCGAAGTAGCCGTAGAGAAAAACGGAGCATCCCACCGAGGCGACCCCGATGGTCTTCTTCTGCACGCCGAATTCATCCATGGCCTCGGCCACGAGGCGATGGAAGGTGCCGTGATGGCACCCCGGGCAGAAGTGGGTCTGGACATCCTTGAGACTGACCGGCTTTTTGAAGACCTGTTGCATATGTACCTCAATAAAATTTTCTGATCTGTTCAAGCAGTTCTTCCGGCGTGGGGAGTGAACCGGCTCCGGGGGGCCTGCCGTAGAAAAAGACGTCGGTGCCTGCGGCAACGGAGAGACGGACATCCTCAACCATCTGACCGGCGTTCAGCTCGATATCGAGCACCTTTTTACAGCGTGCCGTGACGGTGCGGTACGCCTTCTCCGGAAAGGGGAACAGGGTAATGGGGCGCAGAAGCCCTACTTTAAGCCCCTGCTCCCGGGCGCTCATTACCGCGGACTTGGCGATGCGGGCCGCGGAGCCGAAGGCGGTCACCAGGAATTCGGCATCGTCGAGCATGAATTCCTCCCAGCGCGCCTCTTTTTCCTTCAGTTCGGCGTAGCGGGCATGGAGCTTCCAGTTGTGGGCTTCAAGTTCGCCGTCACCCAGGTACAGGGATTTGACCACGCGCTGTTCGCCGTCACCCTTGCCCCGCACGATCCAGTCTTTGGGCGGCAGCACGCATGAGGGGCGCGGGTTGGGGGTGAGTGACTCCTTCATCTGGCCGATGACCGAATCACCGAAGACCATGGCCGGCATCCGGTAGATGTCGGAGATGTCGAAGGCGAGCATGGTCAGATCGTACATCTCCTGGACCGACGAGGGTGCGAGGACGATGATGTGATATCCACCGTGCCCTCCTCCCTTGACCGCCTGGAAGTAATCCGCCTGGGATGCGTCGATGCCGCCGAGCCCCGGACCCGAACGGCAGATGTTGACGATGACGCCGGGAAGTTCGGCGCCGGCCATGTAGGATATCCCCTCCTGCTTGAGCGATATGCCGGGACTTGACGATGATGTCATGGCCCGGACGCCGGTGGCAGAGGCCCCCAGGAGCATGTTGATGGATGCGATCTCGCTCTCTGCCTGAATGAACTCGCCGCCCAGGCCGGGGAGTTCGCGGGACATGTATTCGGGAATATCACTCTGGGGTGTGATGGGATAGCCGAAATAGTAGCGGCATCCGGCCTCAATGGCGGCCATGGCCAAGGCCTCGTTACCCTTCATGAACAGTCGCTTTGTCAAAGCTGCCTCCATACAGATGGTGTTTCAGATACTGTCGACTCTATTTATAAACCTTAATAGCAACGTCAGGGCATATCTCCGCACAGAGAGCACAGCCGGTACATTGATCCTGGCTGGTCATGACGGCGGTGACATAGCCGTATTTATTGATCGTGCTACTCATCACGATCAGCTTGCGCGAACAGGCGAGCGTACAGAGACCACACCCTTTGCACCTCGATTCATCAATCTCAATTTGAGCCATGAAGCCGTATCCTTTCTCCTCTGCATTGCTGTATACAGAAGTGGTACATAACGTATCAAAAGTTGAAGCTATGGGTCAATCTCATTTTACAAGTATATTTCAACGATTTATCACTTGCTTTTGCCTGACAATGCAGCTAAATATGTACTCAGGTTATTCATGTAATTCTCACAACTCAAAGGAGGGAGTCAATGGCGCCGACATTATTGGAATTGACCGCGAGTATTGTATCTTCACACGCTGCTGTGTCAGAGCTTTCCACGGAAGAACTGGTTCAGGAAATTCAAAAGGTTCATTCCACTCTGCAACAGCTTGAAGGCGGTGCTGCTGCACCCGAGGCTGCAGCTGAGGAAGCCAAGGCCCCGGCCATGACACTCAAGAAAGCATTCCAGGCCGACCAGGTATGCTGCATGATCTGCGGCAAGGGTGGAATGAAAACCCTTACCCGCCACCTGGCCCAGGTGCACCAGATGAAGCCGGGCGAATATCGCAAGCAGTTCAACATCCCCAGCAGCCAGCCGCTTACCGCCAAAAAGTTCTCCGAGGCGCGCAAGCAAATGGCCAAAGACCGGGGACTTGCCGAAAACCTCGCCAAGGCACGCGCCGTGCGCGCCGCCAAGATTCAAGAAAAGAAGGCTACGGCCGAAAAGCCGGCTAAAACCAAGGCTACCCGCGCCAAGAAAGCTACTGCCTGATTACGATATCCTGCTCGTGGCACCAGGAAGCCGTTCGCCCAGCGAACGGCTTTTTTCTTTTCCGCGCCTGCTATGATTAAGATACACGGGGCTAAAGCGAGCCGCCGGCCGCCATAAGCTCCTTGGTCAATGAGGCAAACTCATGCAGGGACAGCGTCTCACCGCGCCTTCCCTCATCGATGCCGCAGCGTGCCAGAACATCCCTGATGCCGTCCGTCGGTACACCCAGCGCCCCTCCCTTCAAACAATTCCAGAGCGTCTTGCGACGCATGGCAAAGGATGCCTTGACCACCCGCCTGAAGTAGTCCTCGTCCCCCACGTCCACCCGTGGCTGCGCCAGGGGAACAAACAAGAGAACCACTGAATCCACCTTTGGCACAGGATGGAACGAGCCGGGCCTGACGAGGATCTCACGGGTCACATCAAAGTGAAGCTGGAACAGGACCGACAGGACACCGTACTCTTTGCTCCCCGGCCCCGCAGCGAGCCTGTTTCCCACCTCTTTCTGAAGCATGAGTACGAGTCGGCTGAATAGATCCCGGGCATCGAGCAGTCTGAACAGGACCGGCGTGGAGATGTTATAGGGCAGGTTTGCCGCCACCTTCCAGGGAGGCGTGCCGTACCGGCCGAGGGTTTCGCGGAGATCCAGGTCGAGAATGTCACCTTCGATGATCGTGACCGAGGGATTTCCGGAAAAACTGCCGCGCAGGAGCGGCACCAGACGGTTGTCCAGTTCAACGGCCACGAGCTGTCCGGCCAGTTCCGCCAGATATGATGTCAGAGCTCCCTTGCCGGGGCCGATCTCCAGTATCCGTTCGCCGGCACCGGCACTCACCAGGGCCGCAATGCGGGAAAGAACCGAACGGTCAGTGAGAAAGTTCTGCCCGAGCGCCTTCCGGGCACGGATGCCGTCCCCTCTCACCCTTCCCTCCCCGACCTGAGCAGGTCAAGTGGCCAGTTCACCCGTGCGTCAAGCGCGAGACCGCCCTGCTCGCCACAGCTCAGGTAGTAGTCACCCGGCACGGCGATCATGGCGGCATTGTCACCGCACAGCGACGGCGACGGGATCATGAGCTCCACGCCCCGAGCAGCGGCGGCATGGGCCATTTCCCGCCGCAGCGCACTGTTGCAGGCTACCCCGCCTGCCACCACGACCCGGTCAATGCCTGCCGCCTCCGCGGCACGAAAGGTCTTTTCCACCAGCACATGACAGACGGCCTTCTGGAACGAGGCGCAGAAGTCGGCCAGGGATTTCCCCTCGGGAAGCCCCTGCTTCTTCACCGCTGAGAGCACCGCGGTCTTGAGGCCGCTGAAGCTGAAGTTGAAGCTGCCGTCGTGGAGCAGAGGCCGCGGAAAGGCAATGGCATCCGGGTCACCGGCGGAGGCCAGGCGATCAATCTCGATGCCGCCCGGATAGGGGAGGCCCAGCAGTTTGGCTACTTTGTCAAAGGCTTCGCCAGCCGCATCGTCCAGGGTCTGGCCGAGGGTGGTGCACCGGCCGATGCCGTCGACCCGGTACAGGTGGGAATGCCCCCCCGACACCACCAAGGCCAGATAGGGATAGGCGACCTCGCGTTCAAGAAAAATGGCGGCTAGGTGCGCTTCGATGTGATTGACTCCTACCAGGGGCAGTCCCCGGGCAAAGGCGATGGATTTGGCCACGGACAGGCCGACCAGGAGAGCGCCGGCCAGTCCGGGCCCCTGGGTCACCGCAACCCCTTCCACGTGATCGAGGGTCACGTCCGCCAGGCGCAGGGCCTCGCCGATAACCGCGGGAATGGTCTCCAGGTGTTTGCGCGAGGCGATTTCGGGTACAACCCCGCCGTAGACAGCGTGATCCTTCACCTGGGAGGAAACCACGCTCGACAGGATGGAACGCCCGTCGCGCACCACGGCGGCGGCGGTTTCGTCACACGATGTTTCGATGGCAAGTACGAGCATGGAATGCTAGAGGAGGTTCGCCGCCAGTTCCGCCAGCTCCGACCGCTCACCCTTGGTCATGGTGACATGGCCGGCGATGGGCACCCCTTTGAAGCGCTCCACCACGTAGGTAAGACCGTTGGAGGATGCGTCCACGTAAGGGTTGTCGATCTGGTAGGGATCGCCCGTGAGCACGATCTTGGTCCCCTCGCCGGCCCGGGTGATGATGGTCTTGATCTCGTGGGGGGTGAGGTTCTGGGCCTCGTCCACGATCATGAACTGAAGCGGAATGGAGCGGCCGCGAATATAGGTCAGTGGCTCGATATCCATGATTCCCATGGCCATGAGCTCCTTGTACCCCTTGCTGTGCCGCTTTTCGGCCTCGTGGCCCGAGAGGAGAAGTTCCACGTTGTCGAAGATGGGCTGCATCCACGGGGTCAGTTTTTCCTCGATGTCACCCGGAAGGAAACCCAGGTCGCGTCCCATGGGGAATACGGGACGGGAGACCAGAAGCCGGTTGTAGACGTTTTCCTCGGCGGTTTTGTGGAGTCCGGCCGCTATGGCCAGAAGCGTCTTGCCGGTGCCCGCCTTGCCCACCAGCGTCACGAGCTTGATGGAGTCGTCCAGCAGGGCGTCAAAGGCAAATGCCTGTTCCCGGTTGCGGGGATGGATGCTCCAGACCCCGTCTTTGCCGTTTTTGGCGATGGGGGTGATCCGCTTCTGGTCGGCACGGTATTTTCCCAGGGCAGTGTGGGAGGGGTTGGCCGCATCGCGCAGGGTGACGAACTGGTTGGGGTGCAGGTCGTAGCCGGTAAGATCGACCCACCCCTGACCGTGAAAGCGGTCCACCATCTCCGCCGACACCTCGAGTTCAGTGAAGCCGGGATAGAGTTCCTCAATATCGACCTTGTCGGACTCATAGTCTTCCGCCTTGAGGCCGAGGGCGTCGGACTTGATGCGCAGGTTGGTATCCTTGGTCACGAAGATGACCGGCGTGGCCTCATCCTGCTCCTTGACCCTGAGCGCCACGGCCAGGATCCGGTTGTCGCCCCGCTCCTCGCGCAGTTCGGGAGGAAGCACCTTCATGAATTTCTCTTCGTACATCTCTACGCGCAGGGTTCCGCCGGTTTCGAGGGCAATGCCGTTGGCGAGGGAACCGGTTGCCCGCATTTCGTCAAGGTAGCGTGAAAGCTGCCGGGCGTTGCGGCCGGTCTCGTTCATGTCCTTTTTGAACCGGTCGATCTCCTCGATAACGGTTATGGGAATGATGATGTTGTTTTCCTCAAACTTGAAGATGGCCTGGGGATCGTAAAGAAGGACGTTGGTATCGAGCACGAAGTTTTTGATCATGTGAGTTTGCTTTCGTTGGCTAAAGTGGAATGACGCGTCCTGCCGGACGCACTATTTGTCGATCACGTGCACCTGGAGCCCCGAAGAGAGGGCGAGAATCTTGATGTAGACCGGGCGTTCCCGGTATCGGGCATCGAGAATAACTTCCCCCTCGCGGTTGAGGGCGGCAAGGACACTCTCGGGGGATTCCTTGATCTGGTAGAAACTGTAAATCCCTGTTCCGTAAAGCTCGTCCTTGGTTACGGGCCGTTCCGGGGGGAGCGAACAGCCGGCAACAGCGAGAAGCAGGACAAAAGCCGCGGCGGCGGCACGCACACCTGCGACGAACACCGGCATACCTTTACCTTTCACGGCTGCCACCTTTCTCATCCACCGACAATCTCGCGAAGAGCACGCAGAAAGAGCTCCACCTCGTTGTCGGTGGTAAAAAAACCGGGGCTCACCCTCACCGTCCCCGTGGGATAGGTTCCGATGGTCCTGTGGGCCGAGGGTGCACAGTGGAGGCCCACTCTGACGCTGATGTCGTGGTCGTGGTCAAGGCGGAAACCGATTGTCTGCGGATCCGTGTCCGTGGCGGAAAAGCTGACGACGCTCCCGCGGGGTTCGTCGGCGGCCGGGCCGTGAACGGTTACCCGTCGCATGCCGGCAAGCCCTTCCAGTATCTGCCGGACCAGAGAGGTTTCCCGCTCCCTGATGGCAGAAATCCCCGTCCGCTCGATGAATGCCACCCCCGCCCCGAGGCCGGCGATGCCGGGAGTGTTGAGGGTGCCGCTCTCGTACCGCTCGGGCATGGCGGCCGGCTGTTCCTCGTCGGAAGAGTGGACGCCGGTCCCCCCCACCATGAGCGGCGTGAGCTCGACCCCATCGGCCACGTAGAGGATGCCGGTTCCCTGGGGCCCGAAGAGTCCCTTATGTCCGGGTGCCGCCAGCAGATCTATGCCGATTGCCGGTGCATCCAGGGGAATCATGCCGGCAGACTGGGCCGCATCCACCAGCAGCAGGGCGCCCCGCTTTTTCACTTCAGCGCTGATCTCTTCAACGGGCTGCAGCGCACCGGTAACGTTGGAACAGTGAGAGAGGGCCACAAGACGCGTGTTTGGCCTGATGGCGGCGGCAACGGCGTCCGGAGTAACGAATCCCCGGCGGTCGGCGGAAACCCTGGTTACCTCCACGCCGCGCCCCGAGGCGGCATGGAGCGGTCTGACCAGGGAGTTGTGCTCCACAGTGGTGGTAACCACGTGGTCGCCGGGGGAGAGAAGCCCCGAAATCGCCAGATTGAGCGCTTCGGTAGCACTGTGGGTAAACACCACACGGGAGGAATCGGCCACCCCCAGCAGTACTGCCACCGCCTCACGCGCCTCGAACACGATCCGTGTTGCTTCAATGCTCCGCCGGTGCCCTCCCCTGCCGGGGCCGACCCCCACCCGGCGCAGGGCGTGGTCAACGGCTTCGTAGACCGCATCGGGTTTGGGGAAAGAAGTGGCGGCATTATCCAGATATACTGACATGAGAAAAAATTAGCACGCAGCCTGGTCATTTGGCAACGGAATTCGGGGCAGCGAGCAGAGGAGCCGAGTCGAGTACCGGCGCCACCAGGACCATTCCCCGGACAGGGTCGTCCTCGCCGTCGTACAGGCGGTCGCCGAGGTTTTGGGCGGATTGTTCCGCCCCCCACCAGTTGGCCATGGCCCGGAAATCTTCGGAGCCGGCATTGTATATATCGTACGTGCCGTTGCCGCTGAAGCTGTTGCCCCAGGCGATGCCCCTGCCGTCCTCAACACGCAGTCCCACATCGTTTCGCGTAATCTCACTGCCGCTGAGCTTCACGCCGGACCGGGAAAGAATGAGCCCCGCTCTGCGGTTACCCGCAACGAGGCTGTGAGCCACGCTCCCCTCGCACTCCGTGAGGACGATGCCGGATTCGCACCGTTCCACGACAGCACCCTCCAGCCTCAGGCGGGTATCGAAGGCATCGATCCCTGTTCCTTTGCAGCCGGAAACGCGCGCACCGGACAGATAGAGGGAACTCCGCCGTGCCGTGAGCCCGTCGGCATTCCCGTTGAGCCTGACGTCACGCAGGTCGATCTCGCTGCCGTCCAGCTCCATACCCACCTCACAGTCGCTCACCTCGCCGCCGGCAAAGGTTACCACCGATTCGGCCAGCCGCACACCGGTGCCGCACGAACTGAAGCTCGCGCCGCTCATGGTCAGGGTGGAGTAGGAGACGTCGAGCCCCATGACGGCACCTTCGACCCGGCAGTGCTCAATGATGTTCTTCTTTTCGCTGGCCAGCAGGACGATCCCGTACCACTCGCCCGCCAAGGGGGTGCCGTTCGCCGGGGTGAAGCGGACCGGAGCATCGGTGCTGCCCCGGACCACGAGGCGCCCCTGCACCAGAAGCCCCGGCGCAGTTGCAATCCCCGGAGTGGTACGCCTGAACCGGACCACGGTGCCGGGCTCCAGGGTCAGGGTAGTCTGGGGGGCAATCCGGACCCAACCTTCAATATCGACTACGCCACGCCAGGTAGTGTCTTCGGTGATCAAGAGGTTGCGCAGGACCGTTGCCGCGACCGGCGCGGCCGACGCGAGGCGATCGAGTCCCGGCAGGGTTCGCCGGGGGTCAGCGATACCGGAATCAGCGGCCGGCACGGGAGGAACCTGCTCGGGAGGAGGCGCGACGTTACTCTTGGCCACGGGACGTTCCGTCGCAACCGCCGGAGGCGAGGCGGCGGACGTGTCGGCAGGTGCGGTTGGCGGCGTCTCAACGGGTGACGGCTGAACATGCCACTTTCCCATGAGCTCGGTCAGGGTGGCGCAGCCGGTCAAGAGCCCGAAACCCGTCACGGCCAGGCAACAGGCCATTATCCGGATGAAGCGCCGTGCATGATTCATTGTCATGGCTCATCCTCTCTTCTGCTGTACACGCGGTTCTTGCCGAACTCCTTTGCCCGGTAAAGGAGATCGTCGACCCGCTTGAACAGATCCCCACGGCTTTCCCCGTCGCGGGGAAACGAGGCAACGCCGACGCTGACCGTAACGCCGTGTGGAGCTATCCCCCTGAGCACGTCGAGGCTTCGTCGCTCCACCAGTTCGCGCAGTCGCTCCGCAACCTGGAGGGCACTGTCGAATTCCGTTTCGGGCAGCAGGACAATGAACTCCTCCCCTCCGTACCGGAAGGCGAAATCCGAACTCCGCAGGGCCTCGCCGAGGAAGTCGCCCATGGCTGCCAGCACCTTGTCTCCGTGGGGATGGCCGTAGGTGTCGTTGAACCGCTTAAAGTCGTCCACATCGAGCATGATGATGGCAAGAGGCTTTTCATAGCGCTTGGCCCGGTTCAGCTCACGATTGAAAACCTGCTGGAAATATCTATGGTTATACAATCCCGTAAGGGAATCGGTTATGGCCATCAGTCGCGTCCGCGCGTGGAGCTGGGCGTTGTCGATAGCCATAGCCGCGAAGGATGCCAGTACTGACAGGAGTTTCATCCGCTCCTTGTCGAAGTCCCGGGGGACGAAATCATCCAGGTAAAGGATGCCGACAATGCGGTTCTGCATCATGAGAGGAACGCAGATGAGGGAACGGATCCCCTCATTGAGGGCGGTGGGATTGTGGAAGAAGCTCGTGTAGGCCGTGTCGTTGACAAAGAGAATCTCGCCACGGGTCAGCACCTGCTCCGTGAGTCCGCCGGGCTGAACACTCCAGCGCTCGGTCTTGACGAACTCCGGTGTCAAGCCTTCGTGGGCATGGAGGGTAAGATCGTTACGGTACCCGTCATAGAGGGCGATGCTGCCGGCCGGTGCTTCGGCGAAGCGCATGGCGCTCGTCAGGATGTGCCTGAGCACCGTATCGAGGTCAAGGGTGGAAACCACGGCACCGGCCACCTCGATCAGGTCCTTCAGCGCGACCACCTCGGCTTCGAGCATTTCCCGCGTGCGCTCGGGGCTGCGTTCCATAATGATCCTTTTCCTCCTAAAATAGTCTTTATTAGCACAGCGAGCCGGCAAAGTAAATTGGACAGTCCGCCACGGCATGCGAAACAGGGCTCGCGCACCGGCCTCAACAGAGCATTGCCCCGTCGATTCAACCTGTTATGAGTTTCAATTTTTACCGCTTGACACACCATATATATTGTGGCTATCTTTTCACCGCAACACAACATATATGGTTCCCACCAACAATACATCCCCACGAACCAAGGAGAATGAAATCATGGCAGAAACGATGACGAAGGCCACCGATATCCCCGGTCTCTCGAAAAATGCAGTGACGGTCCTCGAGAAGCGCTACCTCAAGCGCGATACCGGGGGCAACGTGCTTGAAACTCCGGTGGACATGTTTCAACGGGTGGCCCGATCAATCGCCGAAGCCGACAAGAACTTCGACAAGAAGGCGGATGTCAAGGCTCTGGCCGCACAATTCTACGAGCTGATGACCTCCTTCGAGTTCCTCCCCAACTCGCCGACCCTCATGAATGCCGGCCGCGAGCTGGGCCAGCTCTCCGCCTGCTTCGTGCTGCCGGTGGGCGATTCCATGGAAGACATCTTCGACGCGGTCAAGTACACGGCCCTGATCCACAAGTCGGGCGGCGGTACCGGTTTTTCCTTTTCCCGCCTCCGTCCCGCCCACGACGTGGTCCGCTCCACGTCGGGAATCTCCAGCGGACCTATTTCCTTCATGCGGGTCTTCGATGCCGCCACCGAGACCATCAAGCAAGGGGGAACGCGGCGCGGCGCCAACATGGGAATCCTGCGGGTGGATCACCCGGACATCATGGATTTCATCATGTGCAAGGACGATCAGAAGCACCTGAACAACTTCAATATTTCCGTGGGGCTCACCGAAGCCTTCATGGAGGCGGTGGAGCGGGACGCCGACTATGACCTCAACAACCCCCGTGACGGCAAACCCTGCGGCACCCTGAACGCCCGCAAGGTGTTCAGCCGGATCGTGAAACAGGCATGGAAGAACGGCGAGCCGGGCATCATCTTCCTGGATCGCCTCAACAAAGACAACCCGACCCCCCACGTGGGCGTCATCGAGTCCACCAACCCCTGCGGCGAACAGCCCCTGCTCCCCTATGAATCGTGCAACCTGGGCTCCATCAACCTGGGCAAGATGGTGAAGGACGGCGACGTTAACTGGGACCGGCTGCGGGAAGTGGTGCGGCTGGCGGTACACTTCCTGGATAACGTGATCGAGGTTAACAACTACCCCCTCCCCCAGATCAGCGAAATGACCCGCGCCAACCGCAAGATCGGCCTCGGCGTCATGGGCTGGGCCGACATGCTCATCCTGCTGGGCATTCCCTACAATTCACCGCAGGCCATCAGCCTGGGCGAAAAGGTGATGCGCTTCATCAACGACGAAGGGCATGTCTATTCCCGTGAACTGGCAGCCGTGAGGGGATCGTTCCCGAACTTCGCCGGCTCCATCTACGACCGGTCCGGCGAAGGCCCCATCCGCAACGCCACGGTGACTACCATTGCGCCCACGGGCACCATATCCATCATCGCCAATGCCTCCAGCGGCGTGGAACCGCTTTTTGCGGTCTCCTTCATCCGCCAGGTGCTCGACAAGAACATTCTGGTGGAAGTCAACCCAATTTTCGAGGAAGTTGCCCGCCAACGGGGTTTTTACTCCGAGGAGCTGATGCAGAAGATCGCACGGCACGGCACCATCCACGATCTGCCCGAGATCCCGGAAGATATCCGGGAAATATTTGTCACCGCCCACGACATCACGCCGGAAGACCACATTGAGATGCAGGCGGCCTTCCAGAAGTACACCGACAACGCCGTGTCCAAGACGGTTAACTTCCCCAATAGCGCGGCCATCGAAGATGTGGAGAAAGTCTACCGGCTGGCCTACAAATCGGGCTGCAAGGGTGTAACCATCTACCGCGACGGCTCCCGCGACGAACAGGTCCTCTCCACCGGTGTCAAAGAGGACAAGGAGAAGGTGGTTCAAACCGAGGAGAAACGGGCCGTGAAGCGCGATCGTCCCAAGGCGCTCAAGGGGTGGACCTACCAGATGCAGACGGGGTGCGGCCCCCTGTACGTGACCATCAACGAGGACAGGGCCGGCCTCTTCGAACTCTTCACCACCATGGGCAAGGCTGGCGGATGCGCCTCTTCCCAGTGCGAGGCCATCGGCCGGATGGTATCGCTGGCCTGGCGTAGCGGCGTTCAGGCCCGCCAGGTGATCAAGCAGCTCCTCGGCATCTCCTGCCACCTCCCCGCCGGTTTTGGCGACAACAAGGTGCTGTCCTGCGCCGATGCCGTTGCCAAGGCGATCCAGGCCCACATGCAGGCAGCCGGTTACGATGTCAGCCTGGAAGCCCAGGCCCCCGAACGCGGCGCCTGCCCCGAGTGCGGCGGCATTGTTGAGCATGAGGGCGGCTGCGCGGTCTGCCGGGTCTGCGGCTATTCGGAGTGCGCATAGCACCACCCATTCCAGAAGGAGGCGTTATGAAAAGAATCCTCGTGGCTCTCGCCCTGACGTTCGTTGCCGGCTTCGCGTTTGCTGCCGATGAGAAACCGCTCCCAAAACCCGATGTTCTTACCGAGGAGACGGTGTACACATCGCAGCGCCTCTCCGCAGTCTATGACACCATCATCATCCGCGACCTCACCACCGAAGGCGCGGAGCTGTCGAACCTGGACAGCGAAGAGATGACAAAGTTTGAGGCCATGAAACCGTTGCTGGTCCGCACCGTCACCGACAGCATCGAAATGGAGCTCAAGCTGAACAAGCTGTTCAAAACCATTCAAAAGAACACCCAGCCCAAGGGCAAGGCTGTGATCCTCGAAGGAGCCTTCACCGAGTTCAATGCGGGCAATCGTGCCGTGAGGTTCTGGGTGGGCTTCGGGGCCGGCAAGACCTACCTGAAGGTGAAGGGACGGCTGATCGATGCCGAGTCGGGCAAGGAACTCGCCACCTTTGAGGACCGCGAGACGGGATACCGCGGCACCATGACCCTGGAAAACTTCGCGGACCTTTTCCCTCACCAGGCCAAGAGCCTGGGGGAGAACATCGTCAAGTTCATCCAAAAGCTCTATTGATTTCTCTTCTCCCTGTGGTAACCAAGAATGGGAGCGCCTGATGCGCTCCCATTTTTTTGCGCGAGGATACCAATGACAACAGATTTGAATTCCCTGCTCTGGGATACGTCGCCCCTCTACGCATCCGCAACCTGTGAAGACATAGACCGGGACCTGTCCCGCGGCGCTGCGGAGGCTCGGGCGTTCCGTGAACGCTACGCCGGAAAGGTGGCAACCCTTGATGCGGCTGAGGTGGCAGAGGCGGTGCGTCGCTACGAGGACCTCGGCGAGCTTCTGGCCAAACCCCAGCTGTACGCCCACCTCCTCTTTGCCGCCGACTCGGAGGCCGACGATCACAAGCGGCTCTCCCAGCGAACTGCCGAGTTCGGCAATCTCATGAGCCGCGAGCTTCTCTTCTTCGACCTGGAGATCATGGAAATTGCCGATGATCGCTTCGTCGGGCTGCTGTCCGACGAGCTTCTCGCCCCCTACCGGCACTACCTGGAAAGCGTGCGGCGGTTTCGGCCCCACACTCTGAAGGAACGGGAGGAACAGCTCCTGAAAATGAAGAGCCTCACGGGTACCGATGCCTTTTCGCGGCTCTTCGACGAGCTGTCGGCCTCTCTTCGCTACCGGATGGAACTTGACGGTGAAGAGCAGGACTTCACCGGCGAGGAACTCCTTGGACTCCTCCACCACCCCGAGGCCGGGGTGCGTGAACGTGCCTTTGCAACGTTCCTCAATCGCCACGAGGAAAACGGCATCGTTTTTTCGAGCGTGTTCAACAATGTTGCCCTGGATCACTCCCAGGAACTGGAGTTGAGGGGGTACCGCCACCCCATGGAACCGACGAACCTGGGCAATGAGATCCCCGAAGAGGTGGTCAACCGACTGATGGACGTGTCCGAGGCCAACTATGGGCTGGCGCGGGACTACTTCCGCCTGAAGGCCCGGCTCCTGGGACTGCCGAAACTGAAGAACACCGATGTCTATGCCCCCGTTGGGGACAACGACCGGACGTACTCCTTTGACGAGGCAAGGGAACTGGTGCTTGAAGCCTACGGCCGCTTTCACCCTCGTTTCGGGGAGATGGCCGCGGCATTCTTCGACGAGCGGCGCATCGATGTCCTCCCCCGCCCCGGCAAGAGCGGCGGAGCGTTCTGCATGGGGATGACCCCGCACCTTTCCCCGTACCTGCTCCTGAACTACACCGGCAACCTGCGCGACGTGGCCACCCTGGCCCATGAGCTGGGGCACGGCCTCCACTTCGAGCTGGCCCGGAAACAGACCATGCTCAACTACCATGCCCCGCTGCCACTAGCGGAAACGGCCTCGGTCTTCGGCGAGATGCTCCTGACCCGCTTCCTTCTCCAGCGGGAGAGCGATCCGGCCGTGAAGATCTCGCTGCTGTGCGCCAAGATCGAGGACATCATCGCCACGACCTTCCGCCAGAACGTGCTCACCCGCTTCGAGGAGCGGATGCACCGGGAACGGCAGGAGGGCCTCCTCACCTCATCACGGCTATGCGATCTCTGGTGGGAGGAAAACGGCAGACTCTACGGCGATGCCGTGGACATGATCCCCCCCTACCGCTGGGGCTGGAGCTATATCTCTCACTTCATCCACGCGCGGTTCTACTGCTACTCTTACACCTTTGCGGAGTTGCTGGTTCTTTCCCTCTACCGCAACTACCTGGAACAGGGAGAACGGTTCATCCCGACGTACCTGTCCATCCTGGAAAGCGGCGGCTCCCTCTCGCCCGCCGATACGGTCAGGCCCGCCGGCATCGACCTGGCCGACCCGCATTTCTGGCAGAAGGGATACGATTTTCTTGCGGAGCTGATCGAAGAACTGAAGGGGCTGCTGGAACAGCGTCAGCATTGACTAACAACAAAGGCCGCCGGGTGATAGCACTCCGGCGGCCTTGTCGCGTAACGTTGTGAGATCCTGTGTTACCGTATCCTAGAACTGAAATCCCACCTCGGCAAAGGGGCCGCCGAAATCGACATCTGCCTTGATGTCGCTCTCGTCGATCTCGATTTTCTCGTAGCGATACCCTGCCGCGGCGAAGAGATGATCGAAGAGGATCAGCTTGCCCCGGGCAATCAGGTCATAGTAACGGTTGTCGCCGTACGCCATGCCGCGCGCCTCCCCCTCGGCGGCAAACCATGATAACGGCCTGACCTGGACTCCGGCGTAGATCATGGGGACACCGACTACCAGTGATTTCGACTCGGTGACGCCACCCTGGACGACTTCGGCCTTCAGGTCGATCAGCCGGGCGTCGATGCCCAGGTCAACGTTGACGACGCCGGCGGTGGCGGTCTTGAGCAGGGGTATCCCCCAATAGAGCCCCAGGTCGTAATGATCGAGCTTCAACTCTGAGGTGAAGGGGACGGTGCCGTCGAAGGTCACGTCCCCGAACTGGAACGTGCCGCTCTTGCTCCCCTGGCCGTCGAACTCCATGGGGGTAGCCATGAGATAGAGGTTGGGGAAGAACAGCGGGGTTTCGATCTTCACCCGCCCCATGAGACGCGTCTCGTCGTCGTACTTCAGTTCGTCCTTGATATCGAGGTTCGTCCCCTTGTAGGCAAAGTCACCGCGAGGCGTGTTGTTCCAGACACCTACCGCCGCCTCGATCCCCATGGCGTCAGCGGATGCGGCGGTCGCCGCGAGCAGCAGTGCCGCCCCGATCAGTTGCTTGATTCCCATCCTGTCCTCCCTGCCAGCGTAATGAACATGAAGTTCGTATCGTCATCACTGAACCACTTCTTGAGACATATTTGCGGAGAGCGCCGGAATATGACAAAGGCCGCCGGCGTCATCGCGCCGACGGCCTGGCCGGAAGCTTCACGACCGATGTTAGGTTAGTAGCGGTAGTGGCCCGACTTGTAGGGGCCGTTTTTGGGCACCCCGATGTAGGCGGCCTGCTCGTCGGTGAGCTCGGTCAGCATGGCACCCAGCGTCTTCAGCTGAAGCCGCGCGACCTTCTCGTCCAGCTCCTTGGGAAGCATGTAGACGCCGACCGGATACTTGCCGGGGTTACAGAAGAGTTCTATCTGGGCAAGGGTCTGGTTGGCGAAGGAAGAAGACATGACATAGGACGGATGTCCCGTGGCGCAGCCGAGGTTCACAAGGCGACCCTCGGCCAGCAGAATGATCCGCTTACTGTCGGGAAAGATGATGTGATCCACTTGGGGCTTGATGTTTTCCCACTGGTACTGCTTCAGCGCCGCCACTTCGATCTCGTTGTCGAAATGGCCGATGTTGCAGACAATGGCATTGTGCTTCATGGCCTTCATATGGTCGTGGGTGATGACGTTGATGTTGCCGGTGGTGGTGACGAAGATGTCGGCCTTGTCGGCGGCATACTCCATGGTAACCACCTTGTATCCTTCCATGGCGGCCTGAAGGGCGCAGATGGGGTCGATTTCGGTTACCCATACCTGGGCCTGAAGCCCGCGCATGGCCTGGGCGCACCCCTTGCCCACCTCGCCGTAGCCGCAGATCACGGCGACCTTGCCGGCAATCATCACGTCGGTGGCCCGCTTGATGCCGTCCACCAGCGACTCGCGGCAGCCGTAGATATTGTCGAATTTGGACTTCGTCACCGAGTCGTTGACATTGATGGCCGGGAACTTGAGCGTGCCCTTCTCATGCATCTGGTAGAGGCGGTGCACGCCGGTGGTGGTTTCCTCGGTTACCCCCTTGATTGCGGCAGCGGTTTTCGAGTACCACCCCGGCTTCTCGGCGAGACGTTTTTTGATGGAGGCGAAGAGGTACTGTTCCTCCTCGCAGGTGGGATTGGCGATGACCGAGGGATCTTTTTCGGCGTCGCTCCCCAGATGCAGGAGCAGTGTAGCGTCGCCTCCGTCGTCGAGGATCATGTTGGGGGTGCCGCCGTCGTGCCACTCGAAGATCCGGTGGGTGAATTCCCAGTACTCCTCAAGGGATTCGCCCTTGTAGGCGAAAACGGGGATGCCGGCGGCGGCGATGGCGGCGGCGGCATGGTCCTGGGTGGAGAAGATGTTGCACGAGGCCCAGCGCACCTCGGCGCCGAGAGCCACGAGGGTTTCGATGAGCATGGCGGTCTGGATGGTCATGTGGAGCGAGCCGGCGATGCGGGCGCCCTGGAGGGGCCGGGTGGCGGCGTACTCCTCGCGGATCGCCATGAGGCCCGGCATTTCGGTCTCGGCAATGATCATTTCCTTGCGTCCCCAGGCGGCAAGGGAAATATCCCTGATGCAACAGTCATTGAACGTTCCGGCGGTATCCCGCGCAACGGGTTGGGTCATCTGAAGCCTCCATCCTGATGAGAGAGTAATTTAAACGAACTATATATCACGTCACATCCAATCCGGTCAAAAAAGAAACCATCCTGCAACGAAAAAGGCCGTCCGCCGGCTGGATGCCGGGGACGGCCCCGAGACGCGAACGTTCGCGACGTCGAAGATCAGTGATAGACGCCGCAGCCGATGAAGACCGTGTCGTCCACTTTCTTCACGTAGGACGATTTTTTCTGCATCACCCTGGTTTTGGGATGGGGCCACTTGTAGTCGTACCACCCCTCCCCCTTGCGGGCAGTATCGATCAGGCCGATCGTTACGAGACGGACGTTTTCATCCTTTGACTGGAGCTGGTTCTTGCCGATAAGGGTCGGATCGGAACCGTGGGCGAGAAATACGCCGTTGAAGCCGATGGCAAAGATGTACAGATCGTTCTTGACGAATTTGCCCTTGGGATTGCTGAACTCCACGAACGCCTTTTCCTTGCCGTGCTCCTTGATGTAGGCAGCCGCCCTCTCCACCAGGGCCTTTGCCTCTTGACGCGTCCCCTTCCCGCCCGTGGCCGCCATGCTGATCGACGCAGTTAGACACAGGATTGCCGCCACCATTGCCAGTATTGTTCTCATGCGTTGGTCTCCTTACCGGGATGTCAGTGCTAAACAATAGCACGTAGTATACCACACCGAAAGCGGGTCAATGGCTTGGCCACAACGAAAAAACCCCGTGGTGGCAAGCATCACGGGGCAAAAAACGCAGCACGGTCAGGCGGCTTTTTCCGCTTCCTCCCCTACGGCGAAGAGTTCGTCGAAGACCTCTTGAACCGTGGTGATCCGATCCGCCTTCCAGGCGTTGGTTCCGCAGAAGATCAGCCCGGTTTCCACATCGCCGCGCTGGGCCCGGTCAAGGGCGCTGACGATGCAGAACCGCTCGCCGGTTTCTTTATAGGAGCACTTTTTGAGACAGCCATTGCCGCAGGCAACCCCCTTGAGCTGATCGTGGAGCACGATCTGGTCCTGGTTGCGGAGGATGGCGCGCCCGGGCAACCCTGCCGGGCTCATGATGAGCCCGATGTCTTCCCGGCGGCACTCGAGGTACGCCTGCTTGTAGGCCTCGTCTGCATCACACTCGACGGTCGGCACGAACCGGCTGGCCATCTGCACGGCGTCTGCCCCCTGCTCAAGGGCATGGAGAACGTCGTCGCGATCCCAGATTCCTCCCGCAGCGACAACCGGCACCGAAACTCCGTATTCTTCGAGGAAAAAGGCCTTGATCGCCCTGATGGTGCCGTACTGGTCATAGGTGCCGGCGCCGATGTTTTCCAGTTTCTCGCCCAGGTGTCCGCCGGCGGTGTCAGGGTCTTCCACAACCACCGCATCGGGCAGGCGGCTGAATCCCTTTTCCCACTTCTTGGCAATGAGCTGGGCCGCCCGGACCGACGAGACGATGGGGACCAGGGCGACCTCGGGGGCGTGGGCGGTCAGTTCCGGCAGGGTCAGGGGAAGCCCTGCGCCGCAGACGATGACCTTGGCCCCGCCTTCGACGGAGGCACGGACCAGTTCCTCGTAATCGGTCAGCGCCACCATGATGTTCACGCCAATGACCCCGTCGGGAGCGATGGCATAAGCCTTGCGCAATTCCTGCCTCATGGCCTCGGGATTGCTCTGGAGGTAATTCGCGCCCGTGAACAGGCCGCTGTTGAGGGATATCCCCGCAGCAGCCACCAGGCCGACTCCGCCGCACTTCGCCACATGACCGGCAAGCCGTCCCCCTGATATCCTTACCCCCATCCCGCCCTGGATGAGGGGATACTTCACTTCATGCCTGCCGATTTTCAGCGGTCCGACCATGTACACCTCCGTGGTGCCGTTTGTATACGCCCGTTACACCATACCAGAACCGGCAGGGTGCAGGTGTAATAGTTTTGTAAAAGGAAACCTTGCAAACCCGGCGCCAGGGTGCTACACACAATCCCATGAGATGGCTCAGGAAGCTTGCCAATCCGCTTTTCGCCCTCATCGGCATCCAGGTGGTATGGGGACTCTTCGTCTTCTACTGGATCTACTGGTTCGTGGGGCGCCACAAGGAGTTCCGGGAACTGGCCCTTCGCTACCGGCCCGAGCTGCTCGGCCGCGGTTTCGACTGGGTGGTGCTCGTGGAGGGGCTCATCCTGCTGGTGCTCATCCTGGCCGGGGTCTATGCGCTCTTTATCTTCTGGCGCCGCCAGTCCAACCTCTACCGTGAACAGAAGGAATTCATCTCCCAGGTTACCCACGAGCTCAAGTCGCCGCTGGCATCCATCAAGCTCCATCTTGAGACGATCCGGCTGCGCAAGCCGCCGCCCGACAAGCTGGAGCGGTTCCTCGACACCATGCTTGAGGACACCGAACGCCTCGACAACCTCATCAGCAACTTTCTCATGGCGGCCAAACTTGAACAAAAGTTCCGCACGACCCAGCAAACCGTCGTCGACTTTTCCGCCTTCCTCGTCCGCTCCCTGGAGCGTTTGGGACAACATCTGCCCGAGGGAGGAAACCTGACGCTCCGGATAGACGAGGGAATCCGGGCAGCCATCGACGCGGAGGCCATGGAGACGGCACTGCGAAATCTCTTCGAAAACGCAATCCTTTACAGCCCCGGAGCTCCCGATATCAGGGTTACGCTGACCCGCTCCGGCAATGAATGCATCCTCACATTCAACGATCAGGGCATTGGCATCGACTCCCACGACATAAAGAAGATTTTCAAGATGTTCTACCGGGTCCGCAGACCGGGCGAAACCATTCGGGGAACCGGTCTGGGTCTCTGGATCGTCAAATCGGTCATCCGGGAGCATGGAGGACGGGTCGCCGTTTCGAGCCGGGGAAACGGCATGGGAACGACCTTTACCATTACGCTCCCGCTGGCCCGCAGAGGGGACCGTCAATGACGGAAGATAAGCCGCACATTTTACTGGTTGAAGACGAAATCCACCTGGCTCGGGGGATCTGCTTCAACATGGAGATGGAAGGATACCGCGTCAGTCATGTGGAGAGCGGCGAAGCTGCCCTGGAGCGGCTGGCCTATGACCGGTTCGCGCTCATCATCCTTGATGTCATGCTACCGGGGATCGACGGTTTCACCGTATGCGACCGGGTGCGCGCCACCGACGCGCGCGTGCCGATACTCATCCTCACCGCCCGGGCCGATGACGGCGACCGGATAACGGGCCTCGACCGGGGCGCCGACGACTATCTGACCAAACCGTTCAACCTGAACGAATTCCTTCTTCGCGTGCGCGGCATGCTGCGCCGCTCGGCCTGGTATCGGCCGGAACCGGTGGAAGAGGGATACCGCTTCGGCGACAACGAAGTCTTTCTCCTCTCCTACCATGCGCGGACTGCCCAGGGGGAAGTGGATCTGACCGAACTGGAGGTCAAGATGCTGTCGCTTTTCTTTCATCGTGAGGGGGAAGCGATCCCGCGGGGAGAGATTCTGGAAAACGTGTGGGGCTACAGCTCCGACACCGAAACCCGCACACTCGACAATTTCATTGTCCGGCTGCGCAAGTACTTCGAGCCGAACCCGGCGAAACCGGTCTATTTCCAGACCGTCAGGGGGGTAGGATACCGCTTCAGCAGAAAGGGCGGGGCCGGGGAATAGGGGAACGCCCCCGGAGACCGGGAATGCAAAAGGCCGGAAGGATAACCTTCCGGCCTTTCTTATGTAGTACTGTATCGAAATCGACCCCTTAGATTCCAGCCTTCTGGCGGATGATATCGATCTTGTCGGTCCGCTCCCAGGTGAATTCGGGGAGTTCGCGGCCGAAATGGCCGTAGGCCGCGGTCTTACGGTAAATCGGGCGAAGCAGGTCAAGCTGCTCGATGATGGCGCGGGGGCGCAGATCAAAAACCTCGCGGATGATCTCCGCGATTCGTGCGGACGGAATTTTGCCGGTTCCCGCGGTGTCGACCATGACCGACACGGGCTCGGCCACACCGATGGCGTAGGCAACCTGAACCTCGCAGCGTTCGCACAGCCCTGCCGCGACCAGGTTTTTGGCAACGTAACGCCCCATGTAGGCAGCAGACCGGTCGACTTTGGAAGGATCCTTGCCCGAGAAGGCGCCGCCGCCGTGGGCACCGTGACCGCCGTAGCTGTCAACGATGATCTTGCGGCCCGTAAGGCCGCAGTCGCCCATGGGACCGCCGATCACGAAACGGCCGGTGGGGTTGATGAGGAAACGGGTCTTGTCGTCCATGAGCTCCACGGGGATGATCTTCTTGACGACCTCCTCGATGATCCCCTCCTTGATGGTTTCATAGGAGACTTCCGGCGTATGCTGGGACGAGATGACCACGGTGTCGACCCGGACCGGCTTGTCGTCGACGTACTGGATGGAGACTTGGGATTTGGAGTCGGGGCGAAGGAAATCGAGGGTTCCGTTCTTGCGGACCTCGGCCAGCTTCTGGGTCAGCCGGTGGGAGTACATGATGGTCATCGGCATGAGCTCGGGAGTTTCATTGCAGGCATAGCCGAACATTAGCCCCTGGTCGCCCGCGCCCTGCTCCTTGAACATCCCTTCCCCCTCGGTGACGCCCTGGGAGATGTCGGGAGATTGCTTGTCGATGGAAACAAGGACCGCGCAGGTTTCCCAGTCGAAGCCCATGGCCGAATCGTTGTAGCCGATCTCCTTGATGGTTTCGCGCACGACCTTCGGGTAGTCTACCGCCGCTGTGGTGGTGATTTCGCCGGCGATTACCGCCATGCCGGTGGTAACAAGCGTTTCACAGGCAACCCTCGCCCTTCTGTCCTGAGTAAGTATCGCATCGAGAATGGCGTCCGAAACCTGGTCGGCAACCTTGTCGGGGTGACCTTCGGATACCGATTCGGACGTGAAAATATAATCCTTCATCTCCATCGTGGTTCATTCCTCCTCGTGTGATGTATAAGGGTAGCGCTTGGAAAAGACTATGGATTGTATCGAGTGGATGAGAGAAAAGTCAAGGGCTAAAACCGGGGCGATCAGTCGAAACTCTCGGAAAAACGCGCCGAAATCTCGCTTTTAACAAAGGACTCCACCTCGGCTGCCGTGGCAAAGGTGAGTGCGCGGGCAACCAGCCGCTCGGCGTCGGAGCGCCTGGCGCGGCGAAGAATCTTCTTGACCCGGGGAATGGACACGGCTGTCATCGACAGCTCGTCAAACCCGAGACCGAGCAGGATCGGCAAGTAGAGAGGCTCACCCGCCATTTCACCACACATGCAGACGCGGATTCCCGCGGCATGGGCCGCATCGGTCACGGTTTTGAGCGAACGGAGAATGGCGGGGTGCAGCGGCTGATACAGATGAGCCAGATGCTCATTGGTCCGGTCGATGGCCAGCGAGTACTGGATCAGGTCATTGGTCCCGATGCTGAAGAAATCAACCTCGCGCGCCAGCAGGTCGGCCATGGTAACCGCGGACGGCACCTCGATCATGATTCCCGTCTCGATTTTCTCATCAAAGGGAATGCCGGCCGAACGCAGCTCTTCCATGCATTCACGGAGAACTGACTTGGCGCTCCGCACCTCTTCGATGCCTGATATCATGGGGAAAAAGAGTCGCGCGGTCCCCTTGCAACCGGCCCGAAGAATCGCTCGCAGCTGGGACTTGAAGACTTCCGGCCTGCGGAGGGACAGCCGGATGGCGCGCAACCCCATGGCAGGGTTCATCTCGTCTTCCAGATGCAGATCGGCGGCCAGCTTATCTCCGCCGATGTCGAGGGTCCTTATGGTGACCGGCTCGGGCGCGACATTCTCTACGATGGTTGCATAGGCCCGGTACTGCTCTTCTTCGTCGGGAAGCCCCGGGCGATTCATGTAGAGCATCTCGGTGCGGTAGAGTCCCACGCCCTGGCCGCCGTGGCCCTTGAGGGAAGGAATTTCCTCGGGAAACTCGATGTTCCCCATGAGTCTCATGCTGTGACCGTCCAGGGTCACGGCAGGCAGGTCCTTGAGCTTCAGGAGTTCCTGCTCGAGGTAGTCGTAATGCTGTTTTCTCCGCAGGTAATCGCGGAAGGTCTCTTCCGAGGGATTGACGACAATGGTGCCGGTGGTGCCGTCGATGATGATCGGCAGGCCATCGATATCCTCGACCGTGATGGTTTCGAGGCCGACAACCGCGGGAATCTCGAAGGCGCGGGCCAATATGGACGTGTGAGAGGTCCTTCCCCCCAGGTCGGTAACAAAACCGACGACTTTTTCCTTGTCCATCTGGAGGATGTCGGTGGGAGAGAGATCATGGGCGATAATGAGCCGCTTCCCCTCGTCGATGGCGTCGATACGCTCGTGACGTTTGCCGACCATGTGACGCAGAATCCTCTCGACCACGGTTTCCACGTCCCCGAAACGCTCCCGCAGGTAATCGTCATCGATCCCAGCGAAGAACTCCTTGAACTTGTCGAGATTTTTTTTGAGTGCCGCCTCAGCGTTGACCCCATCCCTCTCGATGAGATCGATCGTGCCCTGGCGCAGCATGGAGTCGTCGAGGATCAGAAGGTGGGCGTCGACCACATAGAGGTGCTCTGCGCCCCTGCGGGCGGCGATAGACTCCTTGAGAGCCAGCAGGTCGTCCCGCGAACGTGACAGGGCAGCAGTAAATCGAGCCACTTCCCCCGGGATATCCTCGGGTGACACTGAGGCTTCCACCACCAATACACGGCTGCGGTCGGTGACGCGGGCAGTGCCGATGGCGATCCCCGGCGACGCGCCTATGCCGCTGAATACCCTGGTTTCACTCCTCGCCGAACCCATTTGTGATAATCTCATCGAGTGAGGCCATGGCCTCCTCCTCATCGTCGCCCGCCACCCGGACACGGATGGTAGTCCCCTTGGCAGCGGCAAGCATCATTATTCCCATGATACTCTTGCCGTTCACCTCGACGCCTTCCCGCTCGATCTTGATGTCGGAATGGAACCGGCTGGCCGTTTTGACAAGCAGGGCGGATGCCCGTGCGTGCAGGCCGAGCTTGTTTACTATGGTGAATTCCCTCTCAAGCATTTCGCTGGCTACCTCGGATCATTTCAGATAATCGCCGGCCACGGCTATGCTCTCCCGCCCGCAGTCCCTGAGAGAGCCCGCCAGTTCCGCGACGGTGGCTCTTTGCCGATCACTCGCAAACTTAATCACCATCGGGAGATTGACCCCCGTGAGCACCTCCACCCGTTCTCCTTCGAGAAAAGAAAGGCTCATATTGGAGGGCGTGCCGCCAAACATGTCGGTCATGATGATGGCGCCGTTGCCGGATACCTGTTTGACGGCAGCAGATATCCTGTCCATGATGCCTTCCACCTGGTCTCCCTGCTCAATACCTATTGCCTGAGCCTCTTCGATGGGGCCAACTATCATTTCGGCGGCCTTCAGCAGTTCCTTCGCCAGGCCGGCGTGAGTTACAAGCACAAGTCCAATCATTATTTCATCCTTTTTCCTTGTCCCGATGAGACACTTTCACCACCAAGCCGAGGCCGGCAAAGAATGCCCGCAGTTCTTCGACTATGGCGACTGAACGGTGCCGGCCGCCGGTGCACCCCACGGAAACAGTCAGGTATGATTTCCCCTCGCGCTGGTAGGAGGGGACGAGATACTCCAGCAGCCCCATGAAACGCTCAAGAAATTGCTTGGTCACCGGTTTTTCCAGTACATAGTTGCGGACGTTCTCGTCCAGTCCCGTCCCTGCCTTCAGTTCCGGAACGAAATGGGGGTTGGGAAGGAAGCGGACATCCATCACGATATCCGACTCCAGAGGAATCCCGAACCGATAGCCGAAGGATTGCAGGTGAATTGTCAGAGGGCGCGTTCCCGACTCGCCCTTGATACGGGCGTGGACCAGCTCCTTCAACTGGTGCACGTTCAGCTCCGACGTATCGATCACGTGAGTGGCGAGCCTTCTGAGTCCGGCCAGTTGCTCGCGCTCGTAGCGAATCCCCTCCGGCACCGACCCGCTTTCCAGGGCCGGGTGGCGGCGGCGGGTTTCTGAGAACCGGCGGACCAGCACCTCGTCAGTGGCATCAAAAAAGATTATCTCCACCGTGTGCCCGGCTTCGCTGATCTGCTGGAAGACTTTCTCGAATCCCTTGATGAAGTCCCGGCCGCGGATATCCATGACCAGTGCCACGCCTGCCACATTTTCACCCGAGCGGCAGACCAGATCGATAATGGTCGGAAACAGAAGAACCGGAAGGTTGTCGACGCAGAAAAAACCTTCGTCCTCCAGTACACGCACCGCCGTCGATTTGCCGGAGCCCGAAAGCCCTGTGATTACCAGAACGCGCATGTCTATTCCACCTCGTTTCCGAGTGGGCGGACTTCCATGCGGGCCAGAAGTTTTTCGTGGAATTCACGGGCAGAGTGATAGCCCATGCCCTTGAGCAGGTGGTTGCGGGCCGCCACTTCGATGATTGAGGTAAGGTTGCGGCCCGGACGGACGGGAATCTTTATGTGGGGCAGCTCCACGTCAAGGATGGCATACACCTCGTCATCCAGACCGAGGCGATCGTACTCCTGCACAGGATCCCAATCGACGAGCTCGATCACCATGTCTATGATCTTCTTTTCGCGGATGGAAGAGACGCCGAACAGGTTCTTGATGTTTATGACCCCGAGCCCCCGGATCTCCATGTGATGCTGGATCGCTTCGGCTGCCTGCCCCACCAGCGCAGCCGGCATCTTCTTCTTGACATACACCACATCGTCAGCCACCAGGCGATGTCCCCGGATCACGAGATCAAGGGCGCACTCGCTCTTGCCGATACCGCTCTTACCCAGGATCAGCACCCCTACCCCCAGGACATCAACCAGTACGCCGTGAATGTGAGTAGTAGGGAGAAGTCGCTCTTCCAGAAATTTCGTGATCAGCGAAATGAAGGTTGAGGACTGGTGCGGCGTCACCAGCAGGGGAATCCCGGCCCTTTCCGCTTCTGCCTTGAGAAAACCGGGCGGGTCGAGTCCCTTGGTAACGATAAAGCAGGAGATGGGGTAGCTGCAGAGCTTCTGGATGTGGATGAGTGCCTGCTGTTCCGAAATTTGCCGGAGATACGAAATCTCCGTATTGCCGAGCACCTGGACCCGATCGGGATGCAGATGCTCAGTATAGCCGGTAAGGGCGAGCCCCGGCTTCTGAATGCGGGAACTGTGAATGCGGTGCCCCACACCCGCGCCACCGGCGAGCAGCGCGAGTTCGAGCCCGTACTCCGTATCGTCGAGAAGATCCTGAATAGCGAGACTGATGCTGTTCAACGGTGGTTTTCCTGGGTGCGGAACCGTGCCGGCCCGCGCCGGTAACCGGGAAAGTACACATCCGGCGAGTTGTCTGGCAACTCGCCGGATGATGTGAATCCCCGCAATGATCGACTCACGATGGCCGGACTTACCAAATCTCCATACTCCCGGCCGCCGACAGGGTCAGCCTACTTGCGCTGGGGCTCGATGAGACCGTAGTTGCCGTCCTTCCTGCGATAGACAACGTTGATGGCCTCAGTGGCTGCGTCGGTGAACACGAGGAAATCCTTGTGCAGAAGATCCATTTGCATCACAGCTTCTTCCACGGACATGGGCTTGATGGAGATGGTCTTGCTCCTGATCACGACGGGTTCGGTCCGTTGCTCGATGCTTTCGGCCGTAACGACGCTCTTCTGAATTTCCAGTGCCCGATTGTCGGCGGACGGCTTGTGCTCCTTGAGCCGCTCCTTGTAGCGGCGAAGCTGGCGCTCGATCTTGTCGATCACCGCATCCAGCGCGGCATACATGTCATTGGTTTCTTCGGCAGCTTTAATGGTAACCCCCTTGGCGGTGAGCGTCACTTCGGCAGTGTGACGGATTTTTTCCACCGTGAGGAATACCTGAGCGGTAATCGGCTCGTCGATATATTTCTTTACCCTCTCCAGCTTTTCAGAGGCGTAGCTCTTAAGGGCCTCGCTCTGCTCCATGTGTCTGAATGTCGTCGTAATCTGCATGACTTCCTCCTTGCTGTAATGGCCGCGTTCCGGGACCAACCGTCCTTCGTGGTCTTTACTGTAATCAAAGCACGAAATGACGATCCTTCAACCCGGAACATCGAAAGAATAAATGAAAATGGAAAGGGTCAAAAATGACGTTTACGCTCGGATGATGAGCCGATTTTCAACATCTCGCGATACTTTGTGACGGTTCGCCGGGCGATATTGATGGTGTGTGCCGAAAGCAATTCGGCAATACGCTGGTCGCTGTACGGCTTCCGGGGATCCTCGGCGTCGACGATTTCCTTGATCTTGTTCTTGACGCTCTCTGAAGCGATGAAGTCTCCTTCGGTGGTTGATATACCGCTGTTGAAAAAATACTTCATCTCGAAAAGTCCCTGGGGGGTCTGCATGTACTTGTTGGTGGTGACGCGGCTGATGGTCGACTCGTGCATGCCGATATCCTCGGCTACGTCCCTGAGCACCAGGGGGCGAAGGTATTCTATCCCGCGGTCGAGAAACTCACGCTGGAACTTCACAATGCTCTTCGCAACCTTGTAAATGGTTCTCTGCCGCTGGTGGATGCTCTTGATGAGCCACATGGCGGAGCGGGACTTTTCGCTGATGTACTCCTCGGCCTTGGCGTCGACAGCGGCACCGTTCTTGATCTCGCCGGCATAAAAGGGGCTGATTCTCAGATTGGGAAGGCCTTCGTCATTAAGCACGACGACATAGTCGTCAGCGATTTTATAGACAAAGATATCGGCCGAAATGTAGTGGACATCTTCGGAGCCATAGACGCGGCCCGGTTTCGGGTCCAGGCCGGCGATAATCTTGGCGGCCATCAGGATGCTGTCCACGTCGACCCCGAGAGACTTGGCAATTTGTTTGTACTTGCGGGTCTCCAGGTCGTGGAGGTGATTGCGGAGGATGCCGTCCACAACGCTCCCCGCCATGCCGAGTTGTTCCACCTGGATCAGGAGACATTCCCTCAGGTTACGAGCCCCCACCCCCATGGGGTCGAACTCCTGGATCTTCTTCAAGGCCGATTCCACCACGGATTCGCTTACGGAGCATGCCAGGGCGACTTCCTCAACCGTGGCGCGCAGGTAGCCGTCTTCATCCATGTTGCCGATAATCTCCGCGCCGGCCCGCGCCTCTTCATCGCTCAACTTGGTCATATTGAGCTGCCACATGAGATGATCGGCAAGGGTTCCTTTACGGGTCAGGATGTTTTCATAGGAGGGACGGTCTTCATCATCATAGTACTGCTCGCCGGAACTGTAATTGTAACCCTCAAGGTAGCTGTCCCAGTCCGACTCGCGGGTCTCTTCCCCCGTGGTGACCTCGCGGAAATCCTGTTCAGCCGGAGCAGGAGCATCCTCCTTTTCGGAAAGTTCGACCAGGTCCTGTTCCTTGACCTCTTCAGCCTCCAGAGACTCTTCCAGAAGCGGATTCTCTTCCATCTCCTGGCGGACCAGATCCTGAAGCTCCAGCCGTGACAGCTGGAGAAGTTTGATGGCCTGCTGCAACTGGGGCGTCATCACCAGCTGCTGGGTCATCTTCATTTGTTGGCGCATTTCAATGGCCATACATAATACACCTTTGAAGGAAGATCCGGCTGCAGAACCGGTTGGCACCCCTTCGGCAAGGGGTTGTTCACCGGAATCCGGCCGCCGTTAGAGTCTGAATGATTCGCCCAGGTAAATCTCCCGGGCTGTCCTGCTTTCGGCAATAGCGACCGGGTCGCCGTGCTCTATGACTTCTCCGGAATTCATGATGTAGGCGCTGTCGCATACACCGAGGGTCTCGCGCACGTTGTGATCCGAGATCAGAATACCGATGCCGCTCTCCTTGAGGGCCGTGATGATCCCCTGGATATCGATGACCGCGATAGGGTCGATACCGGCGAAGGGCTCGTCGAGAAGGATATACGACGGATTCGTTGCGAGGGCGCGGGCGATTTCGACCCGCCTCCGTTCGCCGCCGGAAAGGGAATAGCCCTTGCTCCGCGCGATGTGGCTTATCTTGAACTCGACCAGAAGCTCGTCGGCCCTCTCCCTCCGTTCGGACGGCGAGTAATCCATGGTCTCCAGAACCGCGAGCAGGTTCTCCTCAACTGTAAGCTTGCGGAATACTGACGGCTCCTGGGGGAGGTAACTGATGCCGCGCCGCGCCCGCTGGTACATGGGCAGAGCCGTGATGTCCTCGTCGCCGAGAACGACCTGTCCGTCGTCGGGACGGCAGAGCCCCACAACCATGTAAAACGTGGTCGTCTTGCCCGCACCGTTGGGGCCCAGCAAGCCAACGACAGTGCCGGGTGCCACCAGGAGATCGACACCATTAACCACCGTGCGCTTGCCGAATGATTTTTTCAGGCCGTATGATCTGAGGGCCGTTTCAGCGCTTGGTGCCGCCATTCTTCCCCTTATCCGTCGGATGGATGACAGCCTCGACCCGGGAATCGCCACCACCGGTCACGACGCTCCGCTCTTCGTTGACAAAGTACGTGATGACCTTGCCGGAGATCATGTTTTCTCCCTGATACACCTTGGGTTCACCACTCAGGACGATCTTCTGCTCCGCATTGTAGTAAACCCCCTCCTTGGCCGTGGCGAGCCGGTTTCCCTGGACGATCTTAACGTTGCCGACCGCCTCGACCTTCTCTACGTCTCCCCCGTCATCACGGTAGTGAACAATGAGACGATCGGAGTAAATGGTCAGATCGCCCTGCCTGGCCGTGACCTTGCCGCTGAACGTAGCGGTCCGATTACGACTGTCGGCGGAAAGTTCGTTGGATTTAACAGTTATCGGCTGCCCCCCCCGACTGGCCGGTAACGGTCCGGCAACGGCCATCGCCGTTACGGTCAGCAGGAAAAGCGCGGAGATGATCGTCCGCTTCATTTCAATCCTTTGGGGCGGGCGCGATGGTAGCCCGCACATCGTTCAGTATCCGCAAGGTGCGGGTCGGGACGAGAAACTCCATTCCAACCCCTTCAACGGTAAACCGGGCATCCCGGAAGCTGACGCGGTCATCGGTTACCACAAGCTGACGCGACGCCCGGTAGGACGCCCTGCCGGTCGTAAACTCCATGCCGGACGTGCTTCGGGCATGTATGTTTCCCGTAAGCGTCACGTCTTTGGTGGCGTTGAAGTACTCGGCCTTGTCCGACCTGAGGGTGATCTCACCCGTCTTGCCCGTGCCGGGAAACACGATCCGCACCCCTGTCAGGAATGTCACGTCGCGTTGCCGGTCATATTCGCCCCTGTCGGCATAGAGGTCCCACTTCTTTACCCCCTCCCGCGTTTCGGCGTAATGAAGGGTCTTCAGTGAGAGATCTATGTTGCGGGGCAGCGTGGGCAATCCCGCCTCTTTCTCGTTGCCGCCCACCAAACGAATGGCAAGCGACGCCACGAGATAAAGCGTCACAAGGATAATGACAACGGCAAGAATGTGCCTGATTTTACTGGTCTTTACCATAAAAACAGGGGCAGTATACCATCTCCCCCTTACCCTGTAAAGGAATATCAATATTTCGAGCTAGTTTTGGCACAAAGATTGTAGTACTAGCAGCTCATATTCCGTAAATCCGCGACAGTAGCCGCAGAAGCTCCTACGGGCCTGCCCTCGTCAGAGTGCCTTTCACCCTCGAATATCTCATCAAAACGGCCGGCAATGTTTCGGAAGGCTCTGAGGATTGCCGGATCGAAGTGCCCCGGCATGGTCCGACCATCGCCTTCAAGAATGATCCTGCACGCGGTTTCATGGTCATAAGGCGGCTTGTAGACCCGGGGACTGCGCAGGGCATCATACTGATCTACGAGCATGACAATGCGTCCTTCCACGGGAATATTCTCCCCCTTCACCCCATAGGGATAGCCCGTTCCGTCCCACCGCTCATGGTGACAGAGGGCAATCGACTCGGCCATCCGAAGCATACCGTAGGACGAACCCTGAAGGATGCGCGCCCCGATTACCGTATGAGTGCGAATTGTTGCGAATTCTTCACTGGAAAGGGGTCCCGGCTTAAAGAGAATAGAGTCGGGGATGCCGATCTTGCCGATATCGTGCATGGCGCTCGCGAGCGTGATTGTATCGACGAATTCATCGCTCATGGTCAGTTCGCGCGCCATATGATTGGCATAGAGTCCGATCCGGGAAATGTGGGCACCGGTGTCCTCATCGCGAAGTTCCGCCGCTGCGGTGAGACGCTGCACAACCTCCTTGCTCATGTTTTTGAGCATCTGAAGGGTGTCGGCCAGCTCGCCCGTCCGCTGCTTGACTGTGTTTTCCAGTTCGGCCTTGTAGTTCTTTTCAATCTTAAGCAGTCGGTAATAATTGATCCCTTTCTCCACGGCGTGGAACAGATAGAGCGGATCATAGGGCTTGATGATGAAGTCGAAAGCGCCCTGCTTGATCGCTTCCACCGCCACGGACAACTCAGCATAGCCGGTCATGAGAATCACCGGAACATCCGGATTGGACTTCCGAATAGCCCCCAGGACTTCGATCCCCGTCATCTCGGGCATATTAATATCGGTAATGACAATATCGACACCGCCGCCGGAGAGACGATGCACGGCATCGGCCCCCCGGCCGAAAGGATGCACGACATAGCCGTAGGCAACAAGAAGCGCAGACAGGCTTTCGAGCACGTAGGGATCGTCATCAATGACGACTATGGTTCCATCGTGTCGCTTTAGCATGGTGGTTGCTCCTTACGAAAGGATGGACACGCTCCGGTGCCACCCTTCCGGAGAACACGGGGCTGATAATGGGAGATACTCTCTTTTCGGACAAAACAGACGGGGCTTTAGGCGCAGGGATACCGAAGGGTGAGCTTCAGGAGAAGAACATGATGAATACCGCTCTAGCGGTAATAGCGCGCGGTAATCTCGTCCCACTTTCCCTGGGCCCTGAGAAGGAGATCGCAGACCTCGCGAACGGCTCCCCACCCGCCACGATTGCGGGTGGTGAAATGCACAAACGGCAGCACTTCCGGGACGGCATCGGCGGGTGCGGCGGCAAACCCGACGCGCCGCAGCACCGGAATATCGATCACATCATCACCCACAAAAGCGACCTGTGAGTCATCCAGGCCGGTGGCGGCGAGAATCTCCCCGTACGGTGTCAGCTTATCGATGGCTTTTTGATAGAGTATGGGGATATCCAGCTCGGCAGCCCGGTTGGCAACTACCACCGACTGGCGACCCGAAATAATCCCGACCTGGATTCCCGCCCGCTGAATCATCTTGATTCCGTGACCGTCCTTGACATTAAAGAACTTGCTCTCTACTCCATTGGAGTCGAAGATGATCCGGCCATCGGTCATGACGCCGTCCACGTCGAGCAGCAGCAACCTGATCCCGGCAAGGCGTCCGTCCATGAGCTCCTTTTCCCCGGCGGTCATGCCAACCCCGCCCGCAACAGGTCATGGAGATGAATGACCCCCACCGGTCGGTTGTCGGCCGTATCATCAAAGACGAACAGAGACGTTATGGAGTGGGACTCCATTACCTGAAGAGCCTTGGCTGCCAACTCGGAGCGATTGATTCTCTTGGGATTGCGGGTCATGATCTCTCCTGCCGGCTGATTCAGGATATCGACCCCTTTGCCGAGAGAGCGCCGCAGATCACCGTCGGTGACCACCCCTACCAGCGCGCCGTCCTCCGCGCAGACGCCGGTAATACCGAGTCCTTTGGCCGTGATGACAAACAGGGCATCACGAATCGGCGTGGCGGCATCCACCAACGGCACGGCATCGCCCGAATGCATCAGGTCCTCTACCGTGAGGAGGAGTTTCTTCCCCAGGGAGCCGCCCGGATGGAACAGGGCAAAATCTTCGGGCCTGAACCCGCGCTCGACGAGAAGAGCCACCGCAAGGGCATCACCCATGGCAAGGGTTGCAGTGGTGGATGCGGTGGGAGCCAGGCCGAGGGGACAGGCCTCCTCGGTCACCGAAATATCGAGAAACACGTCGCCGGCCTTGGCAAGCGTGGATGAGGGGTTGCCCGACATGGAGACGAGGGCTGCGCCGAGCCGCTTGATGATTGGAAGAATGCGCACTACCTCTTCGGTTTCGCCGCTGTTGGAAATGGCGATGACCACGTCCCCTTTCATGATCATCCCCAGGTCGCCATGGACCCCTTCCGCCGGATGGAGGAACAGGGCCGGCGTGCCGGTGGATGCCATGGTTGAGGCTATTTTCTGGCCGATGAGCCCTGATTTCCCCATACCGGTAACGACAACCCGGCCACGGGTGTCGAGAATGAGGCGCACCGCCCTTTCAAACTCGCCGTCGATGGTATCGGCAAGGCGCGTGAGTGCTTCTGCTTCAATTCGTATGACTTTTCGTGCTTCTTCGAGAATCATCATGCTTCCGTTTCAGTAGCCGGCCACTGACAGGTCCGGGATCTATTTCACGATGGCGTCTATTGCCTTCAGCTTCTTGAGCAGTGCGGGCAGGTCGTCAAGTCTCACCGAGTTGGGGCCGTCACACAGGGCCTTTTCGGGGTCTTCGTGGACTTCCATGAAGATGCCGTCGACGCCGGTGGCAACCGCGGCCCGGGACAGGTACTCCACGAACTCGCGCTGACCGCCGGATGAACCGCCCTGGCCGCCGGGCAGTTGAACGCTGTGGGTAGCGTCGAAGACCACCGGGAAGCCGATACGGCGCATGATGGGAAGGCTCCGCATGTCGGATACAAGATTGTTGTAGCCGAACGTTACCCCGCGCTCCGTCAGGATGATACGCTCATTGCCGGTTGACAGAATCTTGCCGACGACGTTCTCCATGTCCCATGGGGCCATGAACTGGCCCTTCTTGACATTGACCACCCGGTTGGTCCGGCCGACTTCCACCACCAGGTCGGTCTGGCGACAGAGAAACGCAGGAACCTGGATGATGTCGAGCACCTCGGCGGCCGGCTTTACCTGCTCGATTGAGTGGATGTCCGAGACGACCGGGATGCCGAGGGAGTCTTTCACCTTCTGGAGAATGCGCAACCCCTCCTGCATGCCTGGGCCGCGAAACGAGGTAACCGACGTGCGATTCGCCTTGTCATAGGATGCCTTGAAGACAAGCGACACGGATACGCCGTTGCAGATGGTCATTAGGCGCTCGGCGCAACGCAGGGTTGCCGCCTCATTTTCGATCACACAGGGGCCGGCGATGAGCACCAGCGGCCGGTCGCCACCAATCTTTACGGAACCTATGGTAATTTCCCTGGTCATGCAAACCTCTTATCTGTGGTGATAGGCTGACAGCCTATCGCCTTTTGTCCTTCCGATCAAGGGCGGCTGCGATGAATGCCCTGAACAGAGGGTGGGGGTTAAGCGGCTTCGACTTGAATTCCGGGTGGAACTGGCAGCCGAGGAACCAGGGATGGTCGGCGACCTCCACAATCTCCACCAGATCCCCTTCCTTGTAGAGTCCCGAGACGACAAGGCCATTGGCCACAAGGGTATCACGGAAAGCGTTATTGTACTCGTAGCGGTGACGGTGACGTTCGGATATTTCCAGGGACCCATACGCTTTTTGGGCAAAAGTTCCCTTGGTGAGGCTGCAGGGATAGGCACCGAGCCGCATGGTGCCGCCCAGCCGGTCGATGTCGCGTTGCTCCTCCATCAGACTGATGACCGGGTTGGCGCAATCAGGACGGAACTCGCTGGAACAGGCATCTTCGAGCCCGCAAACGTTGCGGGCATACTCAACCACCGCCATCTGCATGCCGAGACAGATGCCGAAGAAAGGAATCTTTTGGGTGCGGGCGTACTCGATGGCCTTGATCTTGCCCTCGGTTCCCCGCTCGCCGAACCCTCCCGGCACCAGGATGGCATCGATGTCGTCGAAGGAGCTGCCGATCCCCTCGCTTTCGATCCGCTCGGAGTCAAGATAGGTGAGGACCACCCGGCAGTCGTTGGCGATCCCGCCGTGGGTAAGGGCTTCTGACAGGGACTTGTACGACTCGGTAAGATTGACGTATTTGCCGACGATGGCAATGCGGACCTCTCCCCGCAGGGGTGAACGGAGTTTCTCCACAACACTGTGCCAGGGGCTGAGATCAGGCGCCTTGGTCCAGATGTTCAGCTTTTCTACCACCTGCTCGTCAAGACCTTCCTTATGAAGCGCCAGGGGTACCGCATAGATATGTTCCGCATCGGTAGAGGTGATGACCGCCTTCTCTTCCACGTTGCAGAACAGGGCGATCTTGGCCTTCATGTCCCGGGGCAGCTCCATCTCGCAACGACAGATGAGGATGTCGGGCTGGATACCGATCTCGCGCAGCTCCTTGACGGAGTGCTGCGTCGGCTTGGTCTTCAGCTCACCGGCCGTCTTGATGTGGGGCACGAGCGTCACGTGGATGTAAAGAACGTTCCCCGTCCCCCGGTCCGCCTTGAACTGTCGGATCGCCTCCAGGAACGGGAGCGATTCGATGTCGCCGACGGTTCCCCCGACCTCCACGATGGCCACATCGGCCCCTTTGGCGTTCTCCAGGATCTTGTGCTTGATCTCGTCGGTGATATGGGGAATAACCTGCACGGTCCCCCCTAGATAATCGCCGCGCCGTTCCTTCTCGATGACCGAAAAATAGACCTGGCCCGTGGTGAAATTGCTCCGTTTGGAGAGCCGGGCGGAGGTGTACCGTTCGTAGTGCCCCAGATCCAGGTCGGTCTCGGCGCCATCGTCGGTGACAAAAACCTCGCCGTGCTGGAACGGTGACATGGTGCCGGGGTCAACGTTGATGTAAGGGTCCAGCTTCTGCATGGTTACCCGCAGACCGCGGGACTCCAGCAGCGCCCCGAGCGACGCCGAGGCAAGCCCTTTGCCGATGGAGGACACAACGCCACCGGTTACGAAGATGAACTTGGTTTTCATGCACACTCCTGAGTCAGATTATTTCAACTTTTCGAGAACCTTTTCCAGGTCGTTGGGGGTGTCGACGCCGATCGACTCGTGCGCTGTTTCAACCACCCTGATCCGGCAGCCGTTCTCCAGCGCCCGGAGCTGTTCGAGTTTTTCCGCCAACTCGAGGGCGGTGGGTGGCATTTTCGCAAACTCCATAAGGAAATCGCGCCGATAGACATAGAGCCCCACGTGCTTGTAGCAGAGCAGCCGCCCCGATGCAAAGGACTCGTCTTTCAAGTCATTCCACTTGTCCCTGAAAAAAGGAAGCGGCGAGCGGGAGAAGTAGAGCGCATACCCCTCCAGATCGGTCACAACCTTCACGACGTTGGGACTCAGAAAGTCGTGGAGCGTCCGGATTCGGCTCTTGAGGGTACCCATACGAACGGCAGGATTCTCCGCAAGCGGAGTTATCGCCTCGTCGATCATGGCGGGCTCAATGAGCGGTTCATCACCCTGGACGTTCACGATGATCTCGGCCCCGATGCGCGAGGCCACCTCGGCAAGACGATCCGTTCCCGTCTCGTGGTCCCGGGAGGTCATTTCGACCCTGCCGCCGAAGCCGCGGACCGCCTGGGCGATCCGGTCATCATCCGTTGCCACGACAACCTCGGACACAAGACGCGCCCGGGCGGTCCGCTCATACACATGCTGAACCATCGGCTTGCCCGCAATGTCGGCCAGAGCCTTGCCGGGAAAGCGGGTCGACGCGAAACGGGCGGGGATTATGGCGGTGATGTTCATACGAAGTCCCATTCACATACCTGCACTCGCCCTGAACGGCATGCGCGAACGCCACGCACCCTTCGGGGGGGGCGAAACGTGCAACTTGCTGAAATAACGTTACCGACGAGATTGTCCGAGTGAAGGCAAGAGATGTACTGCAGAGTGTGTCCCTTTCGGCAGGTGGGACGTACTACGCTACCGCAAAGGCAGGGACGTGTCAAGGAGTGAAATGCGTTGCCCGGGGCGCATCAGCTCTGATAGAGTGCCGTCATCCCCCTCATGCGGAGACCGGTCATGCCCCCCATAACCATCGGCCTCATTGCTGCCATGCCGGACGAAACCCGCCCCCTGCTGCGTCGTTTGCATGCGGCAACATTGCTTGCACAACAGCCCTTTCCCCTCTGGCGCGCACAGATGGGTGATGCGGATATCTGGCTGGCCCAGTCGGGCATGGGGCCGAAGCGGGCTGAATCAGCGGCGGCGCGGTTTGTCGAGATGGCCTCCCCCGACGTTATCGTTTCATTCGGATTCGGAGGCGGCGTGCTGCCGGGATTGTCGGTCGGCGACCTGGTGATGGGAACCGGGTGCCTGCACTATGACGGTAGGGATTTTACCCCCGTAGCCGGCATAGACGCCCCGCTTGCCGGTGATGTCATGAAGGCCCTGGCACAGCGCACCCCCCTCACGGTGACCTCCGGCACCATCATCACCTCCGGGGCAATCCTTGCCAAACATCTTGTCGCACCGCTGATTCCGGCCGCGGTGACATCACCGGTGCTTGACATGGAAACAGCCTCAGTGGCGGACATTGCCGCCCGGCACGACATCCCCCTCCTGGCACTGCGGGCCATTACCGACGATGCGGGAGAAGAGTTCGGCTTTTCGCTGGACGAATTTACCGATACCGAGCTGAATATCAAGCCGCACCGGGTCGTGACCACCTTGCTCCGAAAGCCCTGGATCCTGCCGCAACTCATCAGACTGGCGCGCTCGTCGAAGCGGGCCGGCGAACTGCTGGCCTCGGCTGTCCTCGAACTCGTCGAGGTGCTGCCCGCCACAACCCGCCGTACCCCCTCCTACTCTTTTGTGCAACGCCCCGAGACGGCGGACCAGGGATAATCCCGCAGATGCTCGACCAGTTCCTCCTTCCGGTAGCGGTTGGTTCGGCGCACAATAGTAACTATTGCTATGGAACCCGCCAGGACGTAGATGAGTATACCGGTCAGTGCCATGAGGTGCTCACCGAGCCATAGAGTCACTGCCAGATTGAAGACGAGCACCGAGAGATAGAGAATCGGCCCGTAGAGTGAACGCAGGGGCGGATTGGCCACCCCGGCGGGCTTCCCCCCCTTCCCTTCGCACCACAGATCGATCCGCTGCAGGACGAACACCATGATCACGCTCACGACCCACCATCCCACGTAATTCGAGATCGGAACACCAAAATGGATGCCGGGCTCCCGGTATCCGTAAATCTGGCCCAGGAACCACCGATATCCCTGGAGGGCCACCGGATCAATGATAATATCGAGAAAGACCTGAAACAGGGCGCCGAGAAAGAGAACGGCAAAGGACCCCCTGATGGACCGTGATTCGAGTGTCACGATATCCCACCGCCACGCCCTGATCGGCGAAACCACGAACAAGGCGGTGGCATAGCTGCAGTAAGCGAGAAACACGTAGGAAAGGGAGTCGAAAAACGGCACCCCGGCGATCCACAACTCACGATCGCGGGTCGTATCGATGTAATAGTACCAGCCGTAGGGGATTCCCGTGTTGATGGAACTGAATTCGGATGCGAATGAAATCAGATAACCGGCCGCGGTGAACAGCAGAGTTTTACGCCAGCCGAGGTGCGGCACCGCTGCCACCAGGTACGCTGCAAAAAAGGCAAATACATAGGGCCGCATGGTCACGGTTCCCAGCGCAATCCGCAGAACATCCTCCATATATCCTCCTGACGAACAAACGCGGAACCGCACCAAACGGCTCCGCGCTCATATTGTTACAGCATTGATTCAACTGTTAGCCGCTAAAACAGCGTACCGACTACACTTCCGAGCACCGAGATCGGCCCCGAATCGGAGAGCCCGTCTGCTGCCTTGTCCAGTTTCTTCATGGCGGCGGCGGTATCACGGTAGAGCTTGTCGTCGTTCACCAGCTTGCCAAGAGTGCCTTGCCCTTCGTTGATTTTGCGCGCCACGTCACTGATGTTTCTGGATGCGTCACGCAGCTCGTTGTAGAGAGTTTCGTCATTAACAAGCTTGCCGACGCTTCCCTCGCCCTTGTTGATCTTGGCGGCGATTTCCTTGATATCCTTTGCGCCGGCGTTCAACTCGGTCAACGCTCCCTTGGCTTCGACATATAGCGTATCCTCGTTTACCAGTTTGCCCAGCGAGCCCTCGCCCCGCTCTATCTTCGCGGTGACGGTCTTGAGGCTCGTGGCGAGCTCGTTGGTGTTGTGATAGAGGGCCTTGTCATTCAGAAGCATTGCGAGAGACCCTTCTCCCCGGTCCATCTTTGCGGTGATACTGTTGAGATTCTGGACCGCACCTTTGAGGTTCCCCCTGTTCTCGTCAAGCATGGTCGAGATTTTTCCCAGGACCTCGTTCTGGTTGGTATTCAGATCATTGAGGAACGTCCGCGCATCCTTGGTCAAGTCGCTCACGTTGTCGACAATGATATCGATATTGGCAATTTCCCGACTCTTTACCTCGGAGCCCGGTGCAAGAATATCGGCGGTCTGAGTACCGAAGGAAATCCCCAGAAACTGCCCCCCCAGAAGGTTCGTCAGGCGGATGGTCGCCACCGAATCGGTTTTGATCCGGGTCCCGGGTTTGACCTCGAAACCGACCTTCACCCTCCCGTCCTCAATATCGATCCGGGTAATCTTCCCGACCTCAACGCCGGCCAGCCGAACAGGGTCACCCACCTTGAGGCCGGTGGTGCTCGAAAGATAGGTCACATAGGGAATGTTCTTCTCAAAGGGGTTCCACCGTTCGCCCAATTCGAGCATCACCCCCAGGACAACCAATCCGGCCATGAAGAAAAAACCCACCTTCTTTTCAGTCGACAACGCCATGAACTCTCCTCCCCATCACCCGACAGGCCGTGCTACTCCTCTTAGCTACATCAGAATCCTGGTAAGGAAATAATCTGCCACCAGAATCAACATGAACGACAAGACCACGGCCCGGGTCGTTGCCTGCGCGATGCCCCGGGCTCCACCGCTGGTCTTGAATCCCGTATAACAGGCAACGAGCGCGATGATCCCGCCGAAAACCGTTGCCTTCACCAGGCCGGCCCCCACCTCCTTCAGCTTGAGGGCCGTCTTGAGACTATCGTAATACGTCGAGTAGGAAATGAATATCTTCGGATGGAGATGGCTCATGATGGCCCCCCCCACAATCCCGACGGCATTGGCGAAGATGACCAGAGCCGGTACGCACACGAGGCAGGCAATGAGCCGCGGCATCGCCAGGTAGCGCACAGGGTTGATGTCGAGGGTCTTGAGCGCGTCGATCTCCTCATAAACCTTCATCACGCCGATCTCCGCCGCCATGGCCGAACCCACCCGGCCGGCAACGAGAAAGCTGGTCATTACCGGCCCCAGTTCGCGTACCATGGAAAGCCCCACGATGCCGCCGATGATGTTCTGGGTTCCGTATTTCTGAAGTTCAACGCCGGTCTGGAGCGCCAGGACCATCCCCACGAAAAAGGCCATGACCGACGCAATGGGCACGGTCTCATAACCAATGATCGCCATCTGGTTGAAAATGCTCGGCAGGTTCCGGGGAGCCTCCCGGAAAAACCAGACCGTTCTGCCGAGCAGCATCAGCATTTCACCCAATACTTCGTGAAAGGACAGAACTCTCCTGCCAACTCGATCAAACATGCCCATCAGGGTTCATACCTCGCCTCGATACGGGTTTCGCCGGGAGGCGCCACTCCCAGTACCTCGTGGCTGTTTTCCGTCCATTCCAGGTCGAAGGGCAACCAGAGCAGACGGAGCATCCTCTTGTCGCCAGACGAACGGTAACGCACGAAACCTTTCAGGATCGACACGTCGGAACTTTCGCCCCGGGTGCGGTACGTGAGAAGCGGGAAAACCTCATATGCCACGTCATTGCCCCTTTTCTCATGCCAGTAAAGGTTCCAGAGAAAGGAAACAGCCGAATCGCCGCTATCGTTCCACTTCTGGATATAAAGACGCCAGAGTGGCGCCCAGTTCTGCTCGATGCCCTCGCGTGGCGTCAGTGGCTCCAGCGGAGCCGGGAAGCTGAAACTCTTCACCCCCCGCTCGTTGCGGTGGAACGTGAACAGCGGCCAGAGCGCCGTAGTTCTTCGCTCCGCGCCATCAATCGGCCATCGTTCGATGCTGTCGGAGTAAAGGAAAAACAGAAGGCGGTCCCGATCGCGGCAGTAGGTGTCCGATGTGATCTCGTCATGATTGAACAATGGCCAGAGATACCACTGCTTGGCCGACTCCCTGGTCTGTTCGCGGGAATAGAGCGGCAAAAAACGATCGACTTCCCGCTGCTCCCCCCGGGCGGTCATTATGAAGGGCCACAGATAATAGCGTTCCTCCTGACCGGTCGCGTGATTGCTGGACCATCCGGCAAACGGCCAGAGATACGAACGCGACGATAGACGGGGCGACTCCGTCGATGCGTAAAAAGGAAACATTGTGAGTCGCTCGGTCGGGTTTTCCGTATCGAGACCGGTGCGCTCCTTGAGGTACAAGGGCCACAGCGCGAACTGCTTATCATAGCGCCCTTCGCCGATCGACCTGCCGTAAAGGGGCCAGAATTGCCAACCGGATTCATCTTGTCCCTCGATGGTGGCAAAGAACGGATAGAGATAATGACGCGTTGTAGTTCCCTTTGCAACGGTGCGGCCGTACAGGGGAAAGAGCACATAGTGTATCTCGTCCCGGAAAAGCCGATTGTACAGCGTTCCATAGAAGGGAAAAACCGACGTGTACGTGCCGTGCTCACGGGACTCCCCCCTGATATAGAGGGGGAACAGCATGGAATTGTTCTCTGCCTCGCCCGGCTCATCCTTGCGGAACTCATTCACCTGAAAAAGCTGGAGCACCTGGAGATTCCACTGTTCCGGCGAACTGGTGACCGAAGCCAGGGGATAGATGATGCTTGTTCCGACGCTCTCGTTCCGTTCCACGGATGTACGATACACCAGCGGACGAATGGCCGTCACCGTCTCATCCCCCTGACGCTGGATCTTGACCAGGGGACCGAGGACCGACAGGTTGCTGAACTCCTCGGCCGGACTTTCCCGGTAGTCAATCAGGGGCCAAAAGGTGAATATCGTCCCTTCCCTCCCGTCGCCATCGGCGGCCCGGAGCGGCGATGCCGCAATTATTGTTACCAGGGTTGCCAGAAACAGGAGACGAAAGCACTTCACGTATAATCCGCCGTGTCAAAATAATGTATAGACAGCTTTAATACCCTCGGCAACCGAGGGAGTCAACAGAAAAGACCCCAGTCCGCACGAACAGAAAAAAAGCCCGCGTGCGGCGGGCCTTCAAAAAAGTTGAATCTGATGCAAAGTAACGATGTTCAATACTTGCTGTCGGCGTAGTCAACCCAGCCACCGGCAAGGACAAGTGCCTTGTCGAAGGGTGATATATCGAAGGAGTGTGTTTCCGACGTGCCCCCCCCCGAGATGGTGAGCGTTTGTCCTGCCACATCAATGGAGATGGCTGCGTCAGCGCAGCCGGCATAGGTGAACAGCCTCTCGATCGTATCGGCGGAGAGTTCAATGGCAGCCATGCCGCAGTTGAACATGTTCTGGCGGAAGATCCGGGCAAAGGACTCGGCAATCACAGCTGTAATGCCGTTCACCTCGAACACCCACGGCGCGTGTTCACGGGATGAGCCGCACCCAAAATTGGCCCGGGAGACAACGACACGCGCAGCCTTCGTCTTTTCCCCCTTGGGATCGAAACCAGGCAGCTTCAGATCTTCCAGGATATAGGGCTTGAGGTCTTCCTTGGTGATCTCGGTCAGATACTTGGCCGGAATAATCTCGTCGGTATTGATATCAGAGCGGTCGAGAAAGAGCACGGGGCCGCCAAACTGTTTCATCGGTCTGTCTCCTTGCTGGGAATATGGACGCTACAGATACTTCCGGGGATCGGCTATCTTACCCTCGATAGCGGTTGCAGCACTCGTTGCCGGAGACATGAGGTGGACCACCCCCCCCTTGCCCATCCGCCCCATGAAGTTACGGTTTGTGGTCGATGCGCAGACTTCTCCTTCGGCCAGGACGCCGTTGCTCATGCCGAGGCAGGCACCGCAGGTGGGATTGGTCACACAGAAGCCGGCTTCCATGAAGATATCGATCAGCCCCTCACGCATGGCATCCTGGTAGATCTTCGGCGTGGCGGGAGAGAGTATGCCGCGAACCGTGGGAGCGATCTTCTTTCCCTTGAGAATGCGTGCGGCAATACGCAAATCCTCCAGCCGGCCGTTGGTGCAGGAACCGAGATAAACCTGGTCCACAGGGGTACCGGCAATTTCAGAGACCGGCTTCACCTGGTCCGGCTTATAGCCAAATGTGACGATGGGTTCCAGACTCGACACATCAAAATCGAGCACCTGCTCGTAGACGGCGTCATCGTCGGACCGCCACAGGCTGAATGCCTCAAAGGCGGCCTCCCGGGACTGGTACTCATCCTTGATGAAGGGCCAGAGGTAATCGACCGTCACCATGTCAGGCATACAGATACCCGAGGTGCCACCCGCCTCGATGGCCATGTTGCACAGTGTCATCCGCGACTCCATGGTCATGGTGTCGACCACCGGTCCGCGGAACTCCATTACCCGGTCGGTTGCCCCGTTCACACCAATCCTGCCGATGACATGGAGGATTACGTCCTTGGCATACACACCTTCAGGCAGAGAGCCGTTCAGGTTGATGCGGAGCGTTTTCGGCTCGCGGAAGGCGCAGACTCCCTTGAGAATGCCGACCTCGAGATCGGTGGTGCCGATGCCTGCCGCAAACGCGCCGAACGCTCCGTGAGTACAGGTATGTGAATCACCCATGATCACCGTATAGCCGGGCCGGATGAACCCCTTCTCGGGGAACAGCGCGTGACAAACGCCGTTGGCTCCCACGTCGAAAAAGTCCACGATGCCGTGGCGCCGCGCCCAATCGCGCAACATCTTCGCCTGGGTGGCCGTCTTGGAGTCCTTGCTGGGGGTCACGTGATCAATGACCGCCTTGATCTTTGTCGGGTCGAAAACCCGGTCCTTGCCGCGCGCCATCAGATCGGCAATGGCGATGGGCGTGGTGATCTCGTGACACATCACCACATCGAGCCTCAGCACCTTGGTGCCGGCAAAGGGTTCATCAACCAGATGACTGGCAAAAATCTTTTCCGCAATAGTTTTCCCCATTTCGAACTATCCTCGCGTCTAACATGATGGAATGTGGTGCCAATGTAAACAAACGGGGTTTATAAATCAATGTAATATTTGTTCGACACGGTTTAACATTTGCTTGCACCACAGCAGGCGTGCTAGGATACGCAAATTTTTCACGGGGAGACGTCTGCGAGACATGGAACTGAGATTTACACGTACCAACGGCGAAATCGACACACTCATCGACACCCTTATGGAGAAAGCCGGAACCATCCATCACCCTGCCCTGATACGTGAAATGATCATTTCCGCTCTCAAATCGGGCCAGGAAACAAGTTATCCCGCAGACCTCAAACTGCTCAACAACACCATGAAGGAGATGCGCTACACGACCAACGTGTTCGCCCCCTACCGCACCAGCCGGAAAGTGACCATCTTCGGCTCGGCCCGCACGGAGCCCCAGGAACCGATTTACCAGACCTGTGTCCGTTTCAGCCGGAAACTTGCAGACAAGGGGTACATGATTATCACCGGCGGAGGCCCGGGTATCATGCAGGCGGGGAATGAAGGCGCGGGCAGCGACCGCTCTTTTGCCGTGAACATCCGCCTTCCCTTCGAGCAGAAGCCCAACCCCGTGATGCTCCAGAATCCGCGGCTCATCAATTACAAGTACTTCTTCAACCGCAAGGTCGCCTTTGTCAAGGAGTCGAACGCCATCGCCGTTTTTCCCGGAGGCTTCGGCACGCTTGACGAGGCCATGGAAGTCTTCACCCTCATCCAGACGGGCAAGACCTCTCCCAAACCCCTTGTTCTCATCGACGACAGTGACGGTTACTGGGATCGCTGGTTCGATTTCGTTACCTCGTGCATTCTCGGCAAAGGGTTCATCTCTGCAGAGGACTTCTCCATTTTCACCATCACCCGCGACGAGGACGAGGCCATCAGGGTCATCGAGGAGTTCTACCGCAACTACCACTCCCTCCGCTTCTTCGAGGAGCGGCTCATCATCCGGCTCAACAAAGAGCTCACCCGTGAACAGATCGATGAGCTCGAAAATGAATTCCCCGAATTGCGCCTGCCGGGCACCCGCATAAGCTGCTGTCCACCACTCCCCGAAGAGGCTGACGAGCCCGACCTGCTGAAACTGCCTCGCATCTCGCTCCAGTTCGACCATCAACACTACGGGCTCCTTATTGCTTTCATCAGAAAAATCAATATGTTTTAACACTCAGAATCCATCCATGAAGCGGGGCAAAATTTTGTTGACAGGATGAATTGCCAGTGTTAGTGTAATAATGCAGCAAGTTTCGGAAGTTGTTGCAGCCCTTGAAAACTGAGCAAAGTCCCCTCGACTCTCGCGGTTTTCCTGCCTCAAAACTCCGGAAACTTAAGCAGCATCCCCACGAAGTCCGGCACAGATCCGGAGGCACAAAGGAGGTAGGACAATGGCTATCGGAAGAGTTAAGTGGTTCAACGACGCCAAGGGTTTTGGTTTCATCGAGCAGGACAATGGCGAGGACGTGTTCGTACATTTCTCCGCCATCCAGCAGGATGGTTTCAAGTCCCTTGCCGAGGGTGAGCAAGTTTCCTTCGACGTGGTGAATGGCCCCAAGGGGCTTCAGGCAGCCAACGTCAAGAAGGCCTAAACAAGGGCCTCATAGCTTAACCGACAAAAAGCCCGCTGGTTCATCCAGCGGGCTTTTTGTGTTTCATCGCGTTATGGCGCTGCAATTGGCGACGACCGCTGCTTACGCGCGTACACAACGTAACACAGCGGTCGCACCGTTGATTACAGGCTCTCCGGTGCCCGCTCCTTCTTGAAATGAAGACGGTTGAGGGCGTTGATGTAGGCTTTTGCCGATGCCTCGATGATGTCGGTGGATGAACCGCGGCCGACCACCGTCTCATCACCGTCAACGAGGCGCACTGTCACTTCGCCCTGGGCATCGGTACCACCGGTAATGGATCCTACATTGTACTGCTGGAGCCGGGCCTTGGTTTTGGTGAGCTTTTTGATGGCCTTGAGCGTGGCATCGACAGGACCATCCCCCAACTCTGCAGTACGCACGGCGACCCCGTCGATCTCCATCTGCACTGTCGCTGTTGCCACCGCAAACGATCCGCAGGTCACCGTGATATGCGCCAACCGATACTTTTCGGAGGGGCGCATAACTTCATCCGCCACTATGGCGTCCAGATCTTCGTCGAAAACCTCCTTCTTCATATCCGCAAGAGCCTTGAACCGTTCAAAGGCTTTATTCAGATCTTCGTCGCTCAACTCATAGCCCAGTTCGGTAAGGCGCTTTTTAAAGGCGTGGCGACCGGAATGCTTGCCGAGGACCAGAACATTGGCCCGGAGCCCAACCGATTCCGGGGTCATGATTTCGTAAGTGGACTTTTCCATCAGGACCCCGTGTTGATGGATACCCGACTCGTGAGCAAAGGCATTGGCGCCGACAACAGCTTTATTGGGCTGAACGCCAATGCCGGTGATGGTGGAAAGGAGCCTGCTGGACGGCACAATCTGGTCCGTAGCCACATTCGTCTTGAAGGGGAGGATGTCGTGGCGGGTCCGGATTGCCATGACAAACTCTTCAAGGGAACAGTTGCCTGCACGCTCGCCAATACCGTTGATGGTGCACTCCACTTGGCCCGCACCCGCCTGAACCGCGGCAATAGAGTTGGCAACCGCCAGACCGAGGTCGTTGTGGCAGTGGACGGATATGACCGCCTTCTCGATGTTGGGAACGTTTTCCTTCAGGTATTTGATGATGTTGAAGTATTCAAAAGGAATGGTATAGCCCACCGTATCGGGGATGTTCACGGTGGTCACCCCCGCATCAATGACCGCCTCTACCACCTCGGCCATGAATTTCAGGTTGGTTCGTACGGCATCCTCGCAGGAAAACTCCACGTTGGGGGTGTACGACTTGGCCCTCTTCACCGCCTTGAGCGCCGCATCCAGTACCTGGGACGGGGACATTTTCAGCTTGTGCTTCATATGGATGTCCGAGGTGGCAATGAAGGTATGGATACGCCCCTTCTCGCCAGCATACTTGAGGGCTTCCCAAGCCCTGTCTATATCCTTGTCGTTGGCGCGACACAGGCCCGCAATCTCAGGGCCCTTAATGGTCTGTGCAACCCGCATGACCGCTTCAAAGTCACCCTCCGACGCGATGGGAAAACCGGCTTCAATGACATCAACGTTCAGTTTTTGGAGCTGTTTGGCAACCCTGAGTTTTTCCTCGATGTTCATGCTGTTGCCGGGAGACTGCTCACCGTCACGCAGTGTTGTATCGAATATCTTGATGGTCTTCTGATCTGCCATGACTTACCTCCTCATTGGTGTTAGATGTTTCATACCAGCTGCACCGGTGAATGCAACCGTCGCTTGGCCGGAAAACCGGCCGGATACAAAAAAAGCCTCCGCCCCGATAAAGGGGCGAAGGCTTTGCGCTCGCGGTACCACCCTTTTTCGTCCTCGCATACGCCGATCAACGGCGACACAAGAACCTCATTTCCCCTTGACGCGGGATACGGCCCCAACTATCTGCGATCGTCAATCGGCAACGACCGTTTCGCGGGGGCGGCTCCAAGGCGAGTTCATCCTTCCTTATACCGGTTTGCACCACCCACCGGCTCTCTGGCGTCGGCATTTCCGTTACTACCGACAAGGATAAGGGGTCGGACTACTACTCCTCTTCATAGCCTTTTTCTAAATTGTTTAGTGATAATAGAGAACGACTTCTCGGCCTGTCAAGACATTTTCTTCGTAATTATGATATGTTCCAGAACATCGAACATTGTTTGATGCAAGAAAACATCTAGACAGGTCAGTGGTCATCCTTGGCATGCCGATGATGAAGCGCTTTTTCCAGGCGGCGACGGCGCGGCAGGCTCATTAAAAATCCGATGATCCCTGAGAATGTGTAACAGAAAAAGATAACAAAAAGCATGACAACCGGCTCAGCCGCTATGACGATCAAAAGCAATACGGCCAGCACCAACAGGGCGAAGGGTTGCCGTTTGATCAGCTCCGGATCCTTGAAGGAGTAGTAGCGGAAGTTCGATACCATGAGAAACGCCAGGAGATAGATGAGCGCGAGTATCGCTACCTTTTTGTACGAACTTGGCCAGCCGAAATGGTAGAAAAGAAGCACCGTTGCGGAAACCATGCTCGCTGCGGCCGGAATGGGCAGTCCAACGAACCGCTTGTTCTCCACCGTATTGACCTGCACATTGAAGCGGGCAAGACGCAAAGCGCCGCAGACCACGAAGAGGAAGGCGGCAAGCCAGCCGAGCCGTCCGAAAGGCTGAAGGGCCCACTTGTACATGAGCAGACCGGGAGCAACCCCGAAGGCAACAACGTCTGCCAACGAATCGTACTCGACTCCGAACTTGCTTGATGTGCCGGTAAGTCGTGCAACCTTTCCGTCCAGCCCGTCGAAAATGGAGGAGATGAGAATCCAGAGAGCTGCTGTTTTAAAATCGCCGTTCATGGTGGCGACCATGCCGTAGAAACCTGCAAAGAGGCTCCCCGTGGTGAAGAGGTTGGGAAGGATATAAATACCCTTGCGCATGCTCTCCGACATATCGATTTTTTCACCATTCATGGCAGAATCCCCAGGACAGTCTCACCGGCCACCGTCTTCTCGCCTAGAGCGACCTTGATCTCGGTAGCGGTCGGCAGATAGATGTCGAGACGCGAACCGAACCGGATCAGACCATAACGCCCCCCCCTCGTGAGCCGGTCCCCCTTCCCTGCGTAGCAGACGATACGCCGGGCAATGAGACCCGCCACCTGCACGACAGCCAGCCGCAGTCCCCGGGCCGTCTCAATCACCAGCCCTGCCTGCTCGTTCTCGAAGGTAGCCCGTTCGTCACGTACATCAAGAAATTTACCCTTCACGTAGAAGGTATCGAGCACTGTGCCACTCACCGGTGCACGGTTGATATGGACGTTGAACACCGACATAAAAATGCTGATTTTCGTGGTTTCAACCCCCAGGTGTTCTTCGCGGGCAGGCCCGAGATAAATGACAACGCCGTCTGCGGGAGCAATTACGGCATTCTCGTCGCCAGGAGTTATCCGTTCGGGATTGCGGAAGAAAAAGGCAATGAACAGCGTGACTGCCAGAAAGAAAGCCGTTCCCGCCCAGACAACGGGGACATGCCAGGACACGGCGGCAAGGATGAGTGTCAGAACGCCGGCAATGGCGATAAAGGGATACCCCTCGACTGCTATGGGGGTGTTTTCATTCCGCATCAATGGACCTCGGGTTAACACCGGATGCCACCCGTCAAACGGCAAATGAGGCCGGATGCGGCCGTGGAGCCTGAACTCCCGCCGTATCCGGCCTCACCGTGGGTGTAGCCGAGTGTGTCAGTTTTTGGATTTATCGACGATCTTTGACGAACCGATCCACGACATCATGGAGCGGAGCCGTGCGCCAACGTCCTCGATGGGATGCTCCATCCCCTTGCGACGCAACGCATTGAAGGTCGGCTTGTTGGCCTTGTTCTCCAGCATCCACTCCTTTGCGAACTGTCCGCTCTGGATTTCCCAGAGGATCTGCTTCATTTCCTTCTTGGTCTCGTCGGTGATGACGCGGGGACCACGGGTCAGGTCACCGTACTCGGCAGTGTTGGAGATGGAATAGCGCATGTTGGCGATACCGCCCTCGTAGATCAGGTCCACGATGAGCTTGGTCTCGTGCAGGCACTCGAAGTAAGCCATCTCCGGAGAATAGCCCGCTTCCACCAGGGTTTCGAAGCCCGCCTGGATCAGGGCCGAAATCCCGCCGCACAGCACGGCCTGCTCACCGAACAGGTCGGTCTCGGTCTCTTCCTTGAAGGAGGTCTCGATGATGCCTGCGCGACCGCCGCCGATGGCGGAAGCATAGGCCAGAGCCACATCGCGGGAGTTGCCGGACGGATCGTGGTGAATGGCGATAAGGCAGGGAACCCCGCCTCCTCTCGTGTATTCGTGACGCACCAGGTGACCGGGTCCCTTGGGGGCAGCCATGATGACGTTGATGTCCGGGCGCGGAGTGATCTGACCGAAATGGATATTGAAACCGTGCCCGAAAGCCAGATAGGCCCCCTGCTTCAGATAGGGGCCGACTTCCTCGCGGTAGACATCGCCCTGAATCTCGTCCGGCAGGAGAATCATAACCACATCGGCACCCTTCACCGCATCCGCGGTGGGGAGAACCGTCAGTCCGGCGCCGGTGGCCTTGGCCACGGAGGGAGAGTCGGCCTTGAGGCCGACCACCACGTCGACACCCGAATCCTTCAGGTTATTGGCATGGGCGTGGCCCTGGGAGCCGTAGCCGATGACGGCAACCCTTTTCCCCTTGAGCACGCTCAGATTGCAGTCCTTGTCGTAATAAATCTTCATCACTTTCCTCCTTGTATTTGTTCGATCGACACCTGAAACGAACGGTGAATGTAATCGGCCCTACCCTTTCCACCCCTTGGCGCCGCGCCCGATGGCCGCCGGACCGGTTCTGACGAGCTCCTTGAGCCCCAGGGGGCGGAGCAGTTCAAGGATCGCATCGATCTTGGCCGGCGTTCCCGTGGCCTCGATGGTAAAGGAACGGGGGGTCACATCAATGATTTTGGATCTGAAAATATCGACGATCCGCAGCACTTCAGCCCGGGCATCGTCCTCGGCGGTCACCTTGATGAGCGCCATTTCCCGTTCAATCACTTCCCCGTCGGTAAAATCAATGACCTTGATGACATCGATGAGCTTGTTGAGCTGCTTGGTGATCTGCTCGAGAATCTGGTCGTCCCCCCGGGTGACGATGGTCATGCGGGAGATGGATTCGTCATTGGTGGGCGCAACCGAGAGTGAGTCGATATTGAAGCCGCGGCCGGAGAAGAGACCGGCCACGCGAGAGAGAACACCGAATTCGTTTTCCACCAGAACGGTGATCGTATGTCGCATGTATGAAGCCTCCTGAGGAATGGGAGAGCGGGTCGGGCGTCACCGACGACGACCGACCCGACTTGCACGATTAGGCGTTGAGCACCATTTCATTGAGAGAAGCCCCGGCGGGCACCATGGGGAGAACCTTTTCCTCCCGCGCGATCTTGAACTCCATGATAACCGGTCCGGGCGTCTCGAATGCCTTCTTGATGGTGCCTTCCACTTCGTCCACCTTGGTTGCCTGGAGGCCGGTCGCACCGAAGGCCTCTGCCAGCTTGATGAAGTCGATGGGCAGCTCCATGCAGGTCTGGGAGTAGCGGCGGTCGAAGAACAATTCCTGCCACTGCCGGACCATGCCGAGGAAATTGTTGTTGAGAATGCAGATCTTGACCGGCAACCGATTCTGGACCAGGGTCGCCAGTTCCTGCATGTTCATCTGAAAGCCGCCGTCACCGCATATGGCGATGACCTGGCGATCGGGATACGCAGCCTGAGCGCCCATGGCGGCAGGCAGTCCATAGCCCATGGTGCCGAGTCCGCCCGATGACAGGAGGGTCCGGGCCCTGGTGAAGGTGAAAAACTGGGCAGTCCACATCTGGTGCTGCCCCACGTCCGTGGCGATGATGGCGTCGGGCTCGGAAAGCTCCCGAAGCTTCTGGATAACGTACTGGGGTTTGATGACCGAGGTTGTCTGCTTGTAGGTCATGGGATGCTTCTGTTTCCATCCCTCGATCTCGGCCATCCAGGGTTCAATACCCGTGCGGAAGCGCTCCACCTTGTCCCCCTGCTCCTCCAGCACCTTGAGCATCTGGGACAGGACCTTCTTCACCTCGCCCACGATCGGAAGGTCGACCCGCACGTTCTTCCGGATGGACGTGGGGTCCACGTCCACATGGATGATCTTCGCGTGGGGGGCGAAGGTGGCGACCTTACCGGTTACGCGGTCGTCGAACCGGGCGCCCACGGCAAACAGCATATCGCAGTTGGTTACCGCCATGTTGGCGTAGTAGGTCCCGTGCATTCCCAGGAGTCGCAGAGCCTGATGATCATCCTCGGGAAAGGAGCCGAGACCCATGAGGGTCGTGGTAACCGGCATATTGAGCCGTTTGGCGAAATCATACAGCTCGCCGGCTGCATCGCCGGAGATCACCCCTCCACCCACGTAGATCACCGGCTTCCTGGCCTCAAGCATGAGGGAGACGGCCTTTTCGATCTGTTTGGAATGCCCCTCCACCGTCGGCTTGTAGCTCCGCAACTCGATGGAGTCCGGGTAGTGAAACTCAGCGGTGGCGATCTGCACGTCCTTGGGAAGATCCACGAGGACCGGTCCCGGGCGGCCCGTGCGGGCGATATAGAATGCCTTCTTGATGATGGACGGGATATCCTTCACGTCCTTCACCAGGAAATTATGCTTGGTGCACGGCCGGGTGATGCCGACAATATCGACTTCCTGAAACGCATCGTTGCCGATAAGGGCCGTGGGCACCTGGCCGGTAATGACCACCACGGGGATGGAATCCATGTATGCGGTGGCAATGCCGGTAACGGTGTTGGTGGCACCGGGGCCGGACGTGGCGATGGCTACCCCCACCCGTCCGGTGGCACGTGCAAAACCGTCGGCCGCGTGGACGCCGGCCTGTTCGTGCCGGGGAAGAATGTGACGTATCTCCTTGAAAGAAAACAGCTCATCATAGATGTTGATTACCGTGCCGCCGGGGTAGCCGAACACGGTATCGACCCCTTCGAGCTTGAGGCATTCGAGTAATATTCTCGCTCCTGTCATTTTCATGCAAAGCCTCCTGCGGGCAAATGGAAAAAGTTTCAGTCGGCCGAGGTCACCGCACCGGTGTAGGCGGATGTCACCACCTTGGCGTAGCGGGCGAGCCAGCCGGTTTTGATCTTCGGCTCGGGCGCCGACCAGCGGGAACGACGCTCTTGCAGAACCGCCTCGTCAACGAGGAGTTCCAGCCGACGGTTGGGGATATCGAGCAGGATGCGGTCACCCTCCTCCACGAGGGCAATGGGTCCGCCTTCAGCGGCCTCGGGAGAAACGTGCCCAATACAGGGACCGCGGGTGCCCCCGGAGAACCTGCCGTCGGTGATGAGCGCAACCGAGTCACCGAGACCGAGCCCCATGAGGGTCGCCGTGGGTGCCAGCATCTCCCGCATACCCGGTCCTCCCTTGGGACCCTCGTAGCGGATGACCACCACGTCGCCGGCAACGATCCTCCCCCCCATGAGAGCCGCCATGGCCGCCTCTTCAGAATCGAAGCAACGGGCAGTCCCCTCGAATGTCATCATGGCATCCGAGACGCCGGACTGCTTGACCACAGCGCCCTTGGGCGCCAGGTTGCCGAAGAGGACGGCAATCCCGCCCTCCTTCTTCACCGGGTTCGACAGGGGACGAATGACTCGTTCGTCCACAGACTCCACGGTTGAAGCGAGCTGGAGGGTGGAGAGCCCCATGACCGTCGGGTTGTCGCGGACCAGGGAACCAAGCTGCCGGAGTACACCCATGACGCCGCCACCGGCGTCCAGATCCTCCATGAAGTACTCGCCCGCCGGATTCATGGAAGATATCTGGGGGGTTTCCTTGGCTAGCGTGTCGAATGTTTCCAGCGGCAGGTCAACTCCAGCCTCCCGGGCAATGGCCAGGAGATGGAGCACCGTATTGGATGAGCCGCCCAACGCAAGGTCCACGCGGATGGCATTCTCAAAAGCGTCGCGGGTAAGGATCTGGCGCGGGGTGATATCGTTACGGACAAGATCGACGATCTTCTCCCCGGACGCAAAGGCGATGCGCCGCTTGAGGGCTGACACCGCGAGAGCCGTGCCGCAACGGGGGAGACTCATGCCCATGGTCTCGGTCAGAATCGCCATGGTATTGGCAGTGAAAAGCCCCTGACAAGATCCCATGCCGGGGCAGGCATTGTCCTCGCAGACTCCGAGCTCACGCTCGTCGATGACCCCGGCCTTGTAGCGGGCCATGGCCTCAAAGGTATCGGTAACGAATGAATAACGGCGTCCTTCCGTACCGCGACCGGCCATCATCGGACCCGCGGTAACCACGATCGAAGGAATGTTGAGCCGTGCCGCCGCCATAAGCATGCCGGGCGTGATCTTGTCGCAATTGGTGAGCAGCACCAAGCCGTCGAGCCGATGAGCTTCAGCAACCGACTCCACCATGTCGGCAATGAGTTCACGGGTGGGAAGCGAGTAGTGCATCCCCTTGTGTCCCATGGAGATGCCGTCGCAAACACCTGGAATGCCGAAGAAAAAAGCGTATCCCCCGCCTGAGTGGATGCCTTTTTCGATAAAGCGCTCCAGATCGCGCATCCCCACATGGCCGGGGATCAGGTCGGTGAAACTGGTGGCCACGCCGATGAACGGCTTGTCCATCTGGCTCTGGGGGACGCCGGTACCCTTGATGAGAGCACGGTGCGGCGTGCGTTCAACGCCCTTCTTTATAGTGTCGCTGCGCATGTGAACTTACCTCGCGACTGGTAGAGTATGAACCGGCACCAACCACCCTCTGCGGAGGGGGAAGAATCTGACATGGCCGGTAAGGTAAAGTGTGAACATAATACAACCGGGGGTGCGGTGTCAACTCCAATAAAATGGCGTTATACCGCCTTTTGGCACATCCTGGCGAGCTCCGCCTCGGACGGTCTGATGTAGGTAGGATTAAGAAGCGGCAGCGGGACAGCCGCGCCTGTGCGCAGCAGCTCACCCGCCAGAAGTGCTCCGGCTGAGGCTCGGGGCTGGTGACAGTGCGCAGGGGCAAAGAAAGCACGATGTCCCAGGATCGACTCGATGGCTTCCCGGTACCGGATGGCCCCGTCTCCCACGAATATGGCCTCACCTTCAATCGCCTCGAGGAAGCGTTCAGGCGGTGCAACGCGGTCGACAATAACCGGTTCGGGAGCTGACGTCACCCTATAGAGCCCCCCGTACACCTCTTTTTTGCGAGCGTCGAACAGGGTGCAAACCGGCAACAAGCTCCAGGGGAGGTTCAGGGCGAGCATGGCGAGGGACGAGAAACCAACGGCAGGCTTGCCGGTTGCCAGGGCCAGCCCCTTGACCGTGGCCACTCCGATCCGGACACCGGTGAACGATCCCGGCCCCAATGCTACGCCGAAACCGTCCAGTTCCTCCAACTCCATGCCGGTATCCCGAAGCAGCAGATCTACGGCTGCCAGCAGACGCTCCGACGGATGACGCTCGGCTTCCAGAAGATATTCGCCCGCGCACCGGCCGTCGATGCTCAGTGCCGCACTGCACGTGGAGGTGGAGGTGTCAATGGTGAGGATCTTCACGCTATCCTTGTCCCACGATGTAGCGGGCGATATCGTTGTAGAATGCCAGCACCATCAGACCGATAAGAAGGGCAAGCCCGACCTGCTGGGCGATCTCGCGCGCTCTCATGCTGACCGGTTTGCGGAAGATCAGCTCCCACAGGTAGAAAATCAGGTGGCCGCCATCCAGAATCGGGATGGGAAGAAGGTTCAGGACGCCCAGGTTGATCGAGAGAAGCGCCATGAATGCCAGAAAGCTGACTCCTCCTGCTTCGGCCTGCTGGCCGGCCATCTTGGCAATCATGATCGGTCCGCCGATGGTATCGAGGGGGACGGCCCGCTCGACGATCTTAACCAGAGAGACGACCGTAAGACGGATCACGTTGCCGGTCTGAACGGTTCCCCGCTGCAGGGCCTCGCTGATGGGATACGTGTCTATGACCGTTTCGCCCGAGGCCACCACACCGATGACCGGCGTGGTAACGGTTTCGCCGAGAAGGTTCTTGCCGGTCCGCGTTTCGGGCGTCACACGGAAGGTCTTGATCTCTTCCCCCCGCTTCACCTCAACGACAAGGGGAGCGCCCTTCCCCGCAGAGATCTCGGCCGCCATCTCATCCCAGCGAGAGACCGCCTTGCCGTTAACGCCGGTAATGACGTCGTTTGCCATGATGCCCGCCTTGGCAGCGGGCTTGTCCTTGACGACTTCGCCGATCTTGGAGGTTACCGAGGGGACGCCGATCATGAAGATCGCGATGAATACGATCCAGGCAAAGATCAGGTTGAAGCCCGGCCCGGCCACAACGATCCCGATTCGCTTGAGAGGAGATTTCTCGGCAAAGGAACGGGCCTTGTCCTCTTCGGAAAGCTCCCCTTCGACGCCTTCTCCCACCATCTTCACGTATCCCCCCAAAGGGAAGGCGGAGATGAGATACTCGGTCTCGCCCACCTTTTTCCCGATGAGCTTGGGACCGAATCCCAATGAGAACTTTTCGACCCCCACACCGAAGAGTTTGGCAAAAATGAAGTGTCCCAACTCGTGAACGAAGATCAGTATTCCTAAAACGATGATTGCGGAGATGATGCTGACCATGGTCTCCTCTCGTACTGCGGTTAGCGGCGGACAAGTCCCACGAGTTCACGCGCCTTCTCCCGCGCCCAACGGTCGGTGATGAGCGCCTCCTCGATGGTGGAAAGGGTGTGTGCTTCATGGGCGTCCATGGTTCGTGCGATAGTGGCGGCAATGTCGATGAATCCGATCGTCCCGGACAGAAAAGCCTCTACCGCCACCTCATTGGCGGCGTTCATGACCGCGGGCATGCTTTCCCCAGCCGCCAAAGCGTCGTAGGCAAGCTTCAGCGCGGGAAAGCGGCGATAGTCCGGCTTGAAAAAGGTGAGCCCGGACAGAGCGGTGAGGTCAAGGGGATTCACACCGGTGGGAACCCGCTCGGGATAGGTCAGAGCATAGGCGATGGGTGCCTTCATGTCGGGGACACCCAACTGAGCCATGACACAGCCGTCCACATACTCGACCATTGAATGGATGATGCTCTGGGGATGAATGTTCACGTCGATCCGCTCTGCCGGCGTATCGAAAAGCCAGCGAGCCTCGATCACCTCCAGCCCCTTGTTCATCATGGTGGCCGAATCGATGGTTATCTTGCGCCCCATGGACCAGTTGGGGTGGTTCAGAGCGTCGTCGATCGAAACCCGGGACAGCTGATCGAGCGGCAGATTCAAGAAGGGGCCGCCCGAAGCGGTTAGTATGATCCGCAACACATCCTTGCGGCTCTGTCCTTCCATGGACTGGAACACGGCGCTGTGTTCGCTGTCAACGGGATAGAGTCTGACATTCTTGTCCCGCACCAGATCCATGATGAGCCTGCCGGCAGTGACCAGGGTTTCCTTGTTGGCAAGGGCCACATCTTTGCCGGCCCGTATAGCCGCAGCGGTCGGAACCAGCCCGGCGGCACCGACTATTGCGGCAACAACCATATGGGCATCCCCCGCCGTGGCTGCGGCGATAAGTCCTTCAATGCCATAATGGATCTCCGGCTTGTACCCTGGCAGACTTTCGTCCAGTTCAACGGCCAGTTTTTCGCTCAGAACGCTGACCATTTGCGGACGGAACATCTCGATCTGCCGCTTCAGCATTTCAAGGTTGTTGCCGGCAGTGAGAGCAACGACACGGAAGCGGTCGGGATGGGCTGAGACAACTTCCAGCGTGCTGACCCCAATGGAGCCTGTTGATCCGAGTATGGTGATGTTTTTCATGGATACCCTGCCAAACCTATCGGTTCATGAACACGAAAAGAGCGTAGTAGTAGGCAGCCGGCACAGCGAACAGAATGCTGTCCAGCCGGTCGAGGATGCCACCGTGACCGGGCACGATCGCCCCCGAATCCTTAACGCCGAAACTGCGCTTGAGCAACGACTCGAAGAGGTCGCCGACCTGGCCGAGAACTCCCAGCAGGAGCGCCGTGGCAATGCAGTCAAGAACGGTCAGCCCGGGGAAAAAGGTTAGACGCGCTACAAAGGTTCCGGCAAGGCTGCCGAGTAATCCGCCGATTGCCCCCTCAATGCTCTTGTTTGGGCTGACTGACGGATAAAGCTTGCGGCGGCCCAGATTACTTCCCACATAATACGCTGCCGTATCTCCGGACATGACAATAACGAGAACGAGAAAAACCCAGTCGACACCGTCCGGAAGAGCGCGCAGCCACACCAAGTGAGACAGAAGCAGCGGCACGTAGAGAATCCCCGTCGCGAACAGGGCCGTTTCCGCTGCGGCCGACCGGACATCGCGAAAACTGAAGAGAATCCTGAGAGCGAATGCGAGGAAGACAATCGTCAGGGCAAAAGCGAGCAGGGTTGACGATGTACGGAGAGGAACCATTTCGATGATGCGATCCTGAGCAGCCAGGAACGCGGGTATAAGTGCCCCTGCCAGGGAAGCAGCCACTCCTTCCGCCCTGCGGTCCGGAAGCGCCATACGATAGTATTCGCTGAGTCCGAGAAACGTGAGAACAACGACGAACGATGCAAAAAAAACATAGCTCGCCTTGAGGACGAACAGAATCAGCAGAGGGAGGGCAATTGCTCCGGTAATGACGCGCTTAATGGCTAGCTCCTCGTGTTGATCTGGGCGCTCGTGCGACCGAAACGCCTCTCGCGGGCCTGGTAATCGCTCAATGCCCGGTACAGTTCCTCCGGCGTGAATTCTGGCCAGTTGACCGAGGAGAAGTAGAGCTCCGTATAAGCCAGCTGCCAAAGGAGAAAATTACTGATCCTCATCTCTCCGCTCGTGCGGATGAGAAAATCGGGATCAGGGAGCCCGCCGGTAAACAGATACGAGGAAAAGGCAGTCTCACTGAGATCCTCGGCCTTGAGCACGCCTGAAGCGATATCCGAGGCGATCCGCGTAGCCGCAGTCATGATCTCCTGGCGCGCGCCGTAGGAAAGTGCCAGGGTGAGGATCATGCCGGTGTTGCCGCTGGTCCGGTCAATGGCGCCCTGGACGGCTTTGTTCACGTCCGGCGGCAGTTCATCACGGTTGCCGATGACAGTGAAGCGGATGTTGTTGGCATCCATCCGCGCAACCTCAGATGCAATGTACTTTTTCAGCAGGGCCATCAGCGCCTTGACCTCGGTCTTCGGCCGAAGCCAGTTCTCTGCTGAAAAAGCGAAGAGCGTCAGATATCCGATACCGAGCCGGGAACACTCCTCAACGATGACCCTGACCGTCTCCACCCCTTTCTGGTGGCCGATGATCCGCGTGAGCATCCGTTCCTGAGCCCAGCGGCCGTTACCGTCCATGATAATGGCCAAGTGCCTGGGGAGTTTATCGGGTATGAGGCCGTGCATATGTCACCAGAAACAAAAAATCCCCTTTAAACGAGGGGTTAAAGGGGATTAAACCATAAAAGCAGTATGGGCGCAAGGAAAAAAACGAAATTAACGGGTTGCGTGGCCATTGACCACGCCTCCTCATACCTCCATGACTTCCTTTTCCTTGTGAGCTAAGACCTCGTCGACCTTGGCGACGAAGACGTTCGTCACATCCTGGACTTCCTTCTCGGCGCGCTTGAGGTCGTCTTCGGATATCTTTTTGTCCTTCTCCAGCTTCTTGAGACCATCAATGGCCTCGCGACGGATGTTCCGAATAGCTATCTTGGCATCCTCGGCCGTCTTCTTGAGCGACTTAACGATCTCCTTGCGACGCTCCTCGGTGAGGGGAGGAAGACTGATCCTGATGAGCTTGCCGTCATTGGACGGAGTGAACCCGAGATTGGCGTTCAGGATCGCCTTCTCAATGACCGAGATCATCTTTGCCTCCCACGGCTGAATGGTGATGGTCCGCGGCTCGGGTACGGCAAGAGTAGCTACCTGGTTGAGTGGAGAGGGATTGCCGTAGAAATCCACCCTAATCTCGTCAAGAAGACCGGTGTTTGCCCGTCCGGTGCGAACTTTCTGGTACTCGCGACGCAACGATTCGACCGATTTTTCCATGTGAGACTTCATATCGTTGATGACGTCTTTCGTCATGTCATTCTCCTTTCACAATGGTGCCGATCTCTTCGCCGCACACCACTTTCTTGATATTGCCGTAGGTGGTGATATCAAACACGATGATGGGAAGATTGTTGTCCATGCAAAGCGATGTTGCCGTGGCGTCCATCACTTGAAGCCCCTTTTTGAGCACCTCGAGGTAGGTAAGCCGGGGGTACTTCAGTGCCGTCGGATCCTTCTTGGGGTCGGCCGAATAAACGCCGTCGACCTTGGTCCCCTTGAGAATGACGTCCGCCCCGATTTCCATGGCCCTCAGGCTTGCCGCCGTGTCGGTCGTAAAGTAGGGATTACCGGTCCCGGCGCCGAAAATGACGATTCGTCCCTTTTCCAGATGGCGGATGGCCCGCCTCCTGATGTAGGGCTCCGCCACTTCCTGCATGGCGATGGCCGACTGGACCCGTGTGTCGACGCCGACCTTCTCCAGGGCATCCTGCATGGCCAGAGAGTTGATCATGGTCGCAAGCATGCCCATGTAGTCGGCGCTGGCGCGGTCCATTCCCTTGGAAGAAGCGGCAAGTCCGCGGAAAATGTTTCCGCCGCCGATCACCAGGGCCAATTGAGAGCCGGTGGCCACAACTTCCTTGATCTCGGCAGCAATGGCGGTAATGGTTCGGGGATCGATACCGTATCCCTGATCGCCGGCCAGGGCTTCACCGGAAAGCTTAAGCAACACTCGTCCGTAGTAGGGTGTACCCATGATGTTCTGTCCTCGTACACGCTGTTAAAGCGCCGCTGACGGCGCGAACGCAAAAAGAGCCGGCCATGTTCATGACCGGCCCGTGTGCCTTGTTACAGACCCGCTACGGCGGCAACCTCCGCGGCAAAGTCCGATTCTTTCTTTTCAAGCCCTTCGCCCAGAACGAAGCGTGCGAAGCGTCTGACCGACATGTTTTCGCCGATGGACGAAATAGTCTCATTCAGGAACTGCTGAACGGTCTTGTCCGGATCCTTGACGAAATTCTGCTCCATGAGGCATATCTCGGCGTAGAACTTGTTGATCTGCCCCTCGATGATCTTCTCAATGATGTTTTCCGGCTTGCCCGTCTCACGGGCCTTGGCGCGGTAGATTTCCTTCTCGCGCTCAAGCAGCTCCGCGGGCACTTCCTCGCGACGCACGTATTGAGGGGAAGCGGCGGCGATATGCATAGCGATATCCTTCACGAATACCTGGAAGCTATCGTTGCGCGCCACAAAATCGGTCTCGCAGTTCACTTCGACAAGAACACCGATCTTGCCGCCGGCGTGAATATAAGAGCCAACAGCACCTTCGGTGGCTGCCCGACCCGCCTTTTTAGAAGCGGCAGCAAGACCCTTTTTTCTGAGGAAATCGACCGCCTGCTCAATATCGCCGTTGGTTTCGGTGAGGGCCTTCTTGCAGTCCATGAGGCCGGCACCGGTGATTTTACGCAGTTCGTTGACCTGTGCAGCTGTAATGCTCACTGTATCCTCCCTGGTGAAGGAACGGAAGCCGAAGCGCCGTCCCGATCATTATGCGATGTGATGAATCAGACCGGATCAGGCCTCGGCGCCACTTTCTTCCGCAACGGCTTCCATAGCCTCCTCGTCGCCGGTCTGAAGAACGGCGTCACGAGCCTGGGAGCCCTCGATGACCGCGTCGGCCATCTTGGAAGTGAGCAGACGAATGGCGCGGATGGCGTCATCATTTCCAGGAATTACATAGTCGATGGGATCGGGGTCGCAGTTGGTGTCAACCACGGCCACAACGGGAATACCCAGCTTCTTGGCCTCGCTGATGGCGATAGTCTCATTCTTGGGATCGATCACGAAGAGCGCGCCGGGAAGCTTGCCCATCCCTTTGATGCCGCCGAGAATCTTTTCCAGCTTCTCCCGCTCTTTTTCAAGCTGCAGAGCTTCCTTCTTGGTGTACGCTTCAATGGAGCCGTCGGCGAACATGGCATCCAGCCGCTTGAGGCGGTCGATGCTCTGCTTGACGGTGACGAAGTTGGTGAGCATGCCGCCGAGCCAGCGCTGGTTGACGAAATACATGCCACAGCGGACTGCCTCTTCGCCGATGGCATCCTGGGCCTGCTTCTTGGTGCCCACGAAGAGCATCGTTTCGCCGGCCTGGGCGTTCTCACGAACGAAATTGTACGCATTCTTGAAGAGGCGCACGGTCTTCTGGAGGTCGATAATGTAAATACCGTTACGCGCCCCGAAGATATAGGGTTTCATCTTCGGGTTCCATCTCTTGGTCTGGTGGCCGAAGTGAACACCGGCCTCCAGAAGCTCCTTCATGGTGATGTTCGACATGCTTTCTCTCCTTTTCGGTTGTGCCTCCGCCTTCCTGATAATGGCCGGAATCCGCCAGGGACACCGCCGGCCCGATGGAAGGCGTGCGTGATTTGAACAGCAAATCCATATACCACAGAGCGCCCGGCTTTAGCAACACCAAAGATTGGCGAGGCTATGCTCTTATATTTACATGCCGCACCCCTTCGTGTATCATGACTGCCCAATGTCCCGACTCCTGTTTCGCTATATCTGCACTGAAACCGCAGTCCCCTTTGCACTCGGGTTAACGGTATTCACCTTTGTTCTGCTGATGGGCCGCCTCCTGAAGCTCGCCGAGATGGTTTTCGCCCGCGGAGTCCCGTTCCTCGACGTTACCCGCCTTATCCTCTACATGCTGCCTTCATTCTTTCTGGTGGCGATTCCCATGGCATTTCTCCTGGCGGTGCTCCTGGCCATGGGCCGGCTCTCTGCCGACAGCGAGGTGACCGCCATGAAGGCCAGCGGCATGAGCATAGGAACCATCGCCGTGCCGGTGATCGCCTTCGGGGTCATCACATACGCCGCCACTACGTTTGTCTCGGTCTACGCGCTTCCCTGGGGCAACACCGCGTTCAAGAAGTTCCTCCACGGTGTCATAGAGACGCGCGCCGCCATGAGTATCACGGAAAAGGTCTTTAACGACGAATTTCCCGGCCTCGTGATCTACGTGGACGGCTTTGACCCCAAATCCGGACGGATCAGCGGCATCCTGATCCATGACGAGCGCAACCCCGACGAGCCGTCGACCATCTTCGCCGCTTCCGGCCAGCTGGCTACCAACCCCGAAGAACGTATCGTTCGCCTGCGGCTGAATAACGGCGGGATTCATCGGGGCATAGGAACCGGCGGCTACCGTCTCGTGGAATTCACCAGCTATGATCTGAGCATTGCCCTGCAGCGGGAGCAGCAAAAGGCTCGCCTCAACGAGGAAGATATGACCCTGGGCGAGCTCCTTGCCCGCATGAAATCCCCCGGCGAACAACCCAAGCTGGTCCGCGAGATGCACTTCGAGCTTCACAAACGTTTTGCCCTCCCTTTCGCCTGCGTAGTGTTTGCGGTCATTGCCGTTCCTCTGGGTATCCAGAACCAGAGATCCGGGCGGGCAGGAGGTTTTGCCGCCGGCATCATCCTGCTCATGCTCTACTATATTCTCATGTCCGCCGGCAAAACCGTCAACGAGAAGGGAATCGCTCCGGCATTCGTTGCCGTATGGATCCCCAATGCACTATTCCTCGGCCTCGGGATATTTCTCCTGAAACGGGCGGCCCTCGACCGGGCGATCCCCCTGGCGGACTCTGTGACAACGGCCTTGGCATGGGTGCGGCAAAGATTTGAGCGGAGGAAGACGTGACCATTCTGACCCGCTACATTGCCGGTGCCTACCTGAAAATTCTGGGACTCTGCCTGGCGTCCTTCGTCGCCATTTACCTGGTCATCGACTTTCTGGAAAAGATCGGCCGGCTCCTCCGCTTCCATCCCCGGTGGATCGACATCGTCCAGTACTTCATCTGCAAGTTGCCCGAGATCATCACCCAGGTCATCCCGCTGGCAGTGCTCATGTCCACGCTTCTCACCCTCGGCATGCTTTCCCGCAACAGCGAGATCGTCGCCATGCGCGGCTGCGGCATAGGGCTCGGCAGAATCAGCGCGCCGCTCATCGTAATTGCCGCCGCGGTCAGCCTCCTCACGATTTTTTCCAACGAATTCGTACTGCCTTCCAGTTATCGACAGATGCGCTACGTGGACCAGGTGCTGATCCGCAAGCAGGGAACCAACACGTTTTTCCGCCAGAACAACATCTGGCACAAAGACGAGAGTGCGATCATGATGGCAAGGGTGTTTGACCCGGGTCGGCAGGCGCTGCGAGGGATTACACTCTGGCGCTTTTCGGACGGAATGCGCCCCGTCAGCAGGATCGATGCAGCCGAAGGGACGTGGGACGGTGCGAGGTGGACCTTCAAGACGGTGACGGTCCGGGGGCTCGCCGGGCCTTCAGTGGAGACGAGAACGCTGGCCTCGCTGCCGGCGGAGCTCAACCTCAAGATAGAGGACCTGAAGGTGGTGGATAAGTATGCCGACAACATGGGCTTTTTCAAACTGCGCGATTACGTGCGGAAACTGAAGGCGGGAGGATATGACACCACCCGCTACGAGGCCCAGATGCACTCGAAGATATCCCTCCCCTTCGCCTCGCTCATCATGGCATTTCTGGGCATCCCGTTCGCCCTGCGGGGGGGGAGGTCGAGCGGGGTCGCACTGGGGATTACAGCGAGCATCGGCATCGGGTTCACCTATTTCATCACCAACTCCATTCTCATTTCCTTTGGCCAGACCGGCATCCTCCCGCCACTTATCTCCGCATGGGCGGCGAACGTGCTTTTTGCCCTGTCGGGCATCTGGCTGGCAATGACCCTGGACCGTTGACACGACGGCGGGGCGTGGTCTACTTGGCGCATCAGGACCGGGCACGATGGTCGCCCCGTCGAGGCGATGCGCGGAGGGAAAACTCATGATCCTTCGAATGATCGTACCGCTCCTGCTGGTAGCCGTTCTGGCGGCCGGCACCGCCGGAGGCGCCACTCGTCCGGCCAAGCAGAAGCAAATTGCTGCGGCCGCTGCCGCAAAAGCACCGGAGCCGGTACCGGTCAACATCCTTAGCATCATCCCCGCCCAGGGCGAGCCCAATACGACCATAACCCTCTCGGGGAGCGGCTTTACCGCCGGAACCACGGCCTACCTCGGCAATACTGAGATCCCCGCGCGGGTTGTCGGCACGGACGTTCTTTCCTTCGAGATACCGCGCCTGCAGCCTGGGCTCTACGCTCTTTTCGTCAAAAGGGGAGACGGTATAACAAGCCGCACCTACAACTTCTACGTCCTGCCACCGAAACCGATCGTGGAAAGCCTGTACCCTGAAACCGTGGATGTATGCTCACCATCGGGTGAGCGGTTGGTCACCATCACCGGCAGGAATTTCCAGGCCGAGAGCAGAGTCCTGTTCAACGGCGCAGCAGTGAAAAGCAGTTTCGGCTCATCTCAGTCCCTCTCTTTCGTCGTCCCCCCCGTCCAGGCAGGACTTCATCAGATACAGGTAAAAAACGCCGAGGACACGGTCACCACCCCAGTCACCCTCGTGGTGCGCGGCACCCCCGAAGTCTTCAGCGTAGTGCGCGGCGAGAGCTCGGTGAATTACTACAACCTGGTGATCGAGGGCAGGAACTTCCAGCCGGGGGCAACGCTGTCAATCGAGGAGAGCGGCCTGCAACTGGGGCTTAACGCGGGGGGGGGCAAACGTCTCAGGGCAGGGGCAACAGGGGAAAGGGACATGCTGATCTACGTGGACTGTTCGAAACTGGTCTACCAGCGGTATCCGGTTGATCCGACCGACAAAGATCTGCGGTTGCAGGTCATCAATCCTGGTGGCGAAACCAGTTCGGTCGTGCAGGTATCCGCTCCCTGAAGCAAATGGCTCGCCGGGCGGAAGATATCCGCCGGCGAGCCGGAGTGTGTCTGATACGCGAATGGCTGTGGGTGCGAAACCTTCGGCTACCCCTTGTGGGACTTATAGTTCAGGACCTGCAAGTCTCCTTCGACCCTCTCGACACCCTCGACGGCGGTGGCAAGGCGGATAGCCTCCCGTTTCTCCTCCTCGGAGTGCACGTGGCCGGAGAAGCTCACTACCTTGCCGGATACGCTGATCCTGAAACGGATGTACTCGATGTCGGCAGACTTGAGAAAGGCCGTTTCCACCCTCTTGGCAAGGATGGTCTCATCGATCACCCGCTTCAGACGCTCCTCCCCCTCCTTGAGGCGGGAATCCTTTGCCGCTGCGATGATGCTTTCGATAATCGCAGTCTGGCTCATGCGCTCGGTGTTGAACGTCAGGTCGTAGCCGAGCGAATCGTTCCAGTCACGATTGAAGTAGAAATGGATGAAACCGCCCCGCTGGTGGTCGCTCTTGCGGATCAGTTCCCGCGCCAGATCGGGATCGATCCATTCGCGCTCGGAAAAGTTTTCAACCCGGTGTTCGAAGGGGGCAATGAAGCGGATTCTGAGAATATTCTCCACCTCGGAGAGAAGGTCCTGGGCGCCGCGGCCGTAAAGGATCACGTTTCCCTGTTTGACACAGTCGAGAATTATGATTTCGATGGTGTTGAGATGTGCGGCGTGCATCCGGTCCTCGGCAGTGATATAGACCGGAGGCTTTTCGTCCACCCGCTTGAGAAGCTCCTTGTCAAGGCCGTAACGGGGCGCAAGCTCCGCGATCTTGTTACCGTCGACAAGGGTATGTTTGAGGCGCTTGGCCACCTCGCGGGCAATCTGGTAAGCTCCCGTACCCATCTCTCTGGAGATCGTAATTACTGCCATGTGCCCTCCTGTACTGGGGAAAGTGACTAATCCTAGCATGAGGAATTGGTGTATACAAGGAGTTATTTTGACCAACAATTACAGCATATTAACGACTATAAGCCGTTGTTCGGACGAGGTGTATCGTGAACGGAGCCATTGATCTCGTCATCCGGTTCCTTCTGTTTGCCATGCTTCATTCCGTCGCGGCCCTGCCGGGCGTTCAGCAGCGCATCGGCAACGTGTTCCCGAGGGGATTTCGCTTCTATCGGGCAACCTACAATCTGACCGCATTGGTCACCTTCGGGTGGGTCATGGCCGCATGGCCCCTGTCACCGGTTATCTACCTGGTGCCCGGATCGGCCAGCCTGGCCTTCCATGCGGTGCAGGCGTTTACCCTGCTGCAGATGATACGCTGCGTCTCCCGCACCGGAATGGCGGATTTCCTCGGCATCCGGCACCTGAGGCGGAAGGACGCCGCTCACGAACTGGTCACCACGGGATGCTACGGTACAGTTCGCCACCCTCTCTACGCACTGTCCATGGTCTTTTGTCTCTTCAACCCACTGATGACCGTAAAATGGCTCTTGTTTACCCTTATGGCTGGGGGATATTTCGTGGTGGGGGCCGTGGTGGAGGAAAAGAGGCTCGAAAGGGAATTCGGTGACGCCTATCGCAACTACCGGAGCCAAGTGCCGATGTTCATTCCGCGAATTGGAAGGTCAGCAGCAAAAGAGTAACGGTGCGTTTTAGCGCGACCGCGCGCGCAGAAACGCTGCGGCCGCATCGGGGGTAAGCGGCTGGCTGAAGAGAAATCCTTGGACCTCGGCGCAACCGTTTGCCCGGAGAAAGGCAAACTGTTCATGGGTTTCGACCCCTTCGGCAATAACATTCAGACCGAGATTGCGAGCCATGGCAATGATGGCGGCCGTGAGGCCAGCCGCGGCCGGATCGGCTGAAATGTCCCTGACAAAAGAACGGTCGATCTTGAGAGCATCGAGCGGAAAGCGCGACAACCTGCTGAGGGAAGAGTAGCCGGTGCCGAAGTCGTCGACGGAAAAACGGACACCCATCTTCTTCAGGTCGCGAATGACTGCAACCGCGTCCTCTTCATTGGACATGAAGACCCCCTCGGTGATCTCCAGTTCCAGATGCGACGGCGGCAATCCGGTGGCACGCAGCACCTTCCTCACCAACTCGGCCAAGCGACGCGACCGGAACTGGAGACTGGAAAGGTTTACCGCCACCCGTACCGGCGGGAGCCCCTCGTGGAGCCAGGTAACCGCCTGGGCGCAAGCGTTCCAGAGGACCCACTCGCCAATCGATGCGATAAGGCCGGTTTCCTCGGCCAAGGGGATGAAATCGTCAGGCGGGACCACATCACAACCCGGCCGGTGCCAGCTCAGCAGAGCCTCCATCCCCACCACGCGCCCCGAGGCCGCATCCAGTTGTGGTTGGTAGCAGAGGCGGAATTCATTCCGTTTGAGCGCCCAGCGCAGGTTGTTTTCGAGGGTCAGCCGCTCGAGCGCCATGGCGTTCATGGAGCCCGAATAGTACTGATAGGTATTGCGGCCCAGTTCTTTGGCGTGATACATGGCCGTATCCGCGTTACGCAAAAGCTGATCGCAGTCCTCGCCGTCGGAAGGAAAGAGACTGATGCCGATGCTTGCCCCCACGAAAACCTCGTGGCCGCCGATCACATAACGTTTGGACAGGGCGGTGATGATGCGTTGCGAGACCCTGGCGGCATCCTGGGGGTGGGCCAGATCGGTCAGCAAAATGGTGAACTCGTCACCGCCCATACGGGAGATGAAGGGGCTCGCATCCTCGCGAGAGGCATGGGTGAGCGTATCGCTGCGCCGCAGGCATTTCATAAGCCGGCCGGCCGCCTCCTGAAGCAGCCGGTCCCCCGCATGGTGCCCCAGGGTATCGTTAACCTTTTTGAAGTGGTCGAGATCCAGGAACAGGACTGCCATCATGAAGCCGTTGCGCTGGGCAAAGGCCAGGGCCTGCTCCATCCGCTCCTCGAACTGGAACCGGTTGGGCAGTGCCGTCAGGGTATCGTGATGGGCAAGGTAGCGAATCCGCTCTTCGGCAAGGGTGCGGTCGGTTATGTCGTGGACCGTTCCGACCAGCCTTGACGTCCGCCCGTCATCTGCGGACAGAAGCTCGGCATGCTGGCTGACGATCCGCTCAACACCATCATCGAGAACGATCCGGTGATCCATGCAGTAGCCGATACCGGTCCGGAACGCCTGAAAGATGGCCTTCTTGACCGTTACCCGGTCTTCGGGATGCACCCGGCGCATCAGGGCCCGGTGACTCTTCCCCTGCCGATGGTCCCTGATGCCGAAAATGCGGCACGACTCCTCGGAGCAGGTAAAGACGTTGGTCTCCAGGTCGAACTCCCAGTTTCCGAGGCGGGCGATACGCTGGGCGTTGTACAGCATGGTCCTGCTCTTGTGAAGCTCATCGAAAGCGAGCTTGGCGCGCAGCAGATAACGGATGCGTCGGGGCAACAGTACCCAGTCGATCGGCTTGGCCAGGAAATCCGAGGCACCTGCCTCGTAGGCTTCATCAATGGCACCGGTATCATCGAGACTCGTCATGACGACGATCTGAGCGCGGTCTCCTCCCGGCAGACGGCGAATACGCCGGCAGACGTCAAACCCGCCCATGCCGGGCATCACCACGTCGAGCAGGATGATGTCAGGAACAAGCCGGCTGAACATCTCGATGGCGGTGACGCCATCGCCGGCTTCGATCACCGCGAACCCCCCCTGCTCCACTGCGCGCCGGGCAAGAACGCGCACCAGCTCATCGTCGTCAATGATCATCACGGTGGCTGAAGCGCCGTCCTTGCCCTCTTTTCGCATCTTACACTCCGGTGCGCTCGCGCTCCAGCGCGGCGCACACTCTGATGAATTCCGACTCCATGCGTGAGAGCAGTCGCAACGGCAAGAAGCCTTCTCCTTCGCCGAGTCGTTCCATCTCCCCGCACAGGGCTGCGAGGGTGACGGCTCCCAGATTGAGGCACCCCGATTTGAGGGTATGTGCAGCCCGTCTGGCGGCAGGAAGGTTCTCCCGCGCCAGGGCCTCCCTCATGTCACGCAGGTGCCGCGGTGAGTCGGAAACAAAGATGTCAATGACACGGTCGAGGAGCCCCTCGGACCCGCCCGTCTCCAAGGAACGAATGCCATCCAGAGTATTCCTGTCGAGAATGCATTCGGCCCCTTCATTCACTCCCCCCGGAGCTCTATCGTATGCCGCTGAGAGCATCGCGCCGTCATGCGGGGACAGCCAGCGCCGGAGCACCATCACCAGATCGTGGCGCATAACCGGCTTGATGAGGTAATCGTCCATTCCCGCCGCCAGACAGGCCTCCCGATCCCCCGCTTCCACCCTGCCGGTAAGGGCGATGATATGAGTTCGGCCAGGGAGCTGTCCGGCACGCTCCATGCGGCGAATTTCGGCTGTGGCTACAATCCCGTCCATACCTGTCATCTGGCAATCCATGAACACCATGTCGAACCGCTCAGCCGAGACGGCAGCCACGGCTTCGGCACCGTCAGAGACCACCATGACATCCGCACTGAGACTCCGGAGCATCTCCTGCAGCACCATTCGGTTAACGGCATTGTCCTCTGCCAGCAACAGGCGAAACGGAAAAGACCCGGCAGCTTCATCAGATGGCTCCAATTCAGGCTCACCCGTATCCGGCACCAGCGGCAGGGCGACCGCGAACCGGAAAACGGAGCCGCACCCCGGCTCACTGTCGCAACTGACCGTGCCCCCCATGAGCTCCACTAGATGGCGGACAATGGCGAGTCCCAGCCCCGTGCCTCCGAAACGACGGGTATTGGAGTCGTCTGCCTGGGTGAACGGATGGAACAAACGGGGCAGCATATCCTGGGGGATACCGATCCCCGTATCGCTTACGATGCAGCTGAGTCGGCAGACTCCACCCTCCACGCTCCCGCGAACGGTCAGGGTGATGGTCCCCTTGAGGGTAAATTTCACGGCATTGTCGAGAAGATTCCCCAGCACCTGGCGGAGCCGGTGACGGTCGCCCAGAAGTCGGTCGGGCACCTCTCCTTCCATGGAGTATTCAAGGAAGACCCCCTTCTGGCGGGACCGCTCACCATAAATGGTGGCCATTTCTTCAAAGACACGGCGGGCCGCAAAGGGCAGCTGCTCCATCTTCAGTTTTCCCGACTCAATACGGGAAAAATCGAGCAGATCATTAATGACCTGCATGAGCAGTTCACCGGATGATCGGATGATCTCGGCATACTCGCGCTGTTTGGGTTTAAGGTCGGTTTCGAGAAGGAGACTGACCATGCCGAGGACGCCGTTCATGGGTGTGCGGATTTCGTGACTCACGTTGGCCAGGAACCGCGATTTTGACTGGCTGGCGGAATCTGCTGCCTCTTTCGCCTTTCTCAGATCGGCAACGGCCCGCTCCAGCTCCTCGTTGGTCCGCGACAGATCTTCGGTGCGGCGGGTGACTTCCTCGCCCAGGTCTTCGCGGTTCCGCTTCAGGCCCGCGTCGCTTTCTTCGATGATCTGCAGCATCCTATTGAAGCCGGACACCAGCTCACCGATCTCGTCGACGCCCCCCCCCGCAGCCCGTACCGAGTAGTTGTGCCCTTCAGAAACACGCCGCGTAACTTCAAGTAATTCGGTAATCGGCGCAGAAACCCGTCGCTGCAGCTTTGATGACAGAACGTAGGCAAAGGCGGAGAGCATAAGCAGCAGCACTCCTCCGCTTACCGCATACCAGCGCAAACGCGAGTAGATCTCCCGGTAATCGGCCCGCAGATAGACGGCGCCGATTAACTCCCCGTCGAACGTTATCGGCCTGAACATATCGAGGTGATCGCCATGCCAATGATGACTGGGAAGGGAATCTCCCATCTTCTCCACCATCTGTTGCCGATACTCGATCCAGGTGGTTGCGTCATCCGCCGACGAGTTTGCGGCAGGCGGTGCCAGTGACCCCTTCCGCCGGTAATGCGCAAAAATCGAGCCGTCCTTGAGGTAGATGCGTCCTACGATGATGTGTGGATCCGTCTTGAGGACATCCAGCATCTCCGAGGCAGCATGGACATCGTTAAAAACAATGCTGGACGCACTTTTGTCACCGACAACACCCGAAATGATCTCCAACCGCCTTAGAAGTTCTGGCGGCTCCGTAGTCAGGTCCTGCACCACGAACCCGGCAAATGCCAGAATCAGCACCGTCACGCAGGTGGCCATGGTGACCATTGTCAGCCTGCGATCAAGGGACAAGGGTATCCTCCTCATAGACACTGGCCCATGATGTTGCGCCCAGACGCGGCATCTTCACCCGCACCTTTATTATAAATATTTAATATTCTCACAATAGAATACTGAAGCATGCACGATGAGTTAGCTCGTGACACTTCGCTCGTGACGACGGCCAATCAGTCGATCCTGACTCGCTTAACGCCGGACACGGAAGCCACTGCATCCATGATGCCGCTTGCAGAACCGCGGGAAGTGACTTTTACCTGATAGGTGAGACGCAGACTTGCTGCCGCCAGATCCCGCTCCACGCTCATTGTGAGTACCTGAAGACGACACTCTTGCAAAATCTGTTCAATACGTTCCAGCTGTCCTTCCAGATCGTCGCTCCAGACCTTGACGGATGTGTACGTATCCCGGGAAAGCAGACCCTCGACCCTCTTGAGCAATAGCAGGGCCGCCAGTGAGATGGCAGTGACGAACAGCGAGATGGTGAACAGGCCGATACCACAGGAAAGTCCGATCGCGGCGGCGACCCAGAGACAGGCAGCGGTGGTGAGCCCCCGGATTGAAGTTCCTTCGCGAATTATGGCCCCGGCTCCCAGAAAGCCGATACCGGTCACCACCTGGGCCGCCACGCGGCCGGGGTCGGCACCGATGGGGCCTATGCCGCTCGTATTGGCATAGAGGCGATGGAACTCGATAGAGGTAACAACAAAGAGGCAGGCGCCGAGGGAAACGAGCAGGTGGGTTCTGAAACCGGCGGGACGACCGTGCAGCTCGCGCTCAAGACCAATGAGTGCGCCAAGGACGGACGCGAGGACGAGCCTCCCTATCATCTCAAACGTGAAATCCATGGATCCTCACTGGCGCCGGAAAAGGTCCGGCGGAGTGTGATGTCAGCCATCGGTTGGCTCCGGGTCAAGCGCAACGGTCAGGGTGTAGCGGGATTCTCGATCACCGGCACGAACCGCGAGAGTCATGCGGCAGACCCCGCCGTTTACGGTCGGAGTGCCGACCAAGCTCAATTGGGGCGCTCCTGCGGGGCTGACCGGCTCTTGAAGGGAAACACAAGACCTATCGAAAGCGAGCCCGTGCCCCGGCGGTTGAGCGACTACTGCATCGTCCCGGGTTTCCTCCACGTCCTCCGTGAGCCCCTCCACCCCTCCGCAATGGGATGACTGGCGATCCCGCAGGTTCCGGAGCACCGACTTTACCACGCGTGACAGGGCGGACAGTATGCCCTCCCCCGTGACCGCCGAACAGGGAAGCGCAGTTGCATCGACCCCAAGTTCACAGCGCAGGTCATCAGCGGATACGGCATCCGGCAGATCGCTCTTATTGCACACCATCTCAAACGGCAGTGTCGAAATATCCTGACCGTACCCGCGGAAAATCTCCCGCAGATCCTCAAGGCTCCGACGGGTGGCGGCAAAGCCGTCAGGGGACGCATCCGCAACAAAAATCACCCCATCAGCCCCCTTGAGCACCATCTTCCAGGTGGCGGGGTCGGCAACTTCGCCGTGTACCGTATAGAGATGGAACCGGACCCGATTGCCGTTCACTTCACCCAGCTCCGGCGGCATCACGTCGAAAAAGAAGAGGCGTTTCTGGCTTCCCCCGGCGGTTTTGAGGGGCCCCCTGAACTCCTGTTTGAGCTTGCCGTGGATGAAGCGTAGCAGTGAGGATTTGCCGGAACAAGGTGCGCCGAAGAAGACGATCTTGGCGTTGATCTCGCGTTTCGCGCTGTTGAGCAGGGCCATGTGAATCTCCGGAAAGAGCAGGGGCTTGCGGAGTAAGCCCCCGCTACCGCTTCTCCTTTTTTGCAATGAGCAGCTTCCGCGCTTGGGTTGAGAGAACCGTCTGGATGTTCTTGCTCTTGGCCAGATGAGACAGGTCCTTCTCGGTAAGGGTCGTCAGCAGGCGAAGTGCTGAATGGATCGGGGTTTTGGGGTTCTCGACCAGTGCCTTGCGAATCTGGTAATTCTTGAGCCATTCCTTGCTGGCGCAGACGACCCTGAGGATTTCATCGTTCTGGATCGATGACTTGACAATGGCAAGGACTTCCGACTCGGTGATGCGCGGGTTTCTGATGACCGTCCCGGATACGAGCTTGTTGGAGTCCCTGATGAGAATCATCCTCCATTCCTTGTCGCCGGTCTGGGCTATCTTGATCTTCTCGGCAACCCCCATCACCTGGGCGAGTTGATACTTGCTCTTGAACTGTTCACTCTCCTCGTCCACCGGCTTATCATCTTCTTCGACGGGCACTTCATCCTGCGACGGGTGCTCCGCAGTATGCGCAGGGTGCACGATCGCCACTCCCACGGCAATCCCCCGTTCGGCCAGAAAGGCACGGGTACCTTCGTCGCAATTGGGGTGAACGGCGATGTGGGTGGCCAACTCCCCGTGCCGGTAGTGGAGACGCGCAAGGGCATCCAGAACGCGGGGGTGAAGAGTGCGACACGCCACTGCATCTGCCAGGACGGCCAACGGCACGTCTCTCAACCGCTTTCTCGCGCTCCCGTGGACCTCCGCGTCGGCATCCAGGGCAAGAAAAAACAGGACCGTCACCTCCTCGGCAGCGGGAAGCGCATGCTCTCCGGCGGTGAACCTGAGTTTTTCCTCCCGGGGTGCATCCTTGCGCAGAAGTGCCGCTGCGGCGGACGATATTCTCAGGGTGACTGCCAGGACGTTCCTCCCGCTACTTGCCGGCTCCGACAAGGATAGGCCTGAGGCCGGCCTTCTTGAGCGCTGCGGCAACCTTGAGAGCTTCGTCTTTCGTCTCGTACGTGCCGGTGGTCAGCACAAGGGTGGGTACGGATACCGATGCCTTGCGGAGGGTCACCTTTATCCCCAGTGAAGCCAGTCGAGCCTGTTCACGGCGGGCCCGCTCGGCAACGAAATAGGATCCGGCATAGACCCGGTAGGTACCGCCTTCGTTCAGTATAAACCCTTCCACCGTGGCGTCCTTGAGGCGGGCAAGCTCGCGGCGGGCTCCTTCCTGATCAGCGGCCTCGGTCAGCAACAGGCGAACCATCGGTTCCTTCTTCTTGCTCCCTTCCCTGACAACCGGTGTGAGCCCGGCATTCCGGACCCTGTCCTTATCCTTGTCCATGGCGGAGGGAACCACATATTCGCCGATTCTGAGGGTATACGGCCCCGTAGCAGCCACCTTTGAGACGGTGGCCGTGCTTTTCGCGACAGCGGCGGCTTTGGGCTTCTCCTTCCTGGCTGTCGCAACGGCCCCCTTTGTATCGCCGGCCTTGGCAGCCGCTGCGACCGGCTCGGCCGGTGCAGGCTTTTTCTTGCCTGAAGCACCAGCGGCAGCCTTTGCGGCAACAGCGGCTTCGGGCTTCGCCCCCTTGTTGGCAGTCGGTTTTGCGGTCGGCTCTGCTTTCTTTGCGGCTTCCGCTTTAGCCTTGTCTGCGGCAGGCGCCGGTGCGGGTTTCGCCGGAGCGGCCTTGGCCACTGCCTGGGGTGCGGGGGCCGGCTTCGCGGCCTTGGCCGGTGCGGGTTCAGGTTTTTTCGCGGCATCCTTGGAGGGCGCGGCCTTCGGGACCGGCTCTTTCTGAGCCTCGGCTTTCCCAGCTTCCGGCTTGGCGGGTTCGGTTTTCGGGGCAGCGGCAGGTTCGATTTTCGCCGCATCCTTCGCACCCTCACCAGCAGGCTGCGCCTCGGGCCGCGGAGGGATGGGCTGCTTGACCTGAGCCGGTTGGACCGGTGCGGGAGCCTTCGCTTCTTCACGGGGCTTGATGAAGCCGGTGAAATAGTAGAGGTATCCGAATACCGCCACGAGCAACAAGAGGACTAGCAGGAGTACCCGCGTGTTTCCCCCTTTGTTTTCCGGCTCCCGGCCCGCGGGCTCCTGATCGAATTCGATGTTCATAACGCTCGTTACCTCCTCCGAAAACCGCTGCCGCGCGCAGGACGACGGAGCGCCGCCTGTCGGTGCGCTCCGTCGTCCGTGACCCGCTGCAGCTTAATGATTATTCTTGCCTTCCGCCTTCTGGGCCTCGGCAACCACTTTCTGCGCCAGATGCGTCGGGACTTCCTCGTAGTGGGAGAACTCCATGGTGAAAAGCCCCCGATCGCTCGTCATGGACTTGAGGTCGTTGGCGTACGCCAGCACCTCGGACATGGGAACGACGGCGCGGATGATCTGGGAATTGGCCTTGGGCTCAACCCCCACCACTTTGCCCCGACGGGAGTTCAGGTCGCCGATGACGTCGCCCATGGTCTCTTCGGGCACGGTGACCTTCATATTCATCATCGGCTCCAGCAGCACCACCTTGGCCGTCTCCATGGCCTTCTTGAACGCCAGGGAACCTGCAACCTTGAACGCCATTTCCGACGAATCCACCGTGTGGAAGGAGCCGTCATAGACCTCAGCCTTGAAGTCCACCAAGGGGTAGCCGGCCAGGAAGCCGTCCTGTGATGCCTCGAATATCCCCTTCTCAACGGCCGGAATGTACTGGCGGGGAATGACGCCGCCCACGATCTTGTCTTCGAACTGGAACCCATCTCCCCGGCCGAGTGGCGAGAATTCCACCCAGCAGTCGCCGTACTGCCCCCGTCCGCCGGACTGTTTCTTATACTTGCCCTGGGCCTTGACTTGGGCTTTGAAGGTTTCCAGGTAGGGAACCTTCTGGGTCTTCATTTCCACGTCAACGTTGAACTTCCGCTTGAGCTTCTCGATGGTCACTTCCAGGTGAACCTGACCCATGCCGGAAAGGATCAGCTCGCGGGTCTTCTCGTCGCGGCGGACCTGGATGGTCTGGTCCTCTTCCATGAGCCGCTGGAGCGCGCCGTGTATCTTGTCCTCGTCATTCTTGGTCTTGGGCTGGACCGCGTAGGAAATTACCGGCTGGAGCGGTTTTGCCGGCTCGTAGACGATGGGGTGATCCTTGTCGCAGAGGGTGTCGCCCGTGAGGGTTTCCTTGAGCTTGGCCACCGCAACGATGTCGCCGGCAACGGCCTGCTTGATCGGCTTCTGCTTTTTGCCCTCCAGCTCATAGATCTGGCCGATCCGCTCCTCGCATTCGCGGACCGGATTGTAGATAGTGGAGTCGGAATTGAGGGTGCCGGAATAGACCCGGAAGATGGATATCTTGCCGGTGTAGGGATCGGAGGTGGTCTTGAAGACCAGGGCCGAGAAGGGTTCACTCTCCTCCGGTCGCCGCTCGGCCAGTTCGCCGTTCTTGGGATTGGTTCCGGCAACGGCTCCCCGGTCCAGGGGCGACGGCAGGCAGGCGCAGATATAGTCCAGCAGATGGCGCACCCCGATGTTCATGGTGGCCGAACCGCAGAAGACCGGTGTGAAGGTGTAACGCAAGGTTCCCACCCGCAGGCCGTCCAGGATCTCCTCCTCAGTCAGCTCGCCCGTTTCCAGGTACTTCTCGGTGAGGCCGTCATAGGCCTCGGCCACGGTTTCAACCAGATGTTCGCGGAGCCGCTGGGCCTCCTCACGGTACTCGGCGGGAATGTCTTCTTCCGTGAAGGTACCGGAGGTGTCTTTGGCGTAACGGTACGCCTTCATGGTGATCAGGTCGATGACCCCCTCGAAGGTCTCGGCCGCGCCAAGCGGCATCTGGACGGCAACCCCACGGGCCTTGAGCGATTTCTCCATGTCGTCGATGGCCCGTAGGAAATTGGCATATTCCCGGTCCATCTTGTTCACGAAGGCGATGCGCGGCAGCTCGAACTCGTTGGCCCACTCCCAGACCTCCTCGGTCTGTACCTTGACCCCCGAGATGGCGGAGAGGATAACGACGCAGCCACCCAGGGCACGCATGCAGGCCCGGGTATCGGCGATGAAGTTGCCGTAGCCGGGGGTGTCGACGATATGGAGCGAATGGCCGTTCCACTCGCAGTGATCCAGGGAGGACGAAATCGTGATCTTGCGCTTGATCTCCTCGGGCTCGAAATCCATGGTGGAGGTGCCGTCGTCCACCCGGCCGAGGCGGTCGATCATCCCGGCCGTGTACAGGATGGCCTCGGTGAGCGAGGTCTTGCCGGCGCCCCCGTGGGCCACAATTCCAAGGTTTCTCAGCTTCGCGGTATCATACTTGCCCATACATCCTCCCGTGACGTGTAAGGTAGAGGTCGAAGTCGACCCGTGATTCCCACAGTGGGCTCTTCACATCCGCTGCAATTATCCGCTGTCTCACTCCCTGTTTCGTTCGTACAGTATGCGCAGTCCCTCCAGTGTCAGATATTCCTCTACAGCTTCGATGGTTTTGGACTCGGGAGCCATGAGGGACGCCAACCCTCCGGTAGCGATAACCCGGGGCGCATCCTTGCTCTCGGCCTTCATCCGGGTGACGATCTCGTCCACGAGTCCCACGTAACCATAGTAAATTCCCGCCTGCATCGAATTGACCGTGTTCCTGGCAATGATCGCGGGCGAACGCACAATATCAACCCTGGGCAGCTTGCTGGCCCGCTGGAACAGGGCCTCGGTGGAAATGACGAGTCCCGGCGCTATGGCCCCTCCGCAGTACTCTCCCTTGCGGTTCACGTAGTCGAACGTGGTAGCGGTGCCGAAATCGACGATAATGAGAGAGGTGCGGTACTTCTCGAACCCCGCCACTGCGTTCACGATCCGGTCGGCCCCCACCTCCCGGGGGTTGTCGTACTGGATCGGCATGCCGGTCTTGATGCCCGGGCCCACCACCAGGGGACGCATCCCGAAATACCCCATGGAAAGACGCTCCAGCACGCCGGTGAGGGGCGGCACCACCGAGGAAATGATCACCGCGCGGATCTGATCGAGCCCAAGGCCCGCCAAGCGGAACAACTCATTTATGAGAATACCGTACTCATCGGTGGTACGGGCCTTGTCCGTGGAGACCCGCCAATCCCTCACCAGGCGCTCGCCATCGTAAATCCCGAGCACAATATTGGTATTACCTACGTCTATGACAAGAAGCACACTTCCTCCACACGGTGAGACATACCCCTGGAATACGGCGCGTTACCGTCGCACCCTCAACCTTCGAACGAAACATCACCTGCCAGGACCCGCTCCAGGGAACCTTCCGCGGTTCTTACCAGCAAGGCACCAATTTCGTCTATCCCTTCAACCGTACCGGCGAGGATGCCGGCACCGCCATCGACCTTCACCCGCCGCCCCATGACGGCGCTGCGGGCGAGCCAGGCATCGCGTATGGGAGGGAATCCCTTCAGCAGATACTCGTCGTACAGGCGGTCCAGTGCCTCCAGCAGCGCCCTGACAAACGGAATGCGCTCCACGGTCCGCCCCGCCTCCAGGGCCAGAGAGCTGGCCGGATAGCGAAGATCACCGGGAAACTGATCCCGCTCCATGTTGATGTTGACACCGATCCCCAGAACGAGGTACTCCACCCGCTCCGTCTCGGCGCTCAACTCATTGAGCATTCCCGCCACCTTGAAGCCGTTCACCAGGATGTCGTTGGGCCACTTGATGGCGGGAACAAGCCCCGAAGTGCGCTCGATGGCCTCGGCCGTTGCCACGGCCGACAGGAGGGTGAGTTGAGGTGAATGAAGCGGCGATATGGGAGGACGGAGGATTATCGAGCAGTATACATTTACCCCCGGCGGTGATTCCCAGCGCCGTCCCAGTCGGCCCTTGCCGCCGGTCTGGGCGTCAGCCAGCACCACGGTCCCCTCGGCAGCGCCTTCGGCAGCCAGGTGCGATGCCACGGTATTGGTAGACACCGTTTCCCGGAAACAGACCACATGGGTGCCGATCCGGCGCACCGAGATCCCTGCGGAGACCTCGGCCGGGATGAGGATGTCAGGAGAGGCCACGAGACGGTAACCGCGGGAGGGGACCGACTCGATGCGGTAGCCCAGATTTTTGAGGTTTTTGATGTGCTTCCAGACGGCGGTTCGCGAAACACCCAGCAGAGTGCTCAGGGCCTCACCGGAGACGACCCCCCCCGAACGGCTCCGGAACAGCTCCAGGATCTTCCGATCCATGTCCCGCTCGGTCGCCTCGGCAGGGCGTGGGCGCTCTCCGCTCACTCGGCCTCCAACAGCATGGAGATGTCCATGGCACGCGCCGAGTGGGTCAATGCTCCCACCGAAATAATATCGACACCGGTTTCGGCTATTCCCCGCACCGTCTCCAGGTTTACCCCTCCCGACGCCTCCACCAGAGCCCGGCCTGCGATGAGGCCGACCGCCCTGCGCATGGCATCCAGGTCCATGTTGTCCAGCATAATGATGTCGGCCCCGGCCTCCAGTGCCTCGGCAACCTCTTCAAGGCATTCGGTTTCCACCTCAATCTTCATGGTGTGGGGGATGTAGGCCCGGGCCCGGCGGACCGCTTCGGTAATCCCGCCGGCTGCGGCAATGTGGTTTTCCTTGATGAGAACACCGTCGTACAGGCCGGTCCGGTGGTTGATGCCCCCGCCAAGGCGCACCGCGTGCTTGTCCAGAACTCGAAGTCCCGGCATGGTCTTGCGGGTGTCTACAATACGGGCGCCGGTTCCGGCCACCGCCTCCACATAACGGGCGGTAAGCGTTGCAATGCCGCACATGCGCTGAAGAAGATTGAGTGCCACCCGCTCACCCTGCAACAGCATAGCCGAATCACCGGCCATCTCGGCGAGCAGTGTACCCGTCTCTACCCGTGCGCCATCGGGGAAACGGGCATCGAACCTGATTGCCGGATCGAGGCGATGGAAAACGCGGGCAGCCACACCGATGCCAGCCAGAACGAGCGGCTCCTTGGCAATCAGGCGGGCGCGGGCCGGACGGGGCTCAGGGACTACGGAAAGGGTCGTGATGTCGCCGGTATGGATATCTTCCTGGAGGGCGTTGTCGATAATGGGATCAAGACCGGTCATGCCGGAGTACCTCGCTTGGGCTCCGCGCGCTTCAGACACGCAGGTAAATTGAGCCTTATATAGCACAGGACGCGGAACCCCGCAACCGCAAAGAGGGCGCGCCATCACGCGGTTTACGGCGGTGCGTGGGCCATTGCTTCTGCAGAGAGCCAGTCGTTGACTTACCACCCCCTCTGGACTAAAATGAGCTGTTTTTCTCATCAGAGAGGCGCCATTCAATGCCCACATTCCAGCGACGCTTCAGCATTGTCCAGAAGTTGATCGCCAGCTACGCGGTCGTCATATTCCTCACGACAGCGGCACTGGTCTTCGCTTTGCTGGGTCTCTACTCCCAAAACAGGACCGCAAAGGAAATAGCCCGAACCGACCTGTTCGTCATCAGCGCCACGTATCGCCTTCGCGAGTCGCTCAGCGCCCAGGACCGCTTTGCCGGACGCTACCTGATCCTCAAAAGCGATGAATTCAAGGATCTTTTCAACCAGCGCCAGAGCGAATTCATGACAATTCTCGGCGAATTGGGGAGACGGGGCAACGATCAGCCCTTCCGCGACCTGGTTGCCAGCTATGAAAGGTATCGGCAGGCCACCGAACGCATCTTCGCCACCGGCAACGGCGATCCCCTGGCCGCCAAAAAAGACTCGGACGAAGTTACCGCCCGTATCGACGCCATCTCGGCCCTGCGGCGCACCCTCCTCGATCAGAAGCTGGCCGAAGCGGACCGGCGCGAATCGGCAACGGTGCGGCTGGCCCTGATTCTGGCCTTTTCGGGTTTTATCCTCGCCCTCACCGTGGCCTCGTTGACCGTCCATTCAATTTCGACCGCCATTACCAAACTCAAAAAGGGGATGCACCGGATCGCCGAGGGGGACTTTGATTACGATCCCCAGTTGCCGGCCGGAGACGAAATCGGCGCCCTGGCCGGCGACTTCGTCCGCATGGGGAAAAAGCTGAAGGAACTGGAACAGATGAGCCTCGACGCCAGCCCTCTCACGAGGCTTCCGGGTAACATCGCCATCGAACGGGTCCTCAACCGGCGGCTCCAGTCGGGTGAGCCCTTTGCGGTCTGCTACGCCGATCTGGACAATTTCAAGGCGTTCAACGATCATTACGGGTATATAAAAGCAAGTGAAGTGATAAAATTAACGGCAGAACTGATCCACGACACGGTTCGGCAAATGGCGGGGGGCGATGCCTTCGTGGGACACGTGGGGGGCGACGACTTCGTTATGGTGGTGGCTTCCGACAAGGGTGGGCCGGTGTGCGAACATGTCATCACCCGCTTCGACGACTTCATCCGCCAGCATTACAGCGCAGAGGACCTGGCCAAAGGTGCCATCGAGGGGGTCGACCGCTACGGCGTACCGCGCACCTTCCCCATCATGAGCATTTCAATCGCCGTGGTCATCTGCAGCCGCGAGGAATTCGCCTCAGCCGTTGATATCGCCAAAGCGGCCGCTGATATCAAAGACTTGCTGAAAAGCACGCCGGGAAGCAATTACCTTATCAACCGGCGCAAAGGAAAACGATGAAATTTCGCCTGCTCGCGGCTGTCCTGATCCTGATCCTGCCGACCGGGTGCGCTCCCGTACGCAAAGTCGTGACGGATATTCGGCAACGTTCAGCCCAGGAAGAGAAGTTGAGCCTGGCGGTGGAACTCATCGCCCGGGGGCGAATCGACAACGCCACAGTGCTTCTCGACGCCATCATCATCGAAAAGCCGGTCCGCGGCGTCACTGACGAAGCCCTTTTCCGCCTGGCACTGCTCCGGCTGCCCAGCGAACCCCGCACCGGAGACATCGCCAAGGCCACAAAACTTCTGGACCAACTGCAACGCGACTATCCCGACAGCCCCTGGGCCCACCAAGCCCTTCCCCTCAGTGACTTCATCGCTGAAATCCCAGCCCGCATCGAAGCAGCGGGCGAACTGCGCCGCCAGATCAAATCACTGCGTGACCTGAACCTGTCCCTGACCAGGGAAAACAAGGAACTGAGACTCAACCTGGAAAAACTCAAGACCCTTGACCTGGAGTTGGAGCGAAAGCTCAAACCGTAAAATTGTGTCAGTTTTTCCGTCAAAACCAAGAAAAACACCTTCATTAGTGTAAACATTTTCGACACACCATTCATCAACGACTTACATCACCAATATAACCAGCTGAAATAGCCAGTATTTTAAAGATTAACATTCTGGCACCCTAGTTGCTTTTTCTATTAATCAGGGAATATACAGCCATACGTAATGACGTGAACTCAATAGGCATGCTGCCGGTAACGCAACCTGGAAACGGCCAACAATGACCCTCGCCGAAGAAAACCTGCGCCTCTTCGAGAAGAAGTTCGCGATCCTTCAGGAAATTTCGAACGCGCTCGTCGTTACCGACAATATCAGCGCCATCGCCAACCTGATGCTCGATCTGGCCGTGAACTATACGAGGGCGGAAAAAGGCTCACTCCTGCTTCTCAACGAGCGGGATGAGCTTTTCATCCTTGCCGGCCGCGGTATAGACCTTCAGCTCATGAGGACCTACCGGGCAAGGCTCGGTGAAGGGATTGCCGGCATTGTCGCCAAGGGTCGCGTCCCCATCCTGGTAAAGGACATCGACCAGGATTCCCGTTTTCAGGGAATGACCCGCGACCGGTACAAGACACCCTCGTTCATCTCATGTCCCATCGTCAGCAAGGATCGGCTGCTGGGCCTGCTCAACATCAACGACAAGGCTGACGGCACGCCGTTTCTCGATGACGAATTCTCTCTCATAAAGATCATTGCCAACCAGGCGGCCATTGCCCTGGAAAACGCCATGCTGGTCAACCAGTTGCGGTACAAGGCGGGTGAGCAGGAGGGAATCAATCGCAAGCTCATTGAAAGCGATGTTACCAAGACCGAATTCATCACCCGCGTGTCCCACGAGTTGCGCACCCCCCTCAATTCCATCAAGGGCTCCGTCTACTATCTCCAGCAATCGGACCGGCTCACCCGGTTGGAACAGCAGGAGTTCTACGACATCATTGCCACCGAGACCGACAAGCTCATCGCCATCGTTGAAAATCAGCTTGATTTCCTCCGCTTCGAAGATGAAACCATGATCGTCACCAAGACCGTGGTCAGTCTCAAGGAGGTTCTCAACGAAGTCCTCGGATCAAAAAACCTCAAAACGTTCCTGGCGCGCAAGAATATCACCGTCGATATCAAGATCGCCGAGGAGACGTCGGACATCGTCGGCGACAAAGTACGAATCGTCCAATTTTTCCTGAATATCATCGAAGGGCTCTGCCACTTCCTTGAGCGGGGCGATGCAGTGACCGTAATGGTGGGCGAAAATGACAACGTGGAGGTTTCGATCCAGCTCCCGCGCCAGATACCTGAAGCAATCCTCCCCTTCCTTTTCAGCTCCAGTCACATCTTCCAGGCCACTCAGCCCGATGAAAAGCTGAAGCTCTATCTTGCCCGCAAGGTGGTGGACCTCCACCAGTGGGAGTTGGTCGCGGAGAACGGGGAGCAGGGTCTCATCGTCAATCTGGCGATCCCCAAGAGTACCCGGCAGAAGGTCGACGCGGTCATGAACAACACCATCGAGATGTTCCTGGAATTCATCGCTGAAGTCCTCGACCTGAACATCTGCTCCATCATGCTGTGCGACGACATCTCCGGCGACCTGGTCATCAAGAGTGCCCGGGGGCTTGAAGATTATCTCATCAAGCAGACGCGGGTGCGGTTGGGCGACCGGATCGCCGGTTGGGTCGCCCTTGAAGGGAAACCGCTCTTCATCGAAGACATCGAGAAAGATCCGCGGTTCGGCAGAAGGAACATATCCCAGTACAACAACAAATCCCTCATCTCGCTCCCCCTCAGGGTCGGCGGCAAGGTCATCGGCGTGCTCAACCTCAACAACAAGCGCACCGCAACCCCCTTCACCCGGCGTGACTACCAGGTGGCCTCGCTTCTGAGCGAACGGGTATCCTACTTCATCGAGCGACTTCATGCCGGCGAACACCATGAGGACAATTTCCGCAACTTCATGACGTCGTTCGACAACCTGATCACGGCCGAGAAGAAGTACCACAAAAAGGATTCGATCCTGCCGGAACTTACGGTGCGGATAATGGAGCGTCTGGGCGCCGGCGAGGACGTGTGCAGAGTAGCGCTCTACGCTTCCATGCTCTACGACCTGGGACTTGTCGTCATGGAAAAGAGCATCCTGAACAAGCGGGAAACGCTTCTTCCGTCCGAGCGCAACAGCCTCAAGGTCCATCCCTACACCACGGTCGGACTGATTAATGCCATCGAGTTTTCCGAGGAGGTCAAGCGCGGCATCCTCCACCACCATGAGCACCTTGACGGCACCGGATACCCCGACGGGCTCCAGGGGGACGACATTCCGCTCATTTCGCGAGTCCTGGCAGTGGTCGACTCCTTCTGCGCCATGACGTCGGATCGTCCCTACCGCAAACGGGTACCCGTCCGTCACGCCTTGCAGGAACTCAAAACAAAAGCGGGGACCATATACGATCCCCGCGTCGTGGATGCCCTTGAAGCCGTTCTTGAAACTCAGAGGGAAAAGGCCAAAGAAACCGGCCATGAACCCAAAGGTAAAACCGGTAACGGGTCTCGGGCCGCAGGCGACAAAAAGAAACAACCTCTGTCAATGCACCCCTGACCTGACGTCCCTCTTACCCGCTTATCCCGTGTTTTTTCATCAGGTCGTAGATAGTTGGCCGGCTGATCCCCAACTCCTCGGCCGCTCGGGCAATGTTCCCCTTGCACCTTGAAATGGCCTCACGTACCATCTCACGCTCAACTCGATCCCGCGCCTCGCGAAGCGATACTCCCTCCAGCGACGTGGATGCCCTCGGTATCGGCCGTTCAGTGAATCCCAGGTCATCCGGCTCGATAATCGGTGATGCTGCCATGAGCACGGCCCGCTGAACCTTGTTCTCCAACTCCCGCACGTTGCCGGGCCAGGCGTAGGTTTCGAGATATTCACGTGATGTTGAGCTGAACCCCTTGGTCTTCTTGCGCAACTCGACCGAAAACCGCTTCAGGAACAGATTCGCCAGGAGCATTACATCCTCTCCCCGACTTCTGAGGGGCGGCAGGGTTATAGAAACCACTCCGATCCGGTAGAACAGGTCTTCCCTGAAGGTCCCCTCAGCCATGGAGCGGGCGATGTCAACATTGGTGGCGGCCACGATGCGGGCATCAACGGCGATGTCCTCCCTGCCACCGACCCGCTGAATAACCTTCTCCTGCAGAAAACGTAACAGCTTTACCTGAAGATTAAGCGGTAACTCACCGATTTCATCGAGAAAAAGGGTGCCTTTGTGGGCATATTCAACCTTACCCAGCACCCGATTGAGGGCGCCGGTGAACGCCCCCTTCTCGTGGCCGAAGAGTTCCGCCTCCAGAAGGTTTTCAGGGATGGCGCCACAGTTGATGGGAATGAACGGACCGTCCTTGCGCAGGCTCATGGTGTGGATCGCCCGGGCCACCAGTTCCTTGCCCGTGCCGCTCTCGCCATGGATCAGTACAGAGATATCGGAAGCCGCAACCTTGCGGATAGTGGAAAATACCTGCTGCATCTCGGGGCACTGGCCGACAAACCCCCTGAACTCGGCGGAACCGCCGTCCAGCGCACTCTGAAGGCGCCGATTCTCCTCCTCCAGCGTCTGAAGGTGAAACGCCCGTTTCACGATCACCTTCAATTCATCGAGATTGATCGGTTTCTGGTAAAAATCGTAGGCCCCCAGTTGAACCGCTTTGACCGCGTTTTCCCTGCCATCGTTACCGGTAATGACGATTACCTTCACATCGGGAGCGATACGCAGCATCTCCTCCAGACAGCGGAACCCCTCCTCGGAGCTATCCTCATGGGGTGGCAGCCCCAGATCAAGGGTTACCACCGCCGGCCGATGCTTGCGAAAAACATCAATGGCCTCCCGGGCATCGGCCGCCAGGAACAGTGTGTACTCCTTGCCGATGCCCCACTTAAGCTGTTTGCGGATATCCTCGTTGTCGTCGACGATCAGCAGTTTTTCCATGGAATCTCCTACCCCCTTACAGCCATACGGTGAACGTCGCCCCCTGCCCGGGCGTACTCTCCACATCTATTCTCCCGCCGTGGGCCTCAACAATCCGGCGGCACTGGTAGAGACCGATGCCGAGCCCTTTCTTCTTGGTGGTCCTAAAAGGTGAGAACAGGTGGGCACGAAACGCATCGGGGATGCCGCAGCCGGCATCATTCACCCGAATGTAGGGGGCGTTGCCGCAGCCCACCTCCACAGCCACCGGCCCCTTCCCTTCCGTGGCCTCCAGGGCGTTCACCACCAGGTTCACGACCACTTTTTGGATCTCCTCGCGGTCGACCCGGGCGGAAACAGGAGATCCGCCGACACTGATGCTACCCCGTCCGCCTGCTAAGCTCGCGCTCTCCTCGGCAAGCCGGAGGAGATCGACCTCTTCAAAACAGAGGGACTGTTTCTCTGGCAGGCCGCGCAACCGGGCGATGAGCAGCTTCATCCGGTTCACCGTATTGCCGAGGGTACCGAGCATGTCTTCCTGGAATTCGGCATCGGCGATATGGTCACGGGCGTTGTCCACGGTAAGCGACAGGGTATAGACCAGGTTTTTGAGGTCATGGAGGATAAACGTCGATACCCGCCCCATCACCTCCAGCTCCCGGGCGCTTGCCAGTTCCTCGGAGAGGCGCAGGTTCATGAGAGCCGATGCAGCCTGGCGGGCCATGGTCTTCATCAGGTCGTAATCTTCGTAGTGGTAGAACTCCCCCTCATGCACGGGCCGTCCCAGAGCAATGATCCCCTCAAGCCCCTCGCCGGACGACAGAGGGATGAGGAATATGACATTATTCTTCCGCACAAATTCACCGGCACCGGAGAATTCCGCAGGGTTTGCCTCGCGGAGATTGACGATCCACCCTTCCTCCGCCATCCGGCGCACCGGGGGATCGTTAGACGAGAAAAAAGCACTGGCCGGCGCCTGCTCCCGAGCGACGGCCCAGCGAAATGAGTCGTCGTCTCCGCTTTTAAGGAAAAGAACTCCGCTGTTCATGCCGAAAACCCCGCTGTAGCCGGCGAGGATTGCCTCCATGAGACCGTCAGAGCTGCGGGCAGAGGCCAACAGGTCGGTGAAGTGGAGCCACTGGGTCTGGTAATCGTACTTGCTCCGGTAAAAATTCTTGTGAATGAAGACCCGGACCCTGCGCCGCAGAGTCTCTGACAGGAGAATGACCACCAGGGCGATGCCCATGCAGAACAGTGCGGCAATGGCCATTGCCTTGGGGAACCCTTCACCGAAGTAGCGCAGCCCCTCCCCCATCAGTCCCACGGCAACCAGGTACAGCCCTACGGCAACCAGCACCACCGACTTGTAGGCCATGTTCCGCGAGACCGCGATCCGCACGCCGCTGCCCCGTGCGAGGAGCGAATAGAGCATCATGGCGGCGGCAAGGGCCAGTATCAGGGACCGTACCGGCAACAGCCCCATGTTGAGTGAGCGATGGAGCAGCCCCTGGCTGTAGTAGAGCACAAGAAGCGCAAGGTAACTGGTCGCGCCGATGAAATCGAATTTGATTCGCCAGCGCTCCAGGAGAGAGGCGTGAGAATACGTCCCCTCCAGATTGATGAGGGAAATCACTGCAAAAAGAAGCAAGCCGAGATAAAAGTAGTAGCCGTGAACCGTCAGAAACAGGACCCGCTCCGTGGCGAAATCCGGTGAATAGAAGAAAACCTCCGGCGGCAGCAGAGCAGCCAGTGGGAACACGGCCGTAGCGGCCAGGCAAAACCGCTGCAGCCGGGGCACTGCAGATGTCGCGGTCCGCCGGGAGTGAGTGAGGCTATAGCTAAGCCATGCCGCAGGCAAAAGGGATTCGACCCCCAGAACCCACCGTTTCCATTCGAACAGCCGATCCGGGTCGAGCACTACGACAAGGTCCAAGACTTCGAGAACCGATGCCACCGTCAGGGCGGCAACTGTCGCGCAGGCTGAAAGGGTAAGCCCCTGACGACGGATGGTGACTCCGATTACGGCCAGGGAGAGCAGTACCGCCGCCGCTGAAAGGACAACCTGCATCATGACCGGTTCAGAGCCTCCAGAAGCGAATTCCCGCCTGCCGCAGCATGTTCTGGCCGTACATTCCCTTAACGTCCATGAGAACCGGGGGGCGCCCCATCAATCGAAGCAAGTCATCCCCTGCCAGGAACCGGAACTGCCGGTGCGCCACAGCGGCAACCACCGCAGCGGCAGGCTCCAGGCCGTCTGCCGGCACAAGCGTCACTCCGTATTCATGCAAGGCCTCGTCAGGGTCGGCCAGGGGGTCGTGGACCTGAACCTTCACACCATACTCCTCAAGCTCACGGATAATGTCAATCACACGGGAATTGCGCAGATCCGGGCAATCCTCCTTGAAGGTGAGGCCGAGCACCGTCACCCTGGCTCCCAGAACCGGGTGCCCGGCCAAGATCATCTCTTTCACCGTCTTCTGGGCCACGAACTTGCCCATACCGTCGTTGATTCTGCGGCCAGCCAGGATCACCTGGGGGATGTAACCGATCTTCTCCGCCTTGTGGGTCAGATAGTACGGATCCACACCGATGCAATGCCCTCCCACGAGCCCCGGCTTGAACCTGAGGAAGTTCCACTTGGTCCCGGCCGCCTCCAGCACCTCGCTGGTGTCGATGCCCAGCCGGTCGAAGATCAGGGCCAACTCGTTCATGAGGGCGATGTTCAGGTCCCGTTGGGTATTCTCAATCACCTTGGCCGCTTCGGCCACCTTGATGCTCGACGCCCGGTGAACCCCCGCCGTCACCACTGATTCATACACCCGGGCCACCACGTCGAGTGTCGCCGCATCCTGCCCCGACACTACTTTAGTGATCTTCGTGAAAGTATGCTCCCTGTCGCCCGGATTGATCCGCTCAGGGCTGTAGCCCACGGTGAAATCGGTGCCGCAGCGCAGTCCCGACACCCGTTCCAGGATCGGCACGCACTCGTCCTCAGTGACACCGGGATACACTGTGGACTCGTACACCACGATGTCGCCCCGCTTCAGGGCCTTCCCCACCGTTTCCGACGCCTTCAGCATCAGGGTAAGGTCGGGCTGATTCGCCTCATCGATGGGGGTCGGCACCGCCACGATGTGAAAATCCGCCAGACGGAGTTCCTCTATGCGGTCGGTGAAAAGGATGTCCGCTGCGGCCAGGTCCTCAGCAGTCACCTCGCCGGTTCGATCGATCCCCTGCTTGAGCTCGGCGATGCGGCCGGCATTAATGTCAAATCCGACAGTCCGACGGACACGGCCGAAGGCAACCGCCACGGGAAGTCCCACGTAGCCGAGGCCGATAACGGAAATGGTGCGGTCAGCGGTCATTGAGCGCTCCTTTTGCTCGATCCCATGAATCACATGCAGTTCTAAGGTTATCTTCCACTAACTGTCGATAAAATTTACACCAAATCTTGTGCGGGCACAAGGAACGTATGCAATTACTTCGCAAAAAACCAGCGGTTGCGAGCCTTATTGGGAAACTTTGAAAAAAAAAGAAAAGGCGGTGCTGAAGCACCGCCTCCTTTGGGACATTGGAAAGAGTTATCTGTCCGGAGTTACTATTGCCGCTTCATACGCCTGCGGCTGTAGGCACCGAGCCCCAACAGACCGGCACCCAGCAGAACGATCGTTCCCGGTTCGGGAACGGGAGCCGACTCAGGTTCGTAGGTGATAGACAGATCCGAGCGGGTGATGTAGAAGTCTCCCAGCAGCGACGCGAGCTTCACGTTGAACTCGCCGTCTTTGAGGAATTCCACATTCACATTATACCCATAGGCGCCAGTGTTAACCCCGCCAAGGGCCCAGGAACCATCCTCGGCATAGCCAAAGGCGAGTTCCCAGGTAAGAGGGTTGAGCAGTTTGTCTGCATCGTCGTCAAGAAGGGTAAGAGTCAGTCTGCCACTCAATATCTGCTGGGCCGGCGGCGTAAAGGTGAACTGATGCTTCCAGGCGACGTAATCCCCGGTGCCTTCAAGGAAGTTCACACTACTCCCCCCATAGCCCACCAAATCCTGTGCGGCGAGGGTTCCTGTAGAAGTGAAAAGCGTGGTGTCTGTAAAGGTAAGCGGCGCGGCCTGGGCTACGCCTCCCATGAGAAGCAAACCTGCCACCAAACCTATCAATTGTTTCATGTATGTCTCCCCGTCGTTCATAACATGCGTGATGATGTTCAGTCATTAGATTCAATTTTTAAACCAATCCATTCATCACTGTAAATTCAAGGCATTACATTCAATTGCCAGCATATATTTTAGTTAAAATGTAAACTAATCCGACAAGGACGTCGATTGCCCATACACCCAAAGCGATAGCTGGCCTCAACCTTTATTCTGCTTGCGGAAACATGCGGTTACCCCCCACAGTCCTGCAAGACCGAAGGCGATAAGCAGCCCTGTTCCCGGCTCCGGCACTACCCCCACGATGACTGGCGAGCTTGTTTGCTGCAGATAGTCAATCTGTCCGACGAAATTCCAGGGTTTCCCTTCGAAGAGCCCATGGACCCCAAAAAGCTTATGAACAGTAAATGCATCGAGATTGGGCCAATAATCCATTGCTCCGTCTGGCCCCTGCAGCAACAGATTTGCAGCGGTATTAGTTGTATCCGACAGGATGCTCGGCCAATACGTGGACTCGTAAAGAAGCAACTGGTTGTTTTCCAACTTCCCGGCAAATACACCAAAAACCGGAGCGTTAGAAACAATGGCTAGATTATCAAAACCAAGGACATCAGGGGCAGATACTCCCAGTTGAGCCTGGGTCTTATCGACAAGCACGGTCCAACCTTGTCCAAGCCCCGTGATATATTCATACAGTACAGCAACTTCAAAGTTTACAGGCTGCGGGTTGCTGCCTAAGCTGTCATAGGTGAATGAACCAATGAAGGGGCTGCCGACCTGCACCTGGACCTCAGAGAATTCAAAGGCCCCCATGGTGCTACTAGTTACCTTGCCACCAAACAGATAGGTCAATGGAGCTGCGTTAACGCCAACCGATATGAGGGACAGGAATGTCACGAGGAGAAAAACGAGTGCCTTCATGGCCAACCTCCTTTAGTGCGTGTGGAGAGGGATCTCCACCGTTTGTGTGTGCATGCGAATGCATCACTAACGGCACATAAAAGAAGACCATTCAGAGGCTATTGCGAGAAATCAAAGCACGTACCTTACTCTAAGCATGCCCACTAATGTATGAACAGCATAATACGTACCACCCTGCAACTGACTGTTTTTTACAAACAAAATCATCGACGACATGTGCAATATCCCAAAAAGTTGCCAGATATCTCGACGCTCTTAGTCATCTTGGAAGCACTATAATCTTGATCCGTCAACGGAACGAAAAAAGCCGCCTCCCCCGGCAGTGCGGGAAAGGCGGCTTCGTTTCAGGACCTCCGCACAGCGGGGTCCCCGGTCAGGGATCGGTTACCAGGTCGTCAGACCAACCGCCCGGCGCAGAAGAGTCAGTACATCGTTGATGTCAATCTTGCCGTTGCCGACCGGCTTGGAGGTAACCGGATCGACCGGCGCCACATCACCCATGCTCTGCACTGTCGAGGTCAACAGGGTGGGATCCGCGACCGCCTTGAGAACGATGAGCGCGTCATTGGCCGTAATCGCTCCGTCGCCATCCACATCGCCCTTGATGATCACGATGTTATTGACGGTTACGGTTACGGCGGTCGAAACCTTCGAGTTGCCGGCCGCATCATAGGCCTTGGCGGTCAGGCTGTAGACGCCGTTCGCAACGGTGGTGGTATCCCAGCTGTAGCTGTAGGGAGAGGTCGTATCCGTGCTCGCGAGGACATTGTTGACGTAGAATTCCACCTTGGCAACTGCCAGGTTGTCCGTTGCGGTGGCATTGACGGAGACGACACCGCTTACCGTTGCGCCGCTGGTCGGGGCCGACAGTGACACGGTCGGCGCGGTGGCATCGTTGGCGACCTTCACCGTCACGGTTGTCTCGCCGATATTGCCTGCCGCATCATAGGCCTTGGCGGTCAGGGTGTGGGTGCCGTCGCTTACGGAGGTCGTGTTGAGGCTGTAGGTAAAGGGCGAGCTCGTGTCGGTGCGCTTGAGCACGTTGTCCAGGTAGAACTCGACTTTGGTCACCTTCACGTTGTCCGATGCACTGGCGCTGGCGGTAATGCTTCCTTTGATGGTCGCGTTATTGGCCGGAGAAGTGATCGATACGGTCGGCGCAGTGGTGTCGGCGGTCTGGTTGTTCACTGTTACCGACACGGAGGCAGATTGGCCGATGTTGCCGGCGGCGTCATAGGCCTTGGCAGTCAGGGTGTAGGTGCCGTTGGCCGAGGTCGTGGTATTCCAGCTGTAGTTGTAAGGGGCGGTGGTCACCGTGGAAGCGACCGTGCCGTTCACCAGGAATTCCACCTTGGTCACGCCCACGTTGTCAGAGGCTGTTGCGCTGACGGTCGCCGTTCCGCTCACGGTCGCGCCATTAGCCGGGGCACTCACCGCCACCGTCGGAGCAGTCGTATCGGTCGGCAAATTGTAGGTTACCACCAGCTTCGGCCGCAGGTTGGTATCGGCCGCATCGCTGGAAGCGAAGAGCCTGTAGCTGTCGGCAGTGGCCTTGTTGGAGGAGTTGAGCAGCACGCCCCTGTTGGCGGCCGGCGTCGCCAGCCAGGTCTTGACCAGATTCGTGATATTCCAGGCTTTGTAGCCAACGGTCTTGTCAACCAGGGGTGCATCCACCGGTGTGTCTATATCGGACTGGGCCAGGGGCACCCCGCCGTAAGCCACGCTGCTTGCGGTCCAGGCATTGGTCCCGTCGTAGGTATTGCCGGTGCTGGAGGCGACGACCGGGTTCTTGTTGATGATGGCGGAGACCGGAATTTCGTAGGCGTCGTCGCCGCCGCCTTCAGTCAGGTAGAGATAGAGCGTGGCGCTCTGGATCTCGGCATTGGCAGGCAGTGCGGAAACGTCCCACTTCATCACGACTGCGTTGGCCGGCGTGGCTGCGGGCCAGGTGTAGGTGCTGAGGCTTACGCCGGTGGCGTTCACATCATTATTGATATTCAGGAAGGTGTCTTCCACGGTATTCGGGAAATTGGCGCCAAAGGCATTACCGAAGATGGCCGTGTTGCTTCCCGCCGGGGGAGTCGTCACATTGTTCACGCTCACGGTTACGCTGCTCGACTGCCCCACATTGCCAGCCGCATCATAGGCCTTGGCGGTCAGGGTATAGCTGCCGTTGGCTGCGGAGGTGGTATCCCAGCTGTAGTTATAGGGAGACGTCGTATCCGACCCCTTGAGCACGTTGTTTACATAGAATTCGACCTTGCTCACGCCGACGTTGTCGGAGGCCGTAGCGGCCATGCTCACCGTACCGGCAACGGTCGCGCCATTGGCGGGGGAGCTCACGGCAACAGTCGGGACCGTGGTATCGGCGACCGTATTGCTTACCGTGACCGTCACCGAGGAAGACTGACCTACGTTGCCCGCTGCGTCATAGGCCTTGGCCTGGAGGGTGTACGTTCCGTTGGCATACGACGAGGTATTCCAGGTTATCGAGTAGGGAGCCGAACCGTAGGTCGCGTAGAGGGAACCGTTGACATAGAGTTCCACCTTTGACACGCCCATGGCGTCGGTTGCGGAAACGTTTACCGTAACGGTGCCCGACACGGTGGAACTGCCGGTCGGAGAGGTAATGGAAGCCGTAGGAGCCGTCGTATCATTTACCACTGTTACGGAAAACGCCGTGGACTGTCCCACGTTCCCGGCGGCGTCGTAAGCCTTGGCCTGGAGAGTGTGAGTGCCGGCAGAAAGCTGGGTGGTGTTCAGGCTCACACTGTACGGAGATGAGGTGTCGGTTCCTTTGAGGACGCCGTCCACATAGAGTTCGACCGATGTGACGCCCACATTGTCAGTGGCGCTGATGGCAACGCTGGTGGTACCCGAGATGGACGCACCCGAGGCGGGGGATGTAATCGAAACGGTGGGGGCGGTTGCTTCGGCCGCGCTTACGATATTGGAGTAGGTGCTTTCAGTGCCGGTGGCATCGTAGGCGGTGACGGCGAAATAATAAGTCTTGCTCGGATCAAGACCGGTGAGAGTGGTGGAGGTCACTTTGCCGACCGTTCCGGTCCCGCTGAAGGGAGGGCCTGCCGAGTCGGCGTTGTAGTAAACCTTGTAGCCGGCAACGGTCGTTTCAGTGTTTGCATCCCACTGCAGGGTCACGTCCCGGGCCTGGCTGGCTGCCACCATGGCAAAACTGAGCAACCAGGCAAGAATAAGAGTTGTTAGCGTGCGGGTTTTCATAAACGGGCTCCTTTGTACTTCTTTCGGCGTCCGCTTCTCCTTTTCCTGCCCGCGCCTTTCGAGTCGCGAGCACAAAAAAGAGAAACAGCCCGCCTTAGTCTTTTGATGGACTAATGAGGAACCTGTTTCTCGCCAACCCGGCTATCCTGAAAACCCTAGGACATTTCAGGACCCGTAGCTTTGTGTCCCCAGGTTACCCTGGGTTTACCCCTTCGGAAACAGTACTGCTTGATTATTCCTTTTGTTGGTATTATCGGCCCTGTTTTGCAGAACCGTTGTGACTCGTATCACCAAAACCGGCCATGTCGCAAAAAAGATTCAACCACATGATTTACCGTCAATTTTCGCTGCAGTTGACTCCCCGGAAAAAGAACAAAAAAAAGCCGGGGCCGTATACCATTTCAGGCATTTCGGCAACCCGGCTGTCTCTGTGAGACCCTGTAGGCTTTCCGCCCCATCCTCGCGGATGGTTGAGTATTATCGTGTACCGCCTATTCAATTTTCAGCTGCTGTTGATACACCCCTTTGTCCCCCCTGTCAACCTTTTTAACCTTGGGGGCACTAAAGAATTCAACAGCATATGCACCGAACGACCTCCCGGTGCGTGCATCAGGGGGGCGTTCACTCCTCGAAACCCTCATCGTGTTGAGGGCATCAGCCTGTTAGGGCACGACCTTGAAAATCCTGAGATTCTTCGGCGCCGACAAAACTTCCGGCGGCACCGATCCGCAGCCAATGGGCTGGGTCGATACGACTACGTTATCGATAAGCTCTCCGACGGTTGAATGGGTACCGTCATGATGATAAAGGCTCAACCAGAGATTCCGGATTTTGAGGGACGATGTGGTTCTGATCCACAGATCCTGATAGTCACCCAGCAGCTTTGAATCCAGCCAGATCGCCAGGCGACCGTCCGCTCCCACCCCCGTGGAGGTTGGCGTGCCCATATCGAGCATCTGCTCTACGCAATACCACTGCCCCGCCACCAGTTTAGGTAGGGATTCGCTCGGGCGGTGCTGCGGCTGTTTGCAGTAATATGCCCCGCTGTCGTAGACGCAGGGCAATGAGTCGCCCCAGCAATTGCCAGACGGATTGGAGCAGTCCTGGTACATGCCCCGGTAGTAGCTGTAGGCATAGGGCGTTGCAGGACCTTCCATGTACTGCACGAAAAAACCGGCCCAATCGCTTCCGGTCGGCCGATTTCCGGATGAACCGACCAGGTTTCGGTCTCCTGCCGCCAAGCCGCCGCCATGATTACGGGCACTGAAGTTGAACCCTGGTTCATACATGAAATACCAGCGGGCATAGAGTTTGTCGTACCCGGAAGACAGAACCTTGAACAGATCGGAGCCCCCCCCCTGCCCTGCAGACACCCGCAAACGGATTGCCCGGTTCGCGGTATCACCTGCTGGTCCCGTGTTGGTCACGATAAGGTTTTCCGTGTCAGGGTTGCCGTCGTAGTCGCTGAAGTTGGCCTTGGGATTAGTCCCCTCGAAATCCTCGCAAAAAACCGTTCCTGTCGGTGGATTTGAGCATTCGTTCCGAGAGATGCCCGCCGCTGATGCCATGCCGGCAGCAAGCAACAGAAAGGCTGAAACGAAACAACCTGTTCTCTTAAATGAATGTTTCATGCGCTTCACTCCGGCTTCCTTAGAGACTGATCGAATCAGTTGACAACCTTAAGGCCACTGGGAGGAGCAATAGTTGCGGTCCCTCCACCATCGCCGGTTCCGAACGTAATTTGTTTACTTGCACTGGGGCTACCGTTGGCATCAAGTACATAGAGATACGCAGTCGAGTTGGTGGGAAACCCCCCTTGATTGACCTTAACCTGAACCTGTCCATCAGTCCAGGTAGTGGTGGGAATCTGCATTTCGCATTTAGTTGCACTTGAGAAGTTGGCATTGTCACATATCATGACGCGAGAGAGCGTGTTATCTACATATATATCGTCCAGCCATGAAGTAATTGCCGGGGGTGAATTCCCTCCACCATCCCAACCGATCATCCACACATAGTCGAAATTGAAAGCCGTGCAGCTCGACCAGGAAACATTATTAGCTGTCGCTTTTCCGTTAATCTTAATAGTGTATGTTCTCGTTGCACCATCAATCCATACTTCATGAAAATTCCACTGATTTACGTTGCCATTCCAGTTGGCCCAATGCGCTGCCCCATTTTGACAATAGCCTTGATCGGTTCGATAGATATAATCCTGCATTTGGGTCCACGAAAAGGTTTTGTTCGTCACGTCAGCATTATTGGACAATCGTAAAAATTTACTCGAATGATCGCCGGTTACGGGATTTGATGCTGGTTTCCACCACCAAGAGACATAGATTTTATTAGTTCCAGTAATCCGCCGCCCCTCCAGTAATCCCTGGGTTGTAGTTGTGGCCCTGTAAGTCGCTGTGCTCAACCCACGTTGTTCGCTGGCCGTAGTTGAATACTTTACACACGCGCCGCCATCCCAAGTGCATTGTGATTCCCAGGGCTTGCCCGACCCAGTCGGGACGGTTGCTCCATTAGCAAGGCTTGAATACGCCGTCTGGTTCTCTACAGTATCCCAGAACTGGGGAGCCACAGTGCTCTTGGTGCCAAACCCGCTACCGGAGATAGTAACAACTTGGCCATTGGTAAGCGCTGAGTTGCTCATCGAAGTGATAGACGGAGCGGCGAGAGCGCCCAGCGGGACGAGAAGTGGAATGAGGAGCGACGGAACTATCGCCTGTAGTGTCCTCTTGGTTTTCATGTTGACTACCTCCCTGCTACTCTTAGTTTACTCGTTTTACCGGCATATACCGGTCCTTTTCCCAACAAAAAACAGCCCCCCGTGACAATGGTACGACTTGTCGACAGATGGGCTGTTTCTTCGCCAACCCGGCCATCCTGAATACCTAGGACGATTTCAGGACCCGTGGCTTTGTGTCACCAGGTTACCCTGGTTTTACCTCTTCGGAAACAGAGCGAATATTTTTTATTTGTTTATACTTTCGTCCACCCGGGAAAATTAAACTGTGATTTGTGTCACCAAAGCCCCATTTGGCCTATCAGACAAAAAAAATGCCGGGAGCCGCTACCCATGAACTGGTATTTCGGCAACCCGGCTGTCTCGTGGAGACCCTATAGGCTTTCCGCCCCATTCTCGCGAATGGTTTAGTATTATCGTCTACCGCCTGCTTTGTGCTTTTAGTACATGAGTTGAAGGTTCAAGTCAACACATAACAATTTCATTGTAATAATTTTAATACATTATTAAGCTACATATACGCAATGTACCTCCCGAATCGACCGCATCATCGGATGTCGGTGGAATTTACACGCACATGTAAAGAAAAGTTTAAAAATTTCAACCGACTACCTACAACACACTGAATTACGGATATAATGGCAACAGCATGAAATCGTTTTTAAGGTACGCTAATTGCTTGTATCCCTGTACTTATCCAAAAGATGTACGAGGAGGGCCGGTCATGATACGCCCAGACAGGTTGTCCCTAATTTTGTTTGTGACATTGTTACTGGCTGGACCCTCCGCGTGGAGCTACCCAGTACAATATACTCTGGAAGGGTACGTAATCCAGGGACCCGGCATTGATGATTCAGCGGGTTTTCTCTCCGATATGGGGATAACAGTTGGAAGCCGTGTTTCCTATAGCGTTGTAATCGACCTGGATGCCAGGGGGACTGTGTTAATGAACGACGGTACCGTAATCGAGCGAACAGACCCATATGGTAGAGGAACATTTTATGCTCACTACGCTGGAGGTTCGACCATCACTTCTAACAATTATCTAAGCTCATATAATGGAATAACCGAAAACAACTATGGCGGGAACAAGTGGTTGACCAGCACCTTTTCGGAACGCTGGCTCAGTGTAAGCAGTGGAAACAACTATCTCTCATTCTACGACATGCTGCTGCAACCGGATGCCCTCGGGGAGTGGTCGGCGAGTTCCGCGCGCGCTTTCGGGGCCGGAACCATGCGCAACACCATTTTCGATGAGTTCGGCAACAGCTCCAAATTCTACTTCTCGGCTCAAATAACTAACGCAGAAACCGTTCCTGTGCCCGAACCATCAACCTTCGCATTTCTTGGGGCCGGACTTGCCGGCATTATCCTTCTCAGAAGAAAGAAGAAAATTTAACACAACCTGAATCATGACCAGAAGAAGGTCATAGGCGGGTTCAACTTATCCCCGTTATCTGCAGACTTTCGACACGACGAATCGACGTTTGTTCGATCTTTCAAGCGGTATTTCCTCCACCAGCTTCATATCTATGATCAGTTCCGGATCTCCTTTTTCAAGGATTTCGGACTTGAGGCTTGTCCAGTGCTCGGGCTCGAAATCCGGTCGAGGTACAATCAGAACGGTAATCCGGTCCCGTTCTTCCTGAATGACCTTGAACGTATCGATGGTCTTGTAGTACTCGAATATCCCCGTAAAGAAATGCACGATCAGCCGGTTGCCCCGCGGCGTCACAACCACATCGGTGTCGCGTCCCTCAACCTTGGCGAGCAGTTCGAACCCCCGCCCGCACGGGCAGGTTTCATCGGCGCTTTTGACGCCAAGGTCTCCCACGCGGTATCGTATCAGGGGCATGGCGCCGGGGTGCAGGCGAGTCAGCACAATGTTCCCCACCTGACCGGGAGGCACTGGGTTGCCCTCATCATCCACCACCTCCAGCGCCACATGGGGCATGAAGATGTGATATGCGCCATCGCTTCTTCCACACTGGGCGGCGATCTGGATGCCTTCTCCGCAGCCGTAGGTGTCGGTGACGCGGCACTTAAAAGCGCTTTCGACCTTTTCGCGATAATGGGCATAGAGATTGTCGCCCCACGAAACGATTCCGGTCAGGGGCCTGTTGAATCCCACCTCCAACGCTCTCGTGGCCACGCAATATAGACTGCCGGCATACCCCATGACGTAGTCCAACTTTTTGCTGTCGATGAGGTCCAGGTACCTATCCAGTACCCGATCCGACAAATCGAAGGCAGAGGCGTATTCTACTCTCAGAAGAATGTCCTTCAGCCTCTTGACCGCTCCCCTCTCCAGGGTCATGCCGGTCTGGAGGAACGGGTCACCGATGTTCCAGCCCGAGTAGTTGGCCCTGAGAAACATCAGTGCCCGGGCCATGCTCATAGTTTCGTTATCCACCCGAACGGCAAAGGGGCTTCCCGATGAGCCGCTGGTACAATACTCGCGCCAGGGCCACCCGGTATCCCTGGTGCATGAATGGGGATAAGCTTCCCTGAGCATGTCCTTTGTCACCATCGGCAGCAAAGACAGATCTTTAGCCTTGAGGACGCCGGCGATGTTCACCCCGTGCCTGTCATAGAGCTCGCGATAAAAGGGTATGTCTGCATAGGCGGTCCGGACAGTCTCACGCACCAGTTCGTCCTGGCGGCGCTGAAGCTCTTCCCTGCCCAACCACTGCATGTCACTGTACAGACGGTAATAATGCATGGTGCAGTTCCGGGTCGCATAATCTGCAAGGGGCAACAACACATTCTCGCACATGGCTGTATATAGCGACATCAAGGGACTCCCTTAGTGGCTGGGTTAAATATTCTTTTTAAGCGACATCATGACTGATGGTTTGCGGTGAGGCGGCTCTTGATGGCACCCTGAAGCATGGACCGCCATACCCCCGCCCTGTACCTCCCGCAGTTACGAAGCATGTGCAAAAGGGTCAGCACCTGGTGGCGGCGCAGCGCATGCCGCGCCAGACGGTCATAGGAACAACCATTCAGCCTTGAGTACAGTTGCTTGTACGTATCGGACGGATCGGGAACCGTACCGTCAAAGTCGGGAAAGTAATCGTCTCCGATCCTTCCGTACACAATCTCCCATTTCGAGATTGCACCGTCAGTGAACTCCACGTAAAGATAGCCTGTCTTCCGGGTGCTTTCGTTCCAGATCATATCGCAGATGAAGTTACCCAGACTATAGGCGATCAGGCCGCTGCCATACTCCTCAACCTCCCGCATGACATGGGGGTGATGCCCCACGACCACCTTCGCCCCCGCATCGATCATCCTTCGTGCAATCCGCTTTTCGTCTGCACTGGGGATCTCGATGAACTCGTCCCCCCAGTGCAGGGAAACGCAGACGATCGGATGTGCTTTCGCCGCCTCGGCTATCTCCCCATAGCAGCTCGCTTCGTCGAATTCGCGGTACGGTGGTTGACCGGAAAAGCCCTGACGGGGCCGTGCTGACCAGCCGAGAAAGCATACGGAGCGGTCGCCGGTTCCGACTATATTCGAACTGCCACCATTGCGCCCCAGCCCCACGATGCCGATCCCTTTGTCGGCAAGCACCTTCAGAGTCTTGTCGAATGGATCAATCCCATGCTGGTAAATGTGGTTATTGGCGATATTGACGGCATTAAAACCCGCCTGCTCCAGAAAGTCGGCATATGCCGCTATCCCCCTGCAGTTGAGCTCCTCGTGCGACGCGGCCGTCAACTCGGCAGTCCCGAGCGTGAACTCCAGATTGCCGAACAGGATGTCGTGTTCGCAGCCTCTCCGGAATAGGGCGAGTGCCTTATCCGGTGGAATGCCGTTGCGGTACCTGGAATAGAAACCGAACCCGACTGATTTCGGGTGATCCCCAAGAGCGATATCGCCGACAAAGATGCACTTAATGGGCTTCATGGCAACTCCCCGGATTATCGGTCCATCCCCAGTGTCGTTCTGAGCACATCCCGTCTTTCATTCTGCGTTCGAACAGCTCGCCCTTTCCACTCCCGGATATTATCCCTCAGGCGGAAACGGTCCCGATACGCTTCCCTTATCGCTTCAGCAATACTAGCGCTATCGTGTGCGGTAAACACCGTTCCCTGATCGAAATATGCCCGCAAACAGGCCCTGTCGGACGTGACCAGCGGCCGTTCAGCAGCCATGGCTTCGTAGGCTCCGCATACGAGGCAGTTCTCGTGCTCCGTCAGGTCGAGAACGATATCCGACTGGTAAAGCCTCTCATAAAAGTGCTGTTCCGGCACAAATCCCAGGAAACTCACATGGGGGTAATCGGACGGATCGATGCCGACCTTGGCGTAATTTCCGGAGACATAGAACCTGTAGCTTTCCCCAGACAGCACACGGGCAGCCTCGAAAGCCGACTCGTACGGCTCGTCAATATCAAAGGAGCAGATGAAAAAGACTGACTTATCCTCAGGGGCGGCACCTGAATCATAGCGGGCCAGGTCGGGCAGCGGATCCTCGCATACCAGTGCCCGTCCCCCGATAGATTTCACATGGGCGGCATGGTCCCGATTGGTAACGATGACCAGATCCGCCGATCTGTTACAGAGATCGAGAGCTTTCTGAAACAGAAAATTGCCGTTGTACGCGATGACGCCCCCGAAGTGGGCATCGGTGACAAACCTATACCCGAACAACACCCGAGCCAGCAACAGCAGGTAGTTCAGGACGATGGAAGGGTTCTGGGCGAACACCACATCGGGTTTCTCCCTGCGGACCGTGGCTATGGTGTTGTATGCGCAAAAGAGATAGCGCCGCAATCTCGCACCGCTGTAAGCAATAACATGAAGTTCCGCACCAAGCATGGCAGCCATCGATTTGTTGCGTATCTGATGTTCCCAGGTAATCCAAACAGCTTTTTTCATTCAGTGGCCCCGCAGCTCATAATTCCTTACTTGAAAAATTGTTCCCGCCAGATTGCATAGTTCACAAGGGGCCATAACACATCGCCATGGTTATATCTTCGGCTCGCATGCTCCGCAATCAACTGCTCAATACGCGGTCTGCTGACGCCGTTGATGCCACGGGCGGTATCGAGGAGAAGATCCAGGTACCTGCCCAAACCGCTATGGTCACGCAGCCATTCGTCCACGGGCACACCAAAGCCGACCTTTTTCTTGTAGACGATCTTTCGGGATATATGCCTTTCCGCAACCTTCTTGAACACGTGCTTGGGAGTGAAGTGCCGGACTTTGTACTGATACGGAATTGCGTTGGCCACGTCCAGCATCTCGTTGTCAAGGACCGGGACCCTGGACTCAACTGAGGCGGCCATGCTCATCTTGTCCTGCCGCATCAGAATCGGCTGAAGATAGGACTTCTGTTCATAGAGGAGCAGATTGTCGAAAAGACTCAACTCATCGTTCCAGACGCTGTCCACCAGGGCGGATCGGGCATCGAGAGTGACATCGCCGGAATCCAGCAGCCAGGAAACCTTCTCCTTGGTGGTAAAGGATGAATTCCACAAGGCCAGTTCACGGGCACCAAGACCGAGGTTGTCGACTATTTTGACGATCTTTCGTGCAGGAACGCCCTTCAGGACCGACTTCACCAGCGAAGCAACACTCGGATTCAACTTGTTATATGCATCGCCGAACCTGCAAATCTGATAACGGGGATAACCGGCAAAAAGTTCATCGGCCCCTTCGCCGGTCAGCAGGACCGTCACAAACTGTCGTGCGTACTTGCACAACAGGTACATATGCACGGAGTTGGCATGACAGAGGGGCTCGTCGTGATACCAGATAACCTTGGGCAGAGTATCGGCAAAGGTCTTGCCGTCGACCCTGATCTGGTGATACTCAAGCCCCGCCGAATCCGCCAGCAGCCGTGCATAGGCTGACTCGTCATAGGCACTTTCGAAAAAACTGACCGTAAAGGTCTTCAGTCCGGGTGAGTATCCGGCAGCCAGTTTGCTGACAAGACTCGAATCGACCCCCCCGCTTAGTTGAGTGCCAAGGGGAACGTCCGTCATCATCTGGCGCTGCACCGATGATGTCAATGCGGCATCGATCGTCCCGACGAGATCTCCGTCTTGAGCATAGTTCAACACGTACTTGGATAAATCCCAGAATTTTTCGAACGTACAGCCGTTAGGAGAAATTTTGATATACGTGCCCGGCTCAAGGGCGTTGACGGAAGAGAAGAACGTCCTGAAATTTGCAACATACCTGAAACAAAGGTATTCCGCCAGGCAGTCATTTGCCTCCTCGGTTACAACCTCGCCAGACGCCAGAATACCCTTTATCTCCGAACCGAAAATAATGGCTTCCTTGTTGAGATGATAGTAGAGGGGCTTGATCCCTACCCTGTCTCTCGCAAGGAACATGACATCGTTGCGTGTGTCGTAGAGACAGAATGCAAACATACCGTTAAGCTTGCTTATGAACTCGATCCCGTATTCTTCGTACAGGTGAATAATTACTTCACAATCACTCCGCGTGGAAAACACGTGACCCTTGCTTTCCAGAAGCGGAACGAATTCCTTGTAATTGTATATCTCCCCATTGGCAAGCAGGACGATGGTTTTTGTTTCATTATAAAGTGGCTGATGGCCTGAAACCGTATCAATGATACTCAATCTCTGAAATCCGAGTGCAGCCCTCCCGCTTATGTATTTGCCAGAGGAATCTGGACCACGATGGTAAATTGCCTGCATCATTGCATCTATGTCATTACCTTCACAGGCATTTTGCTTGAAATTATATTTGCCGACAATTCCGCACATTATTGATCCTTGGAGTCATTGATGGTAATTTGACATATATTTATGATATAAAATTGCATCTAGTTATTATGATATAATACTGTTTTTTCAATTTTAGTAAACATTGCATTCAGAGAAAATGTTGTACCAATAGCAAACCACCAGTAAATTTCATAAAGGTCCATTCCGAACAGACCAAGAGTAAGTCTTATTATTACAAATCCTATGACTGATGATGCAACTGCCTCTATTACTATAAGATCGTTTTTAATTATGCTTGAACTTTGATTTGAGCTTATTTTTAGCAAGAGAAGTCTACTTTTTATTCTCATGTGATTCAAAATGCCGAGCATTTTATATATAAGCATTCCGACAACAATCATACCCTGTATGCCCAGATTAGTAGCTATTTCTAGATACAGGTTATGCGTATCCTGCGATCTGCCGAAATGTTCTGCCCTCACCTTGGGGAAAGCCGCGACACCAACGCCGAATGGGTAATCCGTAAAGATTTCCCAAGCGTCTTCGAGAATCTGTATTCTTGCCTCGCTTGATCGCCCTTCTTTTTCCTCAAGCGTAAAAATGGATTTGAATCTGTCCTGATAATCAGACGGAATTAGCGGTACGGACAGTGCTAAGACCAACACAATGTAACCGATAAACTTCCTCTTGTAGTTCGAGGTGTAAAATGCAAAAGCAACAAATGCCAATATACCTACGTATGCCGTCCTGGAGCCGGTATAAAGCACAATATGCAGCGAGAGGCCGGCAAGCGCCAACAAAACAGCCTTGATGTATTTGTTGCTCAAGGGCCAAAGAAAATAGACAAAGGGCAGTGTACCGAGCGCCATGCCGGCAAAAGAATTTGGGTGGGCATAGAGAGGCGTTGATCCATGAAGCCTCAAAATACCCTGATTTTCCCAGATAAGACCTCCCGACAATCGTCCCACCAGTCCCTCCTGCCCCATTTTCAGGCAAGCCAACAGGAACGCTCCCAAAAAATATTTCATATGGCCCGGACTGCGCACAAATGAAACGATAAAAAACGCCATAAAGGAAAATTTGATGATCCTATCAACAAAAACGTCCCATGATCTGGCAAAATCGTGAGAAAATGGCACCTGAATAACGATCACCAGAAAGTAAAACAAAACATACGGAAGCAGCGGGCATTTCGTGTCGATCTTCGGCGTTGCCAAAAATGCTAAAGCAGTCAAAAACAAGGCATAAATAAATTCGAACCTGATATCCCCCAACGCAGGTATCCTGTACCCGATCTGCAAGTACCAAGTGACAACATAGCCACAGAACAACAGCAGAAGGGTTTTGCTGATATAGGGATACTCAACCGAATAATTTTCGGCGATTTCTCCGTTCAGCACATCAGCGCGCCGATTGCTTATTGAGAAATCCTGCATATGGAGAACCGATACTTTCCGGATGCTTCCGGCGCAATAGCATCAACGATGCTGATTTCAACCGCTATGTCGCCGCCAAATAGCTCCACCAAATAGTCGCGTAATTCACGTTGTGTATTATCTTCAAAATCAATACCGGGCACCACCCTGACAACAAGCGAATCTATAGCCTCCTGCACAAGTTGCATCTGATCGATCCCAGGAATCTTCGTCAGGGTGTTTTCGATCAATGACACCCCTGCCACCCGCGACCCGTCACTCTTCACCAGAAAATCGGCCACCCTCCCGGTAACGCTCTCCATGAGAGGAAGTCCCCGCCCACAACTGCATTTTCTATCGCTCGGCACCCCCACATCCTCGACGCGGTAGCGGATAAACGGCATGGCGCGGTTCATCAGGTCGGTGACGACAATGGTCCCCGGCTCACCGGGGGACGCCGGGCTGCCGTCTTCACGAAGGAACTCGATGTACAGGTGCTCGATGTTCAGGTGCATCCCCTCGTGCTTCTCGCACTCGGAGGCGATCAGGCTGACCTCTTCGCAACCGTAACGGTCCGTCACCTTGATGCCGAAGACCGATTCTATGGTCCTTCGCTCGTGAGGCATGAGCATCATGGAGGTCGATAGGATTCCTCTCGGCGTTATGCTGTTCAGGCGCAGGTCCCGGACAAACTCGGCCAGTACGAAGATGGAGTGCGCATGCCCGTACAGGAGGGTCGGCTGCACCTGTTCCCATTCCGCGGCAAATGCCCTGACAGAAGCTTCTGTCACACTCATGGTATCAAGATAGATAACAGGGGACAGAAACCAGTCTTTGATGCGGCTTTTCATATCACGGGGAAGCTCGGGATTCCCCCACACGGCGCCAATGGGCTCGCCCGGGTTCCACCCTGCCCACCTGTCATGCCGGCGGGCGCATGCATTGCGACGCTCGCTGCACTCCTCGGTCAGGTAAACTTCGAGGGATTTTCCCGTTGACCCGCCGGTCTTGAATTTCATGAGCGACCCGACGTCATACCCTCTACTTATCATCGCCAGGGTGTTCTGACGGATGCATTCCTTTGAAAGCACGGGGATCTTCCTGAATTCCTCCGGAGAGGTGACCGTTTCGGGCGTCAGGCCGGCCTGCCCCATGCGCTCACGGAAAAACTCATTGTTGTCCCACACATATGCCAGCAGGTCCGTGAGCCTTTCCCACTGAACCCGGCGCAGGGCCGCTTCCGGCAGATACTGGGTGCGTTCGAGTTCTTTCCAGTAGTTGAGAAAAGGAGTGCCGCTCCGCAGGGCATCGAGCGGCTCCATCAGGTGCCTGCGCAAGGGGGAGAACAATCTATGCTTCAGCATGGGTATTCTCCACTGGATTGTTGCCGCGTGCCAGGCCCTTGGCAAGCGAGTCGTAAAAGTTCTCCCACTGGGGCAGTACCTTGTCCCAAGTAAAGTTCTGCCTTACCTTTTCCAGGGAATGTGCCCCCAATTCCTTGCGGAGGCGAGGCGACTCGATGAGCCGTGCCAATGCGTGCGCCAGGGCCACGTGGTCACCTGTCGGCACGCAGGCTCCGTTCATTTCATTGACCAACTCGCCGTTTCCGCCCGCGTCAGTGGCAACGACGGGCAGACCGCAGGCCATATATTCGAGAATGGCGTTCGACAGTCCCTCCTTGTCGGAGCAGAGTACTCCTATGTCGGCACCGTACAGGTACTCACTTACGTTCTCAACGGCTCCCACAAAGTGAACCCTGTCGCCGATACCGAGATCGGTCGCCAGGTGGGTCAATTCTGACTCCAGCCGGCCCTCCCCCAGCACCACAGCCCTGACAACGTCCTTGACTCCGGTGTCTTTCAGGTGCGCCAAGGCACGCACCAACAGATCGATACGTTTAATCGGCTTCAGGTTTGCGGCAATGGCGATCCACACATCCGCCTTGACTTCACGGAAGAGAGATGGCAGCACAGGTGGCGGCACCGGCAGATCAAGACCGTTGCCGATCACGGTAATCTTGTCGGGCGGCACCTGTTCATACGCCGCCACATGGTCCTTTATCGCGTGTGCATTTACGGCAATGCCATCGCTCAATCGGAAAACATGGGGACGTATCCTCCTGAATAGTCCGTGATACGCGGGTTCATCGCTTCCCAGGCCCAGATCGCGCCTGCTGACAACCAGTGCGTGACGCCTCCTGCTCAGGACCTTCCCCAGAAAACCGACAAACATCGAGTCTTCGAAAAACGTCTGGACGATATCGATATTCCTTTCCTTGAGCAACCGCAAATAGTTCGCCAGCACAAGCGGGAAACCGGGGGCAAGAAATCCCCGATACCCGAGAGTTACCACATCGCAGGGGAGACGATTAGCGGCCAACCAGGGAGAATCGTGCAGGCAGATCACGAGCGGGTCCACGGGAAGGCGCTTCAGGATGTTGAGCAACTGCTTCTCGGTTCCGGCCTTGTCGGAACTGATGGTGTCAATGAGGTATGCGATGCGGACGGTATGTGTCATAGAGAAAAATACCTGTGTTTGAAACTATGGATAGTTGCGACTTCTATTCTGCGCCCACCGTATTCACCACATACTCGCCGGAACCCTTGGTGGAAACCACTTCGCCGGGGATCCCCACCACCACGCCGTGGTCGGGAACCGGCTTCGTCACCACGCAGTTCGCGCCGACGGCCGCGTGGCTGCCGAGGGTAATGCCTCCGATGATCTTGCTGCCGGGGCCCAGGTAGACGTTGTTCATGATGACGGGGGTACCGGGATATTTCCCGCCATAGGTGGCGCCGACGGTCACTTCCTGATTGATATTGCAGTTGCGGCCGATCTTTGCCTCGGCATTGACGATGATGCCGCCAAAGTGCCCGATGTAGAGCCCGGGTCCGATGTCGGTGTTGTACGGGATACTGATGCCGTACTTGTACTGGTAGTGGTTCAGCAGAAAACGGGAGAGCGCGTAGAGAGGCAGCAGGAGCGTGCCCCGGCTCTTCAGGTATTTTGCCGTGCGCATGAGAAATGTGTACCTGAAGCCGGGAATGCAAGCGAGGCTCTTCAGGAACGCGGCCCTGTCGCGCCGGCCGCCGTAGCGGTAGAGATCGGCTGAAACCGTATTTGTGTAGTCGGACCATTTCATGGCGGTTGCCTTTTCCTACATGTTGAGGAAATTCTTCACCAGCCCCACATAGGCTCCGATTTCGGCCGGGTTCTTGGCCAACGCGTTCAGAAAGAAACCGTTGGACCGTTTGCGGTCGATCTTCCGGAACTGATTGCCCCGCCGGCAGTAGGAATAGGCCATGGCCTTCCTGACCACGCTGTCGGGAACGATGCCGGGGTTTTCTTCGAGAAAACGGTCGAAAATCAGATCCGCGCACCGGACGCTCCGCTCTACATTGGATGTCAGCTGCCCCGGGTGACCGATCCGATAGATGAGCAGGTACTCGTCCACAAAGTCGAATTCGTACTCCCGGGATATCCGCAGCCACAGGTCCCAATCGAGACCGTTCTTGTATTCGGGGTTGAACATCCCGAATTTTTCGAAACATTCCTTGCGCACCAGGGTGGATGAGTAGGGAATGAAGTTCTCGAACAGGAGGGCGTCGGTCACCCGGCCGGAACGCGGGGTGTAGTACTTGCCCTCCAGTTGCATATCAAGGGGACGCCCCTCCGCGTCCATGAACCTGATGCGGCTGTAGACCACGCCGATGGAATCGCGGTTGAACAGGCGGACCTGCTTCTCAAGCTTGGTGGGCTCCCACAGATCGTCCGCGTCCAGAAAGGCGATCAACTCGCCGGCGGCGGCCGCAATACCGTTGTTAGTGGCAATGGCCTGGCCGGTGTTTTTCTGGTTGATGTATCTGACCTTGTCATTATCGAGGAACCTGGAGATAACCTCGTCGGTGTTATCGGTGGAGCCGTCGTTGACGATCACCAGTTCGAAGTCCTGATAGGTCTGGTTGAGAATGGACGCCAGGCACCCCTCCAGATACGTGGCGTAATTGTAACAGGTAACAATGACGCTTACTCGTGGCTGTTTCATGCCATTCCTGCCTTTCTGGTTGAACTTGTATCAGCTACCTGCAGCTCTTGGCGAGGGCCATGACTGCAAGCTTTGCCATCGCCTTGTAGGTCCCCAAACAGGCGGGCCGCAGGCGCAATGACGCACGGTATTCGGCCAGCGCCTCGGCATAGCGGGCGCTTTCCCGGTAATGGTAGGCAAGAGAGCCGTGCAACTCCGCCATTTTGCCAACCAGCCGCTGCTGGGCCTCAGGCGATTTCGGTACGCTGAGATGCCCACCAAAAACCCTGATGCTTCTGGTGAGGATTTTCTCCGCCTTGGAGGTCATGTTGCCGTCGTGCAGGCGACGGTGGTGCCCGATCCTGTTGATGAAGCCAAGGGCATGCGTGCGTGCCGCCCGCAGGGTAAAATCTATGTCTTCGCTTACTTCGAGGTTTTCGTCGAAGGGGCCAGCCTCGTTGAACAGGCTTTTTCTGAACATCATGGCGGAGCCGCCAATGAAATTTTCCACCAGAAGAGTCTCGTAAGCGTCGGTGCTGCTGATCACGTGGGCATCTTCGCCGACCTTCTGTGTGGGCAGGCTGTTGAAGATCGGACAGGTGGTGATGTGGCTGGCCAGGATCTCAGTGCTGCGGAAATCGCAAAAATCGGTGAACACGAAGTCCACGCCGGGGTTGCGGTCGAGAAAATCCATCTGCCATCTGATCTTGCCGGGCATCATGATGTCGTCGGAGTCGAACATGGCAATGTATTCGCCGGTTGCATGGCGAATGCCGACATTGCGCGGCTTTGAGCAGCCGCCGCTGTTTTCCTGCCACAGGTAGACGATACCCCGGCCATAGCCTTCAACAACATCCCGCGTGTTGTCGGTGGAGCCGTCGTCAACGACAATCAACTCGAACGGCTCGCAGTCCTGGCTGAAAATGCTGTCCAGCGTCTCCGGCAGAAGGTGGGCGTTGTTGTAGGCCGGTATGATGATGCTCAGTTTAGGCATTATTGACCTCATGCTGGCCAGGCAGCAGCTTTTTCCCTCTCAGGAGGGGAATAACGGCCAGAAACATCATGGATGCGAGCATGTTGAAGAAGAGCGAAACCACCAGCCCCTCCTTCATCCTGAACAAGTGGATCAGTTTGCCGGATTTCCATTCTCCCAGAGGGGTGCCCTGCAGGAAGCCGGTCAGTCCGGGCAGCAGATATTCCCGGGCATAGACCGCGGGACCGAAATGCTCATAGCGGTTACCGTCCAGCAGAGCAAAGATAATGGCGGCTCCGCCCACCATGACCCCGATACGGCGGTATTCAAGGGGAATCCGGTAAAGTCCCTGGGATCTGTGGAATATCCAGACCAGGGTGGCCGCTTCGATGATCAGCGCCGAATAGGCTGCGCCCGACAGCCCCCACAGGGAGATCAGCGTGAAGGCGAGAGCTATCTTGATCGGGGTGAGCACCGACTTAACATAGGTAAAAATCTTGGTTTCCTTGCGGTAGAGGATGCCGAACGACAGGAACGTGGTGCATCCCGTGAGGATGGTGGTGACGATTTCCACCTGGGCGATCCGCTTGGCTGACCAAAACGACTGAGGTGTCATCAGTTCCAGAATGTCCTGCATGACCACCGCCAGGACGAGCCCTACGAAAATCATGAAGAACAGGTAGCGGGTAAACATCTCGCCCATGACACGGGGCGCGTCTTCCTGCTCGGCGATTTCGATGCTCTTGGTGCGCCAGCTTCTGCCGAAGGGAATATTGATCAGCAGGTTCAGCAACGGCGCGAATTTGTAAGCCATCTCCAGGACGCCCATCCCTTCGAGCCCGATCAGAAACCGCACCAGAACCCGCTCGGCCTGACGCCCGAGAAAACCGACCAGTTCACCGGGAAGCAGGGGCAACTGGAACCTGAGCAGGCTCCCGGCAATCTGCCGGTCAAAGCCGAAACCGTGGTCCCTCAGGGCCACTACATGGAATATCAGGGTGCTCACGGCGGCGGACACCAGGGACGAGATGAATACCCCGATCAGACCGACCTGAAGGATGACCACCAGCCAGATATTGAGGGAGAGGCCGAGAAAGAGACGCACGAGACCGACCGTGGAAAAGAGCAGCGATTTCTGCCTGATAATCAGAAAGGTACTGGCACTCTGACCGGCCACGTCGATGACGAACGTTACCAGCGCCAGACAGACAAGGGGGTAGTACTCGGCACTGCCCAGGACGATCCGGCTGATGGGTGAGCTGAAGAGGATGGGCAGCAGTACGGTGAGGGCGCTCAAGCCCCACACCAGGCGGACTCCGGTGCCGAGGGCCAGTTCCTTGCGATGGTCCTCCTGCTCGTGGTAGATGCGCAGGATGGCCATCTGGAAGCCGCCGGTAAACAGGACCGTCAGGATGCCGAGGCTGGCATCGATCATGCCGATGACGCCGTATCCCTTTGTTTGGAAGATGTGCGCATAGAAAGGCAGCATCAGGAAGCTGGCAAGCTTTCCGACTATGGTCGCCGCACTGTAGATGGCGGTATGTTTGAATATCTGGCGACCCAGACCCATGCCTCAATCTCCGTCCCGGCCGGCAGGCAATACGCCCGGCATCAGGAAACGACCTCTATGTCCATCCCCTTTGACACGTAATGCGAATACACCTCGTCAACGCTTTCATGGTTCTTGAGAAGATCGGCACCATGCAGGTAAAACGCCTTGATATCGATGCGATTTCCGAAAATTACGGCAAAATTCTCCAGCGCTGAGGAGAAGAACGATGCAATGCACTGGGGCCGGCTGCCGCCTACGGTAACGGCGTACTCGATCGGAACATCAAATCGCTTCGTTTCGAAGCCGAACTCATCCCGTGCCAGGTCGATATACCTGCCCGACTCACGCGGGTGGGGGATATAGAAGACCGGGCGACCGGAGAAGTACTGCTTCACCTTGGCCAGGTATCGGACATAGACGTCATGGGTCAGGTATTCCTGCTCCACCAGCGGCTGGGCGATGAACCAGACACCGTCGGAGACTGCCGCCCTGTCGGCGAGCGATTTGAAGTAACGATAATCGTTCTTGATGACTCGATCCGGGCCGGAAACCTCGAAATCATAGCTGGTGAAAAAGGTTAGCGAGTCGACACCGGTCCCGTCCCACTCCACCAACTTGTCGCGAAGCATACTTTTCAACGACTTAGCCGGTTCATCCCTGAGGACACCGGAACCGGCGTTGTGTTCTTCAATCCTCTGCCTGCCAATCTCGAGGGTATCCGTTCCCACATCGATAAGGAACAGTCTGTTGTGATCGACATTGTTGGCGATGTGCCTCATATGAATGTCGTAATACCGCCGGTAACTGCCCAACACAAGATTGTCAACCCGGCCCAACGACTGGCACATGTTATTGATGGCCTTTTTCTTGACTGATCGATCAAGTGTCAGGTAAAGCTCCTGCATCCTTTCATAGAGATTCTTCGGGGGATGAAGCCCGAAATCACTGTTGGTCAATTTATAGCGAAAAGGGATAAACCTGACTTCCTTCCACTGTTCCTTGTCAATAATTCTTTCGTAGCTTTCTCTGCTGAAAAGCCCCGACAACAATACGATGATGACATTGTCTTTAAACTTGAAATGATGGACCGCCTCTATGGCATTCATCACCTGAAATGGCGATTCTATTACAAATACTGTCATAACGTGCTCCGGTGCATGTGGGGATCCTTCTTCAATCAGGCAGTTGTTGCTGAGCCCGGGAATTGCTTCAGATATGTCACATTGTCCCAACAGTTCTTCGATTTTTCCTCAGCCCATAGCTTCAGCTGGTGCCTCAGCCCATCTCCTTGTGCGATGTAGCTCATGAGCTGCTGTCCCATTCGTTCCTTCTCCTGATCGATGCTCAAGGCGTCAAAGGTGCACGATGCCAGCCCCGACATTTCGATCAGAGCCTGCATTTTGAAGGTCTTGGACGATATGGGAACAACCGGAGTCCCGCCGCGCAAGGCGAAAATACTCGGATGCCATCTCCCTCCCACGTAGGCCTGGGCATTGCCGATGATGTCGACGGCCTGCTGCACCGGCGTCGTCAGGCCCACCAGGGGCAAATTCAACTGCTGGGCAATGGGACGGAAGACCGCCTGATCTACAATGTCCGAGACGGTGAGGACAATCTGCCCGCGGTAGATGGAGCCGATATGGGTTACCAGCGCCGCGACGCGCTCGATAAGCTCCTGAGGCGTGCCGTTGTAAGAGAAAATGGACGAGCCGCCGATACAGAGGTAGGGCTCCGCCGGGTTGAAGCAGGCAGTATCGGGCCACACATCGAAATAGGTAGGGCGTTGGGCAACGGGCAGCCAGTCGGCCAGGGGCACGGGCTTGAACAGGAATGCCGTGTCGGCGCTGAATCTGCCGCGGCACAGAGACGTACAGCGCTGGGCTGAAATGGGATCGCGGAACACCACGTCATCGAACAGCGGGTAGACATTCTCGGCCATGGCGCGCAGTGTGGGGTGATCGAAATCCGCGGTGTGATTCACCATGATCACCGGCTTGCCGAACCGCTTTTTGATCAGGTAGCTCAGAAACAGTTCGGCCCGCGCAATTCGGGTATTGCCCACCATGCAGCCGTCGCCGTGGATCACCGCCAAGTCAGCATCTTCGATCATCTTCACCAGGGACGAGCGGACATGGGGGTCCCTCAGGACCATATCGGCGGCGCTCTCGAACTGGTCCCACGAAGCAGGTATCATATCGTCGCTGCCGGCAGCGGGCAAAAGCCTGTCAATCAGCATCCTGGCCTTGGTAACCAGCGGTGGGATGAACTGCTTGACGATTTTCTGCGTCAGGCTCTCCGTCGGATCGCGTTGCTTGTACAGCAGGGAAAACTTGAGATCATCCTCGGTTACCGCACCGATGATCCGGGCACCGCTGGCGCAGATCATCTTCCTGAGGGCGATGGCGGCGGCCCGGTCTCCCCAGTTGTGGTTACTCGTGGAGTCATTGATGAAGAAGACTTTCATACGCCTGCCCCCACGACGTCACGGGAGGAAAGGTCCGCCGCCTGCTCGACCAACAGGCCGGCGGCGGCCAGTTTGTCAATTATCGGGTAGAGCCGGTCAACCGGCGCCTGAATGGTGTTGCTGATGTCGATCAGATCGTTAGTTCCGTCCGCGTAGGCGAGAACGTTAAGCATATCGGCCACCTGGCTGTGGGAATCCCTGGTGCCCACGGTGGGGAACAGCCCTCTCCTGCCGAGTTGGGGTTCGCCGAGGCACGTTGCCCGGTAGACGCGGTTGTTTTCCAGAAGTTCGAGACAGTCCCGCACCGCCGAAAATCCCCCCTGCAGGCCGGCCGGCGTCACCAGGTCCAGATTGTCCAAGGAGGTATGATACTCCGGGTACTCGCGGTATTTGGAACGCATGACCGACACCACCGGGAGGTCGACCCCCGGGCTGCAGTACTGGCGCTCGTCACTGCCGCGGTCCAGGAAGGAGTACCTGATGAAGTCCGGATGCTTGTGCCCCAGGATGTTCAGGGCGGCCCTGTCGGCCAGGGTCGAACCGCTTCGCGAGGGAAGGAAGGAATAGGCCCGGTCGTCGCCGATGCAGGTCAGGTTGAACCCGGCCACGATGTTCTCCTTCATTCTGTCCAGATTCCTGCTCAGATAGGTCAGGGATCCGATCGTCTCGGGAATGAAGACGATGCGGTAGGTGAACCGGCGCGGCCGGCTCATGATCCACCTGGCCAGCATGGTTGCCACCACCGGCCCCGACAGCTCATTGTTGGCCATGGACGGGTGGCAGACATAGGTCGAAAGGAAGATCTCCCGGTCGGTCTCCCCCGGAATGATCAACTCGCCATAGGTCAGATGGCCGTCTTTCAGTTCGCTGTCGATGAATACCCGGTATGCGCCGTCGGGAAGGCCGGAGCGCTGGCGCTGCGTAAGACAGAACCCCCAGCGCTCCTGGTAGTAGGATGTGACGTACGGGATGGCGTCGGGCATGGTTTCCAGCGAATAGAGGTGGTTCTGCAGCTCGGCAAGGCTTATTGTCCTGTCCACCGGCACGGAGTAGCCGACCACGTGGAGGTTGTTACTCCGGAAATCGACAATCCGTTTGCCATTGCTGTCGCTGATGTAGGCGTCGCGGATCGCCCATTCGCGGGGAACGGTCCAATCGAACACCTGCGTGCCTGTCGGGACCTCCACGAGCCGGAGAGGGATCTGCCCCTGGATGATCCGGAGTGTTTCCCGGACACCGTCGCCGGTAATGCTACGACAGAGGGGAAACAGCTCGGCCAAGAGCCGGTACATCTCCTCGCCGCAGGTGGTGAAATCAAAGGAAGTGGTATCAATCGTCATACAGTTTAATCCGCCATCGAAGTTTTGGGCTGCGCCGCCTCAGCGCAGACCGCTGTCCAGCCTCTGCCGGAACAGGAGGAAGGACGTTTGCCGGTACCGGTTGTAAACATAGACCGGAAGGCTACTCAGGGCGAAGATTACGAGGGACAGGGCAGTGAGCCCTGTCTCGCCGTACATGGCATCCACCCGCCAGGCCACGGGTCTGAACAGATAGATGACCAGCACGTGCAGGGAAAATATCTGCAGCGAATGCCGACCGATATATTCGACATACGGCACGAAGAAATCGCGGGGCACGTTCTGGAGCATCTGGCGGAGCAGCACCATGAGAAAACAGAAGTTCAGCAAGCGATGTATCGGCAGCTTGCTCCTGTCGACCAGCAGCAGGTGATTGACCGCCAGATCGGAATGCCTGAAGGCGAAAAATGCAAGGCAGCACACTGCAACGGTAGCCAGCAGCATCTTATTGGCGCACAGCCTGTCCAGCCACTGGGCGGATGTGCCGAGGCAGAGACCAAGGGTGAACAGAAACTGCCATGAGATCAGGTTGAAGAAGCCGGTACCATACTGGGCGCCAAAGGAACTGGCAATGAGCTGCATCGGATCAACAAACTGACCGGCAACCCAGAGACCGAAACTGACGGCCAGGACCGAAATCGCTCCCACCCGGCGCACCAGAAGAAGCAGCGCGGGGCACAACAGCAGCAACCAGGCATAGAGCGGTAGGATATCGAGATAATCACCCTGGTGGAGGAGCACCAGATCGAGCAGGACCGTTTTCAGCGGGGCCACATCGTAGGGGTGCAGAAGTTCCATCCACGACCGTTGGTACGGTGGAATCAGCTGCGCCAGCAGGGGCAGCAGCAGCGCCACGGCAATGTGATACCGGTAGATGAGGAAGCTTCTCCTGAAGGTCTTTGTCAGCAACTGCCTGGTGTTGTCCAGGTATCGGCCATAGACCTTGGCGCAGACGAATCCCGACAGGAAGACGAATCCTTCCGCAGCCGAGACATACCCCAAGGTCTGTGCCGTGGCCAGCTTCAGGTAGCCCCCCACGTGGTCGATGATCATGATCGCCACCAGCAGGCCACGAATGGTATCAATTCTCCGGTCTCGCTCCATGGTCAGCAGGCTCCCGCCATGCCGCCCGGCAACGGATGGTTGTCGGCGCACGTCACTGTATCTTTCCGCTCCGCACATCTTCCTGGGCCTTCTGGTAGTCCTCGTGCCGCCCCACATCGAGCCAGTACTCCATGATGGGGAAGCTGACCACGGAACGGCCCTCGTCCAGCAGCTTCTGGATCAGGTCGGTCATGTCGAAGCGCTCCCCGTCGGGAATCAGGTCGCAGACCGACGGTTCCAGCAGATAGATTCCCGCGTTGATGAAGAACGTGAGGGAGGGCTTTTCCTTCAGCCCCGTAATCCTGACGTCGTCACACTCCACCACGCCGAAGGGGACCTGAACCTCGTATTTCCTGACCCCCACGGTGATCTCGGCGCCGTTTTTGCGGTGGTAGGCGAACATTTCCTGAAACGGAACACCGGTGAGGATGTCGCCGTTCATCACGAGGAAGGGACCGCTCGCCTTTTTCATCAGCTTGAGCCCGCCGGCGGTGCCCAGGGGATGGTCTTCCTTAAGGTAGTTCAGCTTCACGCCGAACGAATCGCCGTCGCCGAAATGCTCCACGATGCTGTCGGGCAGGTAGTGGGTGGTCAGGTTGACCTCCCTGATGCCCGACCGGCGGAGCTGGTCGATGGTCCGCTCCAGCAGGGGCCGGTCACCCACCGGGAGCATCGGCTTGGGAACCTGCTCGGTGAGGGGGAGCAACCGCTTACCGTACCCTCCCGCCATGACGACCGCCGACAGGTTGAGCTGGTCATCGGCAATGAGATCCCTGCGGAGCAGAAAGTCGACGACCCGCCCCGTGTCGTCCACCACCGGCAGATGGTTGATATCGTGCTGGTTCATCAGCTGGAGGGCCTGGGCTGCCGAAAACGAAGGATCAACCGTCACGGGCCTGCGGCTGGCGATATCCTGGCAAGGGGTATTGAGCGAGATGCCGCGGAGCACGGCCCGGCGGATGTCACCATCGGTCAGGAGACCGTGGAGCCGGTCCTCTTCCCCGCAGAGCACCAGCGCGCCGGTCCCTGCCCTGTCCAGTTGAGCTATGGCCTCAGCAATGGAAGCAGAACAGAGAATGACGACGCTGTCGAGCCGGCGTCTGGCCCGGGCGGCCAATTCGTCCTCGGCAACCAGGTCGCGGCGCAACAGGAAATCAACCACTCTCCCCTCGGCGTCCAGCACCGGCAGGTGGTTGATGTCGTGATGGTTCATGAGCCGGAGGGCTTCGATCGGCAGCAGCGGAACGAATGTGATTACCGGCTTCCGGTTGGCGATGTCGCCGCACGGCGCGCTCATGTCGACCGCCTTGAGCAAGGCGCGGCGCACGTCACCGTCGGTCAGGAGGCCGTAGAGCTTTCTGTCCGCCGAGCAGACCACGAGGGAGCCGGTACCTGCCCTGTCCAGCTGGGCGATGGCCTCGGCAATGGCGACGTCGGGAGAAATGACGACCTGTTCGAGAATGGTTTTAGTAACGGAGGTCATGGCTCACTCCTGGTGGCTGGCGGATGATGTTCCATTCCAGTGGCGTCTGGTAACCGTACCGGTCGTCGTTTCCAGAACGGCCACGGTCGTAGTGCCCGCAGCGTTGTTGGCGGCGACCCCGACGGCGCTCAGGGCGTTCAGGGGGAACGTTTCCTCGTCGAACACATACTGCCAGCGGTGGAAAGGTATCTCGATGTCGAAGTTGTCATAGTGGTACGTTCCGGCCGCTGTTTTGATAGCAAGCCAGGGTTGCGGGCCGAAGGTCGGCGTATCGGAGCGGACCTCCAGCACGTGGGCCGAATCGCTGATAGCGGTCAGGGTAAGGTCCAGCTCGCAGGGCGGCGGCAGGGGCAGGCCGAGCGCGCCACGCATGGCCTCCAGTGCCTCGGCGAACCGGAACGGAACATCCGGGAACTCGGCGGCAACGCGGCCGAGCAGCTGCAGCACGCCTTCAATGTCCGGCCGCATGTCGCGGAAATCATGATTGGTGAAGGAAAGCACCACGGGCTTGCCGTCCCGGGCCTCACGGAAGGCCTGGCGCACATCGTTTTCGGTCATGAGCCTGAACCGCGTGCCCACATTGAGGCAACGCGCCACCCAGCGGCGGCAGGTGCCGGGCACCTGGTAATCATCGGGCGCGGGATGGAACGGCTGCCAATTCACCGGCGACCGGCGCCAGTCGCCGAATCGTCCCCCCTTGAGGCCGAACTGGGCCCTGTCGTCATCGGTCGGGACCATGGCCTGGCTGGAAAAGTCAAAGGGGATGAACTGCTCCAGGAACCAGTGACTGTCCGGCCGGATCACGTGGAACCCGGGCCGGTGGGCAGACGGGAACCAGTTCCGGTCAATGACCCGTCGCGACAGGATTTGGGGCAGGCTGTCCGAATTGGCCCACCAGTGGGTGGCGCAGCGATGGGCCTCCCGGCTGAAGGGGTGGGGATGGTAGTGAAAATGGAGCCCGTCCCGGGTTGACGCCGTTTCCCGCATGAGCTGCCGGTAGTGATCAAAGACGTTGTGGTATCCCATGTCCCGCCGGCGGGGATTGTAATCGTAATCCACGTGGTCGACGCAGAACCAGTTGTAGACCCATCCACCGCCGAAGGAGTCGCGCACCCGCATGCGGAACTCGTCCGAGAGGCATTCCGCCAGCATGGCATCCACCTTGTCCCAGGTATCGTTGTAGGCAAGGAGATGAGGGTCCACCACCTTCATCACAGCCGACTCGATCCCTCCCAGGTCCACCTCGCCGGTCTGCAGACGGCGCAGCAGGGCGGAGCTCGGCTCCAGATCGAGCTTGAAGATCGATTTCAGACGATCGAAGGTGGCCTCGGTCGATTCGTGCAGAGGTCCTTCGGTATCGATGCAATGAACGACATACACGGTTTCAGACATCAAGCTCACCTCTGACATTCATGCGGCACATGCCGCCCATTCCTTGCTCTGGCCGCAGCGGACCCATCACACCAGATCCTCCCAGCGGATAACATCATCTTCCTGCATGTCCCGAGCCAGCTTGCGGCCGAGGGCATAGTTCATCTCGGCGGGGGAAATGCCGGTGCCGGGACGCTTGGCGTCCAGATCGGCTTCGACGAGGACATGGCCTTGGGGAAGGGCACGGCGGGTTACCAGGCTCCGCCTGAATTTCTTGCGTTTCTCCATCTCGGCTTCGGTAACGATTCTCTTGCCGCCGCCGAGCGCTATCTGGATGTTTCTTCCCTCCTCCACGATGGTCCGCAACTCGGCCGGCGTGGCGGAGATGGCGTGATCCCATCCCTCCATATCCTGGTCGAGGGTGAAGTGCTTCTCGATAACACAGGCTCCCAGGGCGATGGCCGCGAGGGGGATGGCCGTACCCATGGTGTGATCGCTGAACCCGACCGGGACATCAAACGCCTGCTGAAGCGTGGCCATGTTGCGTAGATGGATCATCTCGTAGTCGGGCGGATAGATTGATACACAGTGCAGCAGCACGATCTGATCGTTACCTTCGGCCCGCACCGTCTCGACGGCCGCCTCGATTTCCGCCAGGGTTGCCATACCGGTCGAGATCAGCATCGGCCGCTGCTTGCGCGCCACGTACTTCAGAAACGGCAGGTGAACGATATCCATTGATGCAATCTTGTAGAACGGCACGTCAAGCGATTCCAGCAGATCGGTCTCTTCCGGCGAAAAGGGGGTTGAGCAAAAGGCTATCCCACGCTCCAGGCAGTAGGCATGGGCTTCCTTATGCTGCTCTGCCGTGAACTGATAGGCTTTCACCATGTCCCACAGAGAGCCGAAATGACGCTTTTTGTCGGAGTACTCTGTGTTACGCTCATATTCCTCCCGGGCGATGAGCGACTTTTCCGTCCACGACTGGAACTTCACGGCATGAGCGCCGGCCTCGGCCGCGGCATCGATCAGCTGACGGCAGAGGTTCATGTCTCCGTTATGGTTGGAACCGATCTCGGCAATTACATAGGGGTGAGTATCCGTCCCAACCGGCACATCTCCGAATTTCACGCTTTTCATTGTGTCTCCTTTTCATGCGTCCACAGGTCCTGCAACGCGGGATAAGCAACAGTTGACCACCAGAGCGGCGCCGGCTCAAGCTCGTTCAGGGCCTGGACATACTGCTCGAGCCTCGGCGGCTGGAGAACGACGCGGTGATAGAATTGTTCGACGTCGCGGGCCACCTGCTCCACGGCGGCACGACGGTCGGCCAGGACGCCTTCCGGCAGCGTGTCCAGAAGGAGCTGGAAGTGATGCCTCACCCGCCCGCAGTCGCTGATCACCTGCGGCAGGCCGAAGGGAGGTCTGACCCGCGCCATGTTGGCGCCGTGCTGCCGATAATCCATCCGGATCACGTTGTCGAAGTCCAGCCGGGCTCCCAGCAGCCATGCCCGCGTTGCCAGGTACCAGTCCACGAGCGCCACGTCGGACGGTATGGGCAGGCAGCGGCGCAGCAGATCAGACCGGAAGGCCGTGTTGGACAGTCCGAAAACGTTGTTCCTGGGCAGCACGTCGGCGGGACCGGCCCCGGGCGGCAGCCCGAACACGAGCCCCAGGTCGCCCCCTTCCTGATTCACCAGGCGCAGGGCGCAACCGACAAGGTCGCTTGACCGGAGGGCAAGGCGAGCCGAGGCGACCCGGCTGGGATGAAGGATGTCGTCGCTGTCCACCAGCACTACACCGTCAACCACGTCCACCAGGCGCTCAAAGACCCGCTGTCTGACCTGCGCAGGGGTGTCGCCGGGGGCAGCCGGCACCCACGTGGCACCAGGATCTCCACCCATGGCGTCGATGGCGGCCTCCACGGTCAGGGAATCGAGCCCGATCCAGAGCACAACGTCACGGTCGCTCTGCTCCCGCACGGAGCGGTACCAGTCGGGCAGGAAGGGCTCCACGCCGGGATAAATGGTTGTGTACAGCGCCAGAGTCTTAATGGGTCTTCCCTCGCTCATCGGGCCCCGCGGCAGCGGGCAGGTTCAGCGCCGGCCCGCGCTGTCGAGACGAAACAGGATTTCCGCCATATCCCAGTCGTCATAGGTATCGATATCCAGTCCCCGTTGCCAGGGTATTTCCCATCCCGTCTTCTCCGGGATGTGGTAGGTCCCCTCCCGGCGCAGGACGTCGGCTTTCGCCCACCAGATGGCGCCGGTCGGGCAGAAGAGTTCGGGCAGGTCCTGGCTGCGCTGGGTCATGGCCTCCCGGAAGAGTGGATCGAGCCGGAACGAGTCGTCCCGGCGCATGGCCCACCAGGGGTTCTGCCAGCCGTAGCGCACCACGGACAACTGTGAATCAGCGCCGGACTCCAGGAACTGACGATGACTGTCACGCACGTCGGCTGCGGTCTTGAGGGGACAGTTGGGCATCATCTGGCACACAAAGCCGTAGCTGGAGCCGTCGGGGTCGAGTTTTACCAGCATGTCCACCGTCGCTGCCGAGACGGGTGTAATATCGTCCGCCAGGGATGCCTCCCGCAGGAACGGGACCTCCGCCCCGTGCCGTTGGGCCACCTCAGCGATTTCCGGGCAGTCGGTGCTGACCACGATCCGCTCGAACAATCCGCTGTCGGCTGCAGCCTCGACGGTGTATGCAATCAGGGGCTTGCCCATGAGCGGTTTGATGTTTTTCCCGGGAACCCGCTTGGAGCCTCCCCGCGCCGGAATCACCGCGATACATGCGTCAGGCATCAGTGTGCCCCCTCCCCGTTCTCATTTAATCCTCCTGGCCGGGCTCCCCACATAGGTACCCGGAACCGTTATATCCTTCACCACCGTGGAGCCGGCGCCGATCATGCAGTCTTCGCAGATGGAGACGGACTGGATAACCGTAGCCCCGGTACCGATCATGGTGTTGCGCCCAACAACGACCCCTCCGCTGAGGGTTACCCCCGGTGCGATATGGACGTTGTCGCCGAGCCGGCAGTCGTGCTCGACCGTGCTGTTCGTGTTGAGGATGCAGGCACGGCCGGTCTCCGTGCCGCTGTTGACCACGACGCCGTCAAAGACGACCGTACCCGCCCCGAGCGTTACCTCTTCGTTGATCATCGCGTGCGGCGACACGATGACCGGGAAGTCGAAGCCGAGTCCGGCGATGTCGTCCTGCAGGGTGAGTCTCAACTGCGACGCGTCGACCTTTCCGATGCCGATGATGGCGCCGCAGGCCGGATGCGCCCCGAGAACGCCCGGCAGAACACCGTCGCCGCCCAGCCAGGGGATGCCGAGGACCGGCCCCCGGTCCTGGCGGTCGGTATAGCCTGCCACCTGGTAGCCGGCCTTTTTCAGCACGCTGATGACGACCTTGGCGTGCCCGCCGCCCCCTACCACGACAATGCTAGCCATGGCGCAGCCTGTCGGCGACGAAGTCGATGTCGCGTTCGCTCAGGTTGGCGCTGCACGGAATGCTCAGGGTCGTCTCCAGCATCTGGAACGCCTTTTCTATGCGATAGTTCCGGCAGTCGCGGAAGGGGACCTGCAGATGGTTCAGGTACCAGACCGGACGGGTCTGGACTCCCTCCCCTTTCAGATATTCCATCAACTGCTCACGGTCCTTGCCATAGACGGCCGGATCTATCTGCAGCGCGTACATCCAGTGGTTGTTGCGGGCATAGGCGGGGCTTTCCGCCAGGATGAGCCCGTCGATGCGGTCGATCCTCTCCTTGTAGGCGAGGTAATTGGCGCGTTTCGCCTCAAGGAACTCGGGGAGCAGTTCCAGTTGGGCCACGCCGATGGCCGCCTGAACGTTGGTCAGGCGAAAGTTGTAGCCCACTTCATTGTGGACGTACCTGACCTCGTCATCCTTTGCCTGGGTGGTGAGGTACCTGGCCCGCTCGGCGTATTCGGGGACATCGGTGACGATCATCCCGCCGCCGCCGGTGGTGATGATTTTATTGCCGTTGAACGAGAAGCACCCCATGTCACCCACGGTACCCGTGTGCTTCCCGTCCAGCTCGCCGGAGCTGTAGACGGTGCCGAGGCTTTCGGTCGAATCCTCCACCACCTTGATGTTGCGCTCCCGGCAAAGGGCCACGAGCTCGCTCATCCCGGCGGCATTGCCGAAGACGTGGACCGGCACGATCGCGGCAATCCGCCGTCCCGTGGCCCGGCTCCAGGTACTGCCGTTCCTGAACTCGGTCTCCTGTTCGAGAAACTCGGCCGTCTTGCGGACGTCGATGTTGTAGTACTCGTCGCAGTCCATGAACACGGGCTCGGCGCCCAGGTATGTGACGGCATTGACCGTGGCGATGAAGGTCAGTGTCGGCACGATGACCTCATCACCGGCGCAGACTCCCACGATCCTGAGAGCCACCTGGAGAGCCGCCGTTCCGTTCACGCAGGCCACGGCGTGGCGGGAGCCGACGAACGCGGCGAAATTCTTCTCGAACGTTTCAACATACTTACCCGCAGTCGAAACCCATTCCGTATCCAGACATTCCTTCACGTACTTCCATTCGTTGCCCTTCAGGCACGGTACTGAGAGCGGTATCATGGCAATTCCTCAGATGTTTTGATAAGCCTTCGAATAGGGTTCGGAAATAATCCCGTCCTTGAGAATCCGGTAAATCTCGCGAATCCCGTCGGGCACGGTTCTGGTGATTTCAAATCCCAGCTCGTTCCTGATCTTTGAAAAATCCACCCGGTAGTCGCGCGGGTCTTCCGACCTGCTGACGTAGCGGATTTTCGCGTCGGGAATGACCTTCAGCAGCTCCTCGGCAATCATCGCCTTCTGGTAGTTCTCACGCGTATCGCCCACGCCGAACACGTTATGATCGACAGCCGCGGGATCGCTTTCGAGAACGTGGACGCATCCCCTGGCCAGGTCCTCTACGTGGCAGTAGGGACGCCAGAACTGCTCGCCGAAAATTTCGAGCTCTTTGCCGAGGGCCACCTCTCTGGTGAATTCATTGACCGTGAGGTCGAAACGAAGCCGGGGAGAAAGCCCGTAAACGGTTGCAAAACGAAGCGCACTAGGAATGAAATCCGGCCGGGTCTTGCTTTGCAGCAGATACTGCTCGAATTTGACCTTGAGTTCTGCATAGAGCGACACGGGCTTCAGGGGAGACTCCTCATTGAGGTATCCCTCTCCCGGCATTTTCCCGTAATTGCTGCAGGTGGACGCAAAGATGAATCGCTTGATGCCCTGGGTTTCACAGCACAGGTCGTACAGCTTCCGGGCACCGTGCCAGTTGATGTCTGTAGCCAGTTCCGGCTGTTTGGCACAGGCCGGGTCCCCGACAATCGCCGCAAGGTGGACAACGGCCCCCACTCCTTCCAGCGCATTCCTGAGGTCCTCATCATTACGGATGTCGCCTTTGACGAATTCGAATCCGGGATGATTGTAGACCCCGATCAGGGCCTCACCGCCGAAGGAAAGGTTGTCGAAACCCTTCACCCGATACCCCTTACCAAGAAGGATCCGCACCAGAACCGAACCGATATACCCTGCAGCCCCTGTTACCAACACACGTTCATGCATGCTTGATGTCTCCATCATCAGTTGAAGTGCCGGCGAAAACTTCACGCCGAGTGCCCGCCGGCTGACCATGTCGCCAGCCGGTCGTAAATGCCTTGATACTTCTGAGCCATCGCAATGGCCGAATAGTTTGCCTCAAGCCTTTGTCTGGCGACCGCGGCCATGTCCCGCGCCCCCGCCTCGTCGGCGATGATGTGCTTGATGCCAGTCGCCAGATCCCCGGCAGAGGGAGCGGGCACCAGAACCCCCGCTTCACCCTCCTGCAGCACTTCGGGCACGCCCCCTACCCGTGTGGCGACAATCGGGACCCCGGCCAGCATGGCTTCAAGTATGACCATGGGAAGCCCTTCGGTCAGCGACGAGAGCACAAACGCCCGGAACAGGGGCAGGTAGCGATTGGCGTCCGGCACATATCCCGGCAGCAGCACCCTTTCTGTCAGCCCCAGTTCCCGGATCTTCGCCTCCAGGGCGTCCCGCTCGACTCCCTCCCCGAGGAGTGCCAGCCGGACTCCGGGATTCGTCTCCGCCACCTCCCTGACCGCGTCCAGCAGGATATCGAACCCCTTTTCCGGTGACAGACGGCCTATTGCGCCCAGGGTGATGCCTCCCCGGCAGAACTCTACGATCCGGGGGTCGAGGGGCACCGCGGGCCGCTCGGCCTCTCCGGCGAGCGGGATGCCGTTAGGCACCACGTGAATGCCGGGAAGGTCGATCTTCCGGCGCATGGCGTCGTTCACCATCACCACCGCATCCACAAAGCGCAGGCTCAGCCGGTCGAGCCATTCGTAGAGGCCCATCCGGTCCATCCCGCCGGTCCAGGTCCAGCCATGAAGAGTGGTGACCATTGGCAGTCGGCGGAGCGCCCGCGGCATGAAGCCGAACAGGATGTTCCCCTTGTAGCCATGGGAATGGAGCACGTCGCATTGCTCACGCCACGCAAACCGAAGCACGCTGAAGGCGCCGGCAACATTCGGCCCCGGTCTCATGCGAAACCTCTCCACCCGCAGCCCCCGGCGTACTGCCTCCTTTTCCAGCGGTTTTTCGTCGTAGAGGGGATCGCCGATGCTGGCGATGATCGGTTCAAGCCCCATGGCGGCCTGCTCGGCAGCGAGATTGAGGAGCATGACTTCGGCTCCGTACAGGCCACCGCTGTCGATGACGTGCAAAACCTTCATGCTACCCCTTCCGCGGCGTCCAGATGACCTGTTTCTCCCCCCTGAGGAACTTGCCGAAGGCGTGGGCGGCGGCAAGGTTCAGCAGGAAAAAGTAGCGGGCCAGGGTGCAGAGACGGCACCCCTTGCCGGTCCGCTCCAGGTAGGGCATGGTCACCGCCGCGAGATAGCCGGCGCTCTGGAGGAGAAACAGGGCCACGTACCCGGTTCCCTTGCCCAGCAGGGCCAGGTTGGAAACATAGGCGGCCACGAGGAACAGAAAACAGAGGTAGCGCAGGGCCTTGTGCGACCAGAGCTGCCAGGCGAAAAGGGGATCGTGCCACGGGGCCAGGAGCTTTCTCATGTCGAACAGGGCCCAGAAAGCCCGCAACGAAACGCGGACCCGCATCCGGTACTCGTCGCCGGCCTCCTTGAGAGACGGCTCCCACAGGAGCGCTTCGGGTTCGTACACGACACGGTACCCCTGCTCGACGACCTTGAGCGGCTGGACAAAATCCGGGAGCTGGTCGGCATTCATGGGGCGGTAGAGCCGCTTGCGCATGGCGTCGACCCCGCCGTCCACCCCGACCACCGATCCAATGCGGCTCTCGATGACGCGTAAATAGTTCTCATAGCGCATGTAGGTGCTGCACCCCTCGCCGATGGTGGTACCATCCGGATTGGCATAAACCATCCGGCCGGTCACGTAGCCCACCTCCTCGTCGGCAAAGTTCGCCACTAGGTGGCGCAGGGCCGACGGGGCATAGAGGGAGTTCGCATCGGAAAAGACGATAATCTCGCCACGCGCCCGGGGAATTGCCAGGTTGAGGCCGCTCGTTTTGCCGGCGCGGGGCTCCTGGCGGATCAGCCTGACGTTCCGCACGGCATACATGCCGACAATCTCGTCGGTCCGGTCGGTGGAACCATCGGAAACCACGATGATTTCGAGGCGGTCCTGGGGATAGTCCAGTGCCAGCTTGTTCTCAATGGTGGCGCCGATGACGTCTTCCTCGTTGTATGCGGCAATGACGATGGTGACCATGGGCTCGATGGAGCCCTTGCGAACCGGACGTCTCGCCACCAGGCCGAGCGCTGCGGCCAGCACCGGGTATCCCCCATACACGTAGAACACCATGAAGAGCGATATGAGCAGCACCAGTTCAATCATTATCTCGTCTCCAACGGGCCGGCCCCAGCCGCGTAGCGGTGGAAGGCGGGATAAAACGCCTCGACGAAATGCGTGATACGCTCCACGGTACGGGCGGTCGAATCACCGGCGACCGGCGTACTGATCCGCACGAAGGCGTTATTCTCACCTGAGCCGAACAGGCGGTCCTGAACCATGTGAACCTTCTGGGTCAGGGTGGTGGCGGCGGTCTTGCCGTTCGTCTGGAACCAGTAGACGATCTGTTCCCGTTGGCCATCGCGCTCAACGATCATGGACGAGTAATTCACCCGGAGTCCGGGAGAGCCGGCCAAGTGGAGTTCCCCCTTACTGCGCCCCGCGATGCGCCACCCCTGCCCGTTGAAGCAGACGAGGGGATCGTGGGCGGCCCCCACTTTCCCGGCAGTATGGTAATAGCCGATGTAGAGGGTCACCACGGCTCCGTCACGGATGAAACTGCGGTAAAGATAGTCGTCGAGCCTGAGTTCTTCGACAACACGGGGTTCCAGAGGCTGATTGCCCAGCGAGTTCCAGCCTGTCACGCGTTCGAATTCAGTGCGTAACGGTGCGCCCGAACCGTTCGCCGTTACTGCCTGGGAACGGCCATGGATCAAAAACGCCGTAACCGCGAGCAGAACGCAGACGGCAACCAGTTTCGTGCAACTCACCGATCGCATAGCGACAACCCCTTCCGGATCAGCAGAAACAGGCCGAACGACACTACGAACAGGGCCAGTCCAAGGACGGTATGGGCGGTCCCCTTGGCAAGATCGATGTTCAGATAATGAAACGCGACGATAAGCACGAATACCCGCAGAATGTTCACGGCAACGGCAATGGGAATGCCGGTCGCGAACAGGATGATCCGCAGGAAATTCGACGTGAGAGAAAAGTAGCCAAGAACGGCACCGATGGTCAGTAGCGCCATGATGGAGCGGAGACCGCTGCAGGCCTGCACGACCTCGAATGTCCCCCGGGCAAGGTGAATGACATTGCCCTCGCGATACACCGGGATGCCCGTTGCCGCGGCCATCCCCACGGCCAATTTGCTCACGATGAGCTGAAGCGGAATGGTAAGGGCCGCATAGATCTGCGCGGGGATCGGAATCATGAACAGGAGCAGTGTCAAGGGGAACAGGGCCTGGCAATAGACGCGGAAACCGAACAGGTACACAACCGTGCCCCACAGAAATCCAACCATGGACAGGGCGGCCAGGGTCGCGATGCCGGCGACATGGGCGAACAGATAGACCGCGAGAGACAGAACCACCAACACCAGCCCGCCCAGGGAACCGGCGGAACCGGGGCGGGAGAATATCTCCCGTTTCTGCCAGAGGATAAAGGCCGACAGCGGAGCGATCAGAAATCCGTGGGAATAGTCCTCGGAGCCGGACCATGCCTGCACCAGTCCGGTTATCACCGGCAGAAACGCCGCCACAAAGGCGCAGCAGAACAGGGCAAGCAGTCCGAGCCTGGCCCCGGCGCTTTTACCACCCATGGATATGTTCCCGTTCCTGGTCATCTCGTTCGTATTCATGGTTCAACCGTCCCTGTGGCCAGAAGGTCCATCACGGGGGTAAAGCGGAATTCTCCCAGCAGTCGGCGGAAGCGCTCTTCGGTCCGGTGCAGGTTCAGGTAATGCCGAAACCGGCTCTTGGCCGGAGCACCGGCCATTCTGGGCTGGTCGGGGTCCATCTCCCAGGGATGGAGATAGAAGATGAACGACCGTTTCTCCCGCCGGTTGATGCGCCGCAGCCCCCACCGGGTGAAGGCATAGGGGAAAAAGCGGAAATAGCCGCCCCCGGCAATGGGAATGTTCCTGCCGCCGAGGGTAAGGGTGGTTATCGGCATTTCAAGGATGGACGGCATCTGGCCGGTGATGCCGTCTTCACTGTCAGGGGCAGTTGTGGACGGCTCCCACCCACCGTTCCCCTTCACGACCCGAAAGGGGTGGCTCGGCCAGTCAGGGATGCCGTAGAGGTCATGGCGGACGGGAAAGACGCTGGAGTCGTAACGGTAACCGGCGTCGAGCAGTTCGTCGAAGGCCCAGAGCACGTGCCGTGAGATCGAATAGCTTGGCGCGCGATAGCCGTAGACGGGACTGCCGGTAAGGTTCTCGATCAGTGACTTGCTTCTGCGGACGTCGGCCCGGAATTCCTGCCTGGTCTGGGTAGAAACCCGGCGGTGGCCATAGCCGTGGCTGGCAACCTCGTGGCCCCGTCGTGCTATCTCTTTCACCAGTTCCGGCGCGCGTTCCGCCACCCAGCCGAGGACGAAGAACGTGGCCTTGACGCCCCCGGCATCGAGCATGTCGAGGATACGGGACGTATTCCTCACCACCCGAAGGGGAAAGCGGTCCCACTGCTCCGGAGGAGAACATTCTTCAAAGGCGCTTACCTGGAAGTAATCCTCCACATCTATGGAGAGCGCGTTACGCACTAGAAGACCTTCCTGATCTCCACCATAGCCCGGTTGACGGTGTAGTTGTCTGCTACGATCCGGGGGGAGTGGTAATCGATGTAGCGGTAGGTGAGCCCCAGGGAGAACCCTTCGCCCAGTTCGTAGCGAAGGCCTGCATCCACGAAGAATTTGCGGGTATAGGCATCCAGCAGGTTCTGTTCGTAACGTTCGGCGGCAAAGCCGAGGGTGCCGATAAGACGCTGAGTGAGTTCATGGTGCAGGGTGAAGCCGCCGCCGTACCGTCTGGTTTCCCGCTCATCGGTTGCGGTATTGACGAAGTCAGAGTAGGAAGCGTTCAGGTTCAGCGCCCCACGCTTCAGGGGCATATCGAATACGGCCGAGTAAAAGGTTTCCTCCGTGGAGGCGCGCAGGGGGTCTTCGCTGTACTGGACGCCGGTGGACAGCGTAACGGTGAAGGAATCAAAGGCATGAGTAAGCCCGGCATTCCAAATGGGATTGGTGAAGGTGTCCCCTCCCCGGTAGGAAATGCGGGAAGCACCGCCGTTGGCGAAAACGAAGCTCTTGTCGGCGTACTCGTAGCGTCCGCCCGCCATGGCCTCGTGGCGGTTCAGGTCCGATTCCGCAGTGTCCTCGATCACGTAGGAATACGTGCCGGTCAGGGAAAGCTGCTTGGTCATCTCATAGCTGAGGTCGGCAAAGGCGCGATGCTCGGTCTTGTCGATGCCGGACGGGTCCTTGTACCAGGTATTGGTATAGCGGTATCCACCCTTGATGGTGTAGTGGGGGATGGTGCTGATGACGAAATAAGGCGAAGCGGTGACGATGTTCTGGTCCGACTGATTGCGGAACAGGCTTTCGTTGCTGGTGTCGCGGGAAACGTCGAGGGAGACACGCTTGTAGGTATCGCTGGCTTCCAGAAAGAGGAACTCGTCGACAATCCGCGCCAGGCCCCGGGCGTCAAGGTTGTGGGTAGTGTCGTCGCTGCGGCTGTTGCGGGCATAGTAGCGGTAGTCGTAATTGTACGCCACGGAGAGGTCCAGGACGGGGGCCTTGTAATCGAGTGAAAGACCCGGAAGCAGGCGGGTAATGAAATCATAGCGCTTCCCCTCGGCCGTTTCGAAGACGTTGTCGGTGAACTCCTCGCTCACGGTTATGTTGGGGGTAACCCGGAAATCAGCGGCATGGGCTGGAAACGGAACGAGCGCGGCGCATGCACAGCAGATGAGAAGCGGGGCTGCCTGTTTCATGGTTCTCTCCCTTGAGGTACTATTCATAGCATTGCACAAGGCACCGTCAGGCACCGAACATCCTCTTCAGCAGCCCTTTGGGAGAGTCCTGCGGCTGGCATTCGCCGGTGGTCCCGACCTCCAGGTTCTGGACCTTTTCGATCCGCCTCCTGATTTCGGAGATATGGCTGTCGGTCTCATCCACGTGGAACCGGAAGGCGTTCTCCAGGGAAGCGACTTTTTCACTCATCTCGTCGAGCACGCCGCGGCTCATGCGGGCAAAATCCCCTTCCAGGGATTCAAGCCGGTCGATTACGGCACGCAGGGTGGCCACAAGCTCGGCGGCCTCGCCGGAACGGGCCGGCGCCGACCGGGTCGCTTCCGGTGCGCGCTCGGAAGCGGCCACCTCCGCCCCCCCCCAGTAATGGTTCTCGAAATCCAGATCCCCGATGATATCGCGGACCATCTCGCCCGGTATCTCGGTTGTCTGCTCGGCAAAGGCGGAAAGGAGGATGAAATCGCAGATGATGTTGACGAGCCGCGGGATGCCCCTGCTGTAACGGTACACGATATCGAGCGCATCGCTTGAAAAGGCGACGGCATTTCGATTACCGGCCCGTTCGAGACGATGGAAGATATAGCCCTCGGTTTCCTCTCGGGACAGGGGACTTATGTGGCAGTTGATGCTGATCCTTTGGCGGAGCTGGAGGAGTTGCGGCAGGGCAAGGACTTCCCGAAGCTCCGGCTGTCCCACGAGAACGATCTGCAGCAGCTTGGTGTCGCTGGTCTCAAGGTTGGAAAGGAGCCGGATGTCTTCCAGAAGATCGGCGGAAAGATTCTGGGCCTCGTCGATGATGAGCACCGGCCGGTTCCCGCGGGCGAACTGCTCGATCAGGTAGTCGTTCAGTTCGTTGAGGAGTGCCACCTTGCCCCTGCCTTCGGCCGGAATGCCGAAATCATGGCAGATCATGGCCAGAAGCTGTTCGGGTTCCACCCGCGTATTGAAGATGCGGGAGATGATTGTCCGCTCATCCTTGAGTTGAATCATGTTGCGAATGAGAGTGGTCTTGCCGGTCCCGATGTCGCCCGTGAGCAGGATGAAGCCGGCCCGTTCGCTGATGCCGTAATCAAGGTACATGAGCGCCCGCTTGTGGGATTTGCTCGGAAAGATGAAGTCGGGGTTCGGGAGCAGTTCGAACGGTTTGGTTGTCAGGTTGAAATAGGCCTCGTACATGTTTCTCGCTTTCACTCACGGCCGGCGCTGCGCCATCTCACGTCCCGCTGTCACTTGTTCCCGCGCTTCCCCAGAATCCTGGAGAGTTTGCCCGTTTTTTCCGCCTTGGATCGGGCCTCCGCCGATTCGGGGCTCTGGCCGTAACCGCCATACCCATAGCCGTACCCGTATTTGGAGCTTAGTCCCACGGCACTGGCTTCGTTGAAAACGATGCCGAGGATTTTCTTGCGATTGAGGGCGCCGATCGCCTCGTCGATGTTCGCCAGGGAGCTCTGCCCTTCCTTGACCACGAAGACGATGGAGTCGACGAGGTTGGACAGTGAGCGCACCTCGGCAAACGGCAGGGCCGGAGGAGCATCGATGATGACATAGCGGTCGGGATAGCGATGCCTGATCTCGTCCAGCAGATCCTTCATCCGCTGGGATGAAAGAAGCTCGACCGGATTGGTGGCAGGCTTGCCGGCGGGCAGGATCGAAAGCCGGCCGATGCCTGTTCTGACCAACAGTTCCGGCAGATGGGCGCCCACGCGGAGATACTCGGAAAGCCCCCGCTCCCCTGGGATACCGAGATACTCGGCCGTCATCGGTTTCCTGAGATCGGCATCGATCAGCAATACCGTATTGTCATACTCCTGGGCAAGGGTAATGGCCAGATTAAGGGCGGTTATGCTCTTACCCTCCCCGCCGAGGGTGCTGGTAATCATGATGGTATTGCGGAAATCCCCAACCGAGGTCCCAGCAACAATGGCCGACTTCAGCTTCCGGTACTCTTCGCTCACATACGAATGGGGATCATTGAGGGTGGCAAGAAGCGGATTGTCATGACGGATGCCTTCGAGCGGTTCCGCAGGAAGCGGCGGCAGTTCCGCACGCTCGAGCGGCTGCACGTCTTCCATCTGACGCGGAGCCACGGCCGGGCGGCGATCAGTCGTCGTCCCCCGCAGCATTGCTGCTTTCTCAAGGGCCTGTTCAATTCTGCTCATGCGTTTCCTTTCTCCATTCAGACATCACATCAATGCGGCGATAGAAATGAGTTACAGCATTCCATGCAACCTGCTGATGATCCGGTCCACGGGTGAAATATTCAGCAGTTCCATGACGAGAAACGCGAGAATAACCATGAAACACGCCCCAGCCGCAGTAAACACCCTGATGTTCTCGCTCCGCTCCCGGGCAACCGCCTCGATGGTGCGAATCTTGGGGATGACGGCCAGGACGGGAATCCCGGTTTCCTTCAGCGCATCAACCGAATGCACTGAATTGTTGAGCCGATCCAGGAGGACGATGACTCCCAGGGCGCAGCCGAGTCCAGCGACAATCCCCATCAGCATGATCTTGACCCGGTTGGGGCTGATGGGACTCGACGGCATGACCGCCGGGTCGACGATGCGGAAGGTGGTTGTCTTGTCCTGGACTTCCATCTGCTTCGACACTTCGGATTGGCCATGACGCGCCATGAGCTGGTCGTAAAGGTCCTTGCGGTTCTTTTTTTCCAGTTCGAGCTTTTCAAGCCCGGCCTTGGCCGAAGGGATATTCCTGAGCAGTGCCTGATTGGTGGCGATGTAGCGCTTGAGGCCGTCCTCGCTGACCTTGAGGGCCTGGAGTTCCGCTTCGGCCTTCTCGTACTCCTGGGGATCAACGACCGTTTCCTGCTGGGGCGAACGATTTTTCATCTGTTCCTTGAGGGTCTCGATTTCTCCCCTGACGCGAAGCACCTCGGGATAGTTGTCGGTATAGGAGACACGGAGCTCTTCAAGTTGCTTCTGGAGGGCGACGAGCTTTACCTGAAGGGGGTCTCCCGCCTTGCGCGTGACCGGTCGAAGTCCCTCCAGGTGGCGCCTGCGCAGCTGGATATCGTAGAGTTTCTGTTGAGCGACGTTGATCTCCTCGAACAGTTTCGCTTCGTCGATGGCGATGACGCCGCCCTTGTCGGTCTTGTACCGATTGAGTTCGCCCTCGGCTTCTTCGAGCTTGCCGCGGAAGGTGTCGATCTGCTCGGAAAGGAATTTGATGGCACCGTAGGATTCTTCCCGCTTGGAGGATATGTTTTCCTCCACGTAGCGCCGGACCAGGGTATTGACGAAATCGCGGGCCACTCGGGGGTCTTTGTCCACGTAAGAGATGGTGAAAATGTTGTCGCCCTTGAGTTTGATGGTTATGTTCTGCTGGATCGCGCGAACCCGGGCCTCGATCTCGGCATCGCTTTTGGCGGTCACGTCGAGGTCGAGATCATTGATCACCTTGGTGACGAGCGTACGGCTGGTGATTGCCTCGCTGAGGCCCTTGATGGCCTGCTCCATGGAAGGAGTTACGGCAATCCCCTTGACCAGTTCGCTGATAACGTTTTTCTCGATGAATACGGTGCTCCTGGCCTCATACTTCTTGGGAAGGACGTAGCTGTAGACCACGGCAGCAGCCATTACCGCGAGGGCCACCACGACAAAAAGGCGCTTACGGGCGATGATAAGCGCGAGATAGTGCCGGTAGTCGAACTCAGACTGCTGCATCAGAACATCCCTTCCTTCACGATGATGTAATCTCCCGGGCTGAGCTTTACGTTCTGGCTCAGGTCGCCGTCCTTGACCAGATCCTTGGCCTTCACCTCGATAAGTGCCTCCTTGTCGCCGTCCCTTCTGCGGATCACCGTATCGTTCTGGCGGGCGAATTTGGTGAAGCCGCCCGATTCGAGGATGGCCTCCATGACGGTCATCCCCTCTCGGTATTCGATGAATCGGGGATTGGTGACGGCGCCGAGGACGTACACATTCTTTTCCAGCGCCTGCGGGATAAAGATGGCGTCGCCGGACTCGATGACGATATCTTCACTGGTATCGCCGGTGATAAAGAGCCGGTAGAAATCCTCCTTCACTTTTTTGCCGTTGCGCAGAACGTAGGCCTTGCGGTAGTCGGCCACCTTGGTGGAGGGACCGGCGGCGGAACCGCCCCCCTTGCCGTCGCCGGCACCCACGTTCCCGATAGAGCAGAGTAACTGGAGCAGGGTGGTGCGGCGGTTCAGGTCAACCACGCCGGACTGCACGCCGCCACCGAAAATGTAGACCTTGCTGTTGGTTATCTCACGTACCGTTACTGTCACTATGGGGTTCTTCACCAGCTCCTTGAGCCGACGCGCCAGATCGGCCTGCAGCTGGGCCGGGGTAAAGCCGCTTGCCACCACATCTCCCAGGCCGGGTATGGTGATCTTTCCGTCGGGCCGGACCTTAACTCCGACATTGAGTTCTTTCACTCCCCAGACAGAGATGTCGAGGCCGTCCCCTTCGCCGATGACATAGTCCGCACTCCACGCGAGCGGCGGTAACAGCAGGAACAGGGCACATATCAGAAGTTTCAAACGCATCGCATCTCCTTTAGGCATGTCCTTGGGGGATTTACCTCCCCCCCCGCTGGAACAGCACGACTTTCACGGTCTCAAAGATAATCATTATATCAAAGGCAACGGACAGATTCTTGATGTAGTACAGATCGTAGCGGAGCTTTTCTACGGCGTCTTCCACCGAGGCGCCATAGGGGTAGCGCACCTGTGCCCAGCCCGTGACGCCCGGCTTGACGAAGTGGCGCTCGGAGTAGTAGGGAATGACTTTTTTGAGTTGCTCCACAAATTCAGGACGCTCAGGCCGCGGCCCCACAAGGCTCATATCGCCCATGAGAACGTTGAAGAGCTGGGGGATCTCGTCGATACGGCTCTTGCGGAGAAAGCGTCCGAGACGGGTGACACGGGGATCATCTTTTTGAGCCCAGACGGCACCCGTACCCTTCTCGGCATCCGTGCGCATGGTCCTGAATTTAAAAAGATAGAAGGGTTTCTCCCGTTCACCTACCCGTTCCTGACGGAAAAGGACCGGGCCGGGCGAGTCGAACCTGATGGCGAGAGCAACTATTGGCAGAAACGGCAGGAAGAAAGCCCCGCCGAGCAAAGCGCAGAAGATGTCTATACCCCGCTTCAGGAGGCGATTGAGGGCGGTAACGCGGAAACCGGAAGAGAAAATGAACCAGCTGGGGTTGATGCTCTCAATGAGGAGTTTGCCGGTGACCCGCTCGTAGAATGAGGGGGCGTCCACAACCTCCACTCCACTCAGCTTGCAGTTGAGAACATCCTTGAGCGGGAAGACGCCGCGGCGCTCGCCCAGGGAGACGACGATCTTGTGGGCCCGCGCGCGACGAACCGTTTCGTAGAGGCCGTCCTCGCTCCCGACGATGGATTGGGCCGGGACATAGACCGGCTCACGGGAGCAGGCCACGTAGCCGGAGAGCACGTACCGGGCGCCCGAGGCCGTGACGAGGCTGCCCATCTGGTTTGCCAGGGGACCGGTGCCGAGGATGAGCACACGCTTGGCGAACGAGGGAAATATGAAGCCCCCTCTGCTGCCGGCATGCCAGAGGAACTGGAATAATCCGAATACCACCGTGGCAATCATGAGTACGCCCCGTCCGTCCATGACTATCGGCAGGAAGAAATAAAGCGCCGAAAGCACGAAAAACGCCAGAACGAGCTCGATGCTGATGCGCCCGATGAGATCCAGCGGGGTCAGCTCCCGCTCCTGGTGGTACACCTCGACGAAAAAGGCGCAGAAGAGCATGACGATTACGAACAATGCCAGCCTCACTCCGCCCTGGCCGGTAAAGCTCTCCACTCCGGGCATTTCGCCCAAGCGGAAGAGGTGAGCCGCCAGTATGGCCGTAACTGCACAGAGACCATCCCCCACCATTAGTGCAATTGAGCGTTTCATATCAGTATTTCCCTTTTTTCACCGTCCCCGCGGCACCGGAAAGCTCGGCGAGCATGATGCGCGCCTGGCCGGACTCGGGGAAGTCCCCCTGCTTGAGAGCCTCTTGGAGAGTCGTCGCGGCGCGGGCACGATCGCCCGTGTCGCGATAGGCAAGTGCCAGGTGGTAGCGGACCGACGGATTTGACGGCATGAGTTTGACCACTTTTTCCAGAATCTTTACGGCCTCGCCGGCCCGGCCGTTTTTCAGGAGAGCGTAGCCGTAGGTGTCGGCAATGGCAGCATTGGCAGGTTCCTGCCTGAGAGCGGTAAGCGCCATGCGGAGGGCCTCCTCACGGGGACCGTAGCCCTCGGCGTAAAGAAACGCCAGATTGTTGAGAGCGGGCGCGAAGGATTCGGCCTTCTCCAGGGTCTGCCGGTACTTTGTTACGGCCTCCCGCTTTTTGCCGCCCACTTCAAGGAGCATTCCCTGGGCAAAAAGGGCTGGAGCATGGTTGGGGTTGTTTCTGAGGACGGCTTCGTACTGCTCCATGGCGGCGGCGCTGTTGCCGCTGCGGCCGAGATACTCTCCCAGTTGCATGGCTGCCCCGACGTTGCCGGGTTCTGCCCTGAGGCCGGCTTTCACCTCCTGAATTGCCCGCGGGAGATCCCCTTGTTCCGCATAGACCGACGCGAGAATCGAATGGCCAAAGGCGGCGTCAGGCTTGAGTGTCACGGCACGGCGCGCCTCTTCGATGGCCTTTGCGGACTCCTTCATCTGAACGAAGGCCGCCACTTTCAGGGCAAGCCCCTGCTCGGGGGCAATCGATTCCAGGTCGGTGAAAATTCTGATTGCGTCTTTTCCTTTTTTCTGGGCGAGGAGAATCCGGCCTTTCATTACGAACGCCTCTGCCGCGCGAGGCTTTGCCTTGACAGCATCGTCCAGCACGGCGAGAGCCTTGTCGAGGTTCCCCTTTTTCTCATGGTAACCGGCAAGAGCCAGATAGCCGGCATACTCGCCCGTATCCCGGGCCTTGGTGTACCAGGCAAGAGCATCACTTTCCCTCCCCTTCAGTTCGGACAGGGAAGCGAGTCCGAGAATTGCCCTGAGGTTGCGGGGATCTTCCTGAACCATGCGGGAATACTCGGCTATGGCACCATCAAGATCGCCGGTGGAGGCGTGATAGGTTGCCAGGTTGAACCGGGCCGGCAGGAACGAGGGGTCACTCTTTCTCGCCATGTTGAGGTACTTGACGGCTTCGGCAGGCTTCCGCTCGTTGAACATGATGGCGGCCATGGTGTTGTAAAGGGAGGCATCCCCTTTGGTGCCCGTCATCCCCTCCTTGAGAGTAGCCAGGGCGCGGTCACTGCGGTGCTGCCGCATGTAGTGGAACGCAAGCACCAGCCGCGAGTTGAGCATTTCCGGGGCAACCCTGACGGCTGTGGTGAAATCGCTCTCGGCCTCGCGTACACGCCCTTTGCTGAGATTGAAGATGCCTTTCTTAAGATGGGCATCGACAATTTTCGGATCGAGCTCGGTGGCACGGTTGAGTTCGCGAATGCCCTCGTCGTACATTCCTTTGGCAAGATACGCACTCCCGAGAATATTGCGGGCAAGGGCGCTCCGGCTGTCGGTCTCGATGGCCCGGGTTGCCTCGGCAATGGCATCGTCGACCCTCTTTTGGTTGAGCAGAATCAAGGCGGTCAGGAGCCGGGCCTGGACGAAATCCGGTGTATGGTCCAGGATGCGGCGGAACTGGCTGAGGGCATTCTCGAGCTCGCCGCGACTGTACATGCTCAACCCGAGGTAGTAGAGCCCTTCCAGGGAAGGCGCTATCTTCACCGAGTTCTGGAGAGCGGTAATAGCGTCAGCATAATTCTTGCGCTGGTACGCTATCAGTCCCTTCAGGCGGGGTCCTTCCGATTTTTGGGGGAACTTTTGCACCAGAGTCTCGGCAGTCCTCTCGGCTTTATCCATTTCACCCTTTTCCAGGAGAATGACCCCCTGGCGGTAAAGAGGGGCCGGGTCCCCAGGCGTCAGTGACGCAACTTTCCGATAGATCTCCAGTGCCCGTTCGCGATTGCCGAGGGACAGCTCATAGCCGGCCAGGAGATTGTGGGCCTTCACGTTGCCGGGATCAGCCGTAAGGATTTCGTCTATGAGTGCACGGGCTTCCTTTTCACGGCTCGATTTCTGTTCCATCAGGAGAACCGCCAATTGGAGCTTCGAGGAAGTCCGTTGCGGCTCCTTTTCGAGGGCAAGCAGGAAATTCCGTTCAGCCTCGGCAGGCAACCCCTTCAATGCATAACCGAGCCCCAGTACTTCAAGGGCCTCTGCAGAGCCGGGATTCGATTGGAGGTATTTACCGGCCTGCTCGATAGCTTGATCCGGCTTCCTCTGCGAGTTGTAGAGCTTGGCCAGTTCAAGAACGATGTCGGTCTTGGACGGATTCTGCTTCAGAACTTTGAGATATTCTTTCTCAGCCTGTTCGTATTTGCCCAGGGCCTTATACGCTTTGGCCAGCTGGTAGCGTGCATCCTGGAAATTCTGATCTTTTTCCAGGGCGTTTTTAAAGAGAACGACCGCACCGCCCGGATTCCCCTCCTGGAGCAGTTTCACCCCCTCGGTGTACAACTCGTCCCTGCTCTTGCCCCCGCAACCGGACAGGGTGAACATGAGCACGACGAGGCCCGCGATGATGAATAATCTAGACAATGCTGTACCCTCCCGGACAGATTTGAACTCCGCTCATGATATTTTTCACAAGCAGAACGAATTTTTTGAAATTCAGTGGTTTCATGAGGCAGTAGGAACGGTCGAGTCCCTCGAGAAACGAGAGGAGATCCCGACTGATGTGGTCTGTAAGCACGATGACGGGCTGATTGATCTGACTCAGATCGTTAGAGAAGCTCTCCCCGAACGGATAACTGGCGATAACGAGACCGACGCGCTCACCGGCCACCTGTTTGGTGTCGTGGAGGAGTCGTTCCGCAGCATACCCCTCCGATGCGAGAATGGCAGCGCATACCCGGGAAAAACCTTCTTCATCGATGATAAGAATCTTTTCCTTTTCCATTGCGTTTATTGAGAGAGCAATAATGATACCCTTTTTGCACTTCCACGAAGTTTTACGAAGCTCTTGCCGGAGCGATACTCTCGCGTTACCTATAACGCACTATGTTTACAGCCATATTTTATTCAGGTTTCTTCTTGCCATATTCTTGCATCTCCCCGGCAAACATGACTGTAATCTGCACCTCACGGCACCAAAACATCATAATTGTTTCCAGGGGAAACACATTGACACCGAACTGCCATAACAAAGAAAAAAGGTGTATCCAATGGATACACCTTTTTTACGGAGCCCTCGAAACTTCCCACATATTCAACCTGGCAATGTCTCCAATGGTAACACTGTCCGCCCTTTGGCCTGCCCGCCCCTCAAAGTCCCAGCTGCTCCAGCCGCTTATAAAGGGTCTTGCGGGATATGCCGAGCTTCTTCGCAACCAGTGATTTGTTGCCCCGGCATTCCCGCAGAGCGCTCTGGATTGCCTCCTCCTCAAGTTCCCGAAGCGTCCGCGGCTCGACTACGTCGCGACAGCCGGCACCAGAGGCAACCTCCTCAGGCAAGTGCTTAAGAGATATCTTGCCTCCGCGGGCGAGGACAACGGCGCGTTCGATGGTGTTACGCAGCTGCCTGATATTGCCGGGCCACTCGTAGCCGACAAGAGCGCGCACCACATCGTCAGAAAGAGTAAGGGACTTGCCCTCCCTGAGACCAAACTCTTTGACGAACTCGGAGGCCAGGAGCGGAATATCCTCTCTGCGTTCGCGCAGAGTCGGAACATTCAACTGGACGACATTGAGCCGGTAGTAAAGATCTTCCCGGAACGTACCGGCGGCTATTTCACGCATGAGATCACGGTTTGTGGATGAAATCACCCGGAAGTTAACCTTGATCTTGCGATTGCTGCCAAGCCGCTCAACCTCTTTCTCCTGGAGGACTCTCAGCAGCTTTGCTTGGAGAGAGAGCTCCAACTCGCCGATTTCGTCGAGAAATATCGTGCCGTCGGCAGCAGCTTCGAAGCGCCCGATCCGTCGGGCGGCTGCGCCGCTGAACGCTCCTTTCTCATAACCGAACAGCTCTGACTCCATGAGCTCGCGGGGTATGGCGGCACAGTTTACGGCCACGAAAGGGCGATCGCGCCGCACACTGCCGTAATGGAGCGAACGGGCGATGAGTTCCTTGCCGGTTCCGGTTTCCCCGCTGACCAGCACACTGCTCATGGAGTCCTTGACCGCCTCGATCGTATTGAATATTTTGAGCATTTCCGGGCTGACGCCGATAATTCGATCAGCTCCGCTGCCCGCAGCAACCCGCTTGCGCAACTCGGCTACTTCGCGCTTGAGCGCGCGCTGCTCCACGGCTCGCGCAACCATGCTCTTGAGCTTCACGTAATCGGGAGGTTTGATGAAGTAGTAAAAGGCACCACGGGTGATGGCGTTGACGGCGGAGTCGACCGTTCCGTAGGCGGTCAGAAAAATTACCGGGATATCCGGTAGATGTTCGGTCACGTGCTCGAACAACTGCATACCGTCCCTGCCCGGCATGCGCAGGTCGGTAATGATGGCGTCAACGTCGCGCGACTTGAGGATATGCTCTGCCTTGGAGGCATCAGAAGCGGTAAGTACCGTATGCCCTTCGCCGGCCAGGATTGCCGAAAGAACCCTGGCCGCATTCGGCTCATCATCGACGATAAGAACAAGACCCTGCACTTCGCTCCTCCTGGACCGCGCCGATCCGGCTATACCGCCGGCAACATGATCTTGACGGTGGTCCCGCCTTCATGATTACCGGTAATCTCAATTTTTCCCTGGTGGTGGCGTACAATCTCACGGGTGATGAACAGGCCGTACCCTTTCCCCTGCTTCCTGCTGCCGGCTCCGGGGAAACTCCCGAGCATCCTCTTGCCCCCCCCCGACCGAAGCCCCGATCCCGTATCGGCCACCTCGACCACAATCATCTCCACTCCACCTTCCAGCAAGGTGTTGGTCCGCATGGTAAGGGAACCTCCCGCCTCCATGGCCCCGAGAGCGTTGTTGACGATATTGAGTATGGCGTGGCCGAAATTGAATGAATCGAGCATGACAGGCGGCAACTCACCGTACTCCACGTCAAATCGTACATGATTCGCCTCTGCCTGCAGGGAAACGAATTTAACGACGCGCTCAAGGAGATCGTTGAGCTGGATTTCCTCTCTGACCGGTTCCAGGTGCGAGGTACCGAGGAACTCGGTAATGAAGCCGTCGAGCTTGCAAATCTCTTCGTCAATAATATCGGCGAATTCGGCAAAGGTTGCATCACTGCAGTACTTGTCCTTGAGATAGACCACGGCACCCTTGATGGCATTGAGCGGATTGCGTACGCCGTGGGCAAGCGTCACCGACATCTTGCCGATGTCTATCAGCGCCCGTGCGCTGTCCATTTCACCATAGACCGTACATCCGGGGAGCACGGAAACCTGCACCATTGCGCCGGTGCATCGGGAGGCACCGTCGAAAACGGGGCGAATTTCAATGTCTGCCGCACTGAACTCGCCATAAAAGCAGCAGTGGCGATAACCGTTTAGAATCAGGGGCTCCCCCTGATCCACGACGGTACGAACGGCATCGGAATTGCCGTTCCAAAGCCGGGGATAGCATTCATAGTAGGGGATGCCCAACAAGGGGGCATTCCCCTCCGAGCGGTGCAGGTCGTCTCGCGCCACGAGTCGCAGTTGATCGTCGACCATAAATGAGTATCGTCTCATAGCCATCCATTCCGGCACTGATCGATATGCCCGAAGCGGACTATCGCGTATGCCGTTCAACCTCCCTGTTTTACATCGGTCCTTTACGATCTGCCTGTGATAGGCTAGAGTTCTTACCGAAGTTACCGCCGCCGGCGTGGAAGCAGCTGTGTCCGTCTCCGGTCCTGGAGTACTATCAATGCCCTCGAACCATCATTCCGGCTCCGCGGCCGTCACGTTTCTCAGCTCCAGTGCTGCCCCGCGAATTCTCCCCTTCGCGTCACTCATGGTCCTGATCGGAGTGGAAGAGGTGCTCCGGGCCCTGACGACACGGGGCATCGTGTCCATTCCCCCCGGATGGTTCCTTTTCCTGTACCCCGTGAGGATAATCATTACGGGGGCGGTACTTGCCTTCTGCCTGAAGCGCTGTGACGAACTGCACCTGTCGGATCTGCGCCGGCCGCTGCACGCGGCCGTGAGCGTGGCAACCGGCTTTGCGGTCTACGTTCTCTGGGTAGGCATGGACTGGCTCCTGCCGTTCCAGTCCCCTCCCCCCGGCTTTGATCCGACCGGCATCGGTAACGATGCGCTCAGGATGTCGATGATCATCGTCAGGCTACTGGGGGCCGCTCTCATAATCCCCGTACTTGAAGAGCTTTTCTGGCGGTCCTTTCTCCTGCGCTACCTGATCGACAAAGAATTCGAAACCGTACCGATCGGCAAGCTTACCTGGCCGGCATTTTTCTTCTCGACGATCCTGTTCGGATTGGAGCACCACTACATCGTTGCCGGGATCATGGCCGGTATTGCCTACACCCTGCTGCTCAGATTTACCGGAAGCATCGTGCTCTGCATACTCGCCCATGCGGTAACGAACCTGGCGCTCGGCCTCCACGTGATCAATCGCCAGGCGTGGCACTTCTGGTAAGCAGCCTACACGGCCGCAGGGTCATCTCTCCTGAAGTCCGGCTTGAGCACGATCTGGTGCGAGTCGAGAATTTCTATCTCCTCTCCCTTCCGCAATGACGTCAGGAGCCTGCTCACCGTTTCGCGCGCAAGATTCGCGTAACCCGCAATCTCTTTATGGGTAAGCTTCATGGCAATGATGGTTCCACGCGCGTCGCTCACGCCATGCGTGTCTGCAAGATGGCCGAGCACGGTCCGTACCCGCTGCTCGGCATCAGAGCTGCTCAGCACCTTGAGCATCAGCCACGATTCCCGCAACCGCGCACAAAGCATCTCGATGATTCTCTCAACAACTTTTGAGTTGGACATCAGGTACCGGTCGAAGTCATCCTTGGCGATCAACCCCACGGTTGTGTCCTCAAGCGCCACAACCGCTGCAGGCGACGTTTTACCATCCAGCATGGCCATCTCACCGAAAAAGTCCCCACGCTTGTGAATCGCGAAAATCCGCTCCCGGCCATCACTGCCGGTCCGGACGACCTTCACCTTACCAGATATTACAATATACATATAAAGATTTGAATCTTCTTCACATAGAATCATGGCGTTTCGGGGATAACTTTTTTTTCGGAGTGCAGCCTTCAAAGAAAGCAGTTCATCCCCTGAGAGCGACGAAAAAAAAGGAAGGCGCCCGAGAATACGCTCCACTTCCGCCTGTTTGATTCCTTCCTGTGCGTGCGCCATGAGCAATCACCCTTTCCCGGCAGCTCGTCCATCCATGTTCCGGCTGATAGTCACTATCCGACCGCGCCCGACCACGTACGCCTGTCTCGGCAACCCGTTTACAGTAGCGTCTTAACTTCGGTGTTCATGTCGTACGAAAATACATGCCGGCAATTCATTTATAACCCGAGCGGCTCTGCGTGCCGGGTCAGACCGGCCGTTACGGATTCTCTCGCGCCAGCCCCATGTAAGCTTGTCCGAAATGTGCGTCGGATTTGTTTACAAAAACAAGATCCACTAACACATCACCATTTTCAATATATTGTTTTTATTTACTTTTCATTGTGGGCACAACAAATGCTAATGCTCAAATGAGCTATCCGAGTTTAGCCAAATTATGAAGTAAAATATATCACAAAAGGAGACGTCATGAAAAAGACCCTATCCGCACTCTTGTTGCTGGCCATCCTCGTGGCACTGCCCATGCTCGGCAACGCAACACCGTACTCCCCAACCTCATCCCTGATTCAGAATTTTGGCTACATATCCGAAAACCCGGTAACCGCGGGGACAAAGCTGTTCGACGTACAGGCACTGGAAAACGGGGCGAAGTTCATCGGCAACATTTACCCGACAACCAGCGGCAGCTGGGCAGAGATCCGGCTGGGGACAACCGGCGCGTTTGACCTTTCCTCCTATGACTCCTTCATGCTCCAGATCGGCAACTTCAACGAAAACCCCTGGGCATACAGCCTCTACATAACCGGTCAGACAAACGGCGTCGACTACCTTGTACAAAGTGCATGGTCGACAATAAACAATGGCAGCACAGGCACCCTCAAGCTTGACTTCACAGGACTCAACGTTGACCTCAGCAACGTGAAGGGACTCGGTTTCAACATTGGTGCCATAGTCCCCCTTCCCGGCCAGGACTACACCTTTGAAACTGTCGCCGCTCCTGTCCCCGAGCCGGGAACCATCATGCTGCTCGGCGCAGGGCTGGTTGGTGTCGGCCTGTATATCAGACGCAAAAGAGCATAAACCTTTCGTTTCACCGGATGCACAAAGGGGGAGCCCGTGAGCTCCCCCTTTTTATTTCCGCATTCCGACCTGCCCGACATCACCTCCGCCACTCGAACGGCACTCCCACCCGCGAGGCTTCAAGTTCCAGATCTTCGAGTTGCTTCTTGATTTCTCCGACCCGCGCCTCTTCCTGGCGTACCTCCTGAAGCTTAGCGTAGTAAGCTTCACGATGGCGCCCCGGCGTGCTGAGCGCACTCTTGTTGACATAGGGGTTGTCCTCGACAGTGGCGGAACCCTCGGCTTGTTTCTCGGCAAAATCTTTTAGCTCTCCCTGGCTGGGAACTCTGCCCATGCTGATAACCCAACGACGATGGAGTTGGTTCAACTCTTCCCTCTTCTTGGGAAGACTCTCCTCAATCACTTTAAGTTCTTCCCGCAGGGAACTGAAGCGCGTACGCCAGCCCCGTTCGTCCAGGCCACCATAGAGAATCGGCGACTGGGGCTTGAGGGCGGGTTTTACCTCTGCCGGAGCGGCAGGCGATTCCATGGAAGGAGATGAAGGCGTCTCTCCCCTGACGGAAGGGAGTTCTTTCACCCGCTTGAGATACTTGGATGGTATCCGCTCGAGATTGTCGGTAAAATGAACAACGCCTGCATCGTCGGTCCACTGGTACGTTTCCGCCAAAACAGCGCCAGGCAGTGACAATACGGCAATTACGGCAAATCCGGTGCATGTGCGGATCACGGCATCTCCTCTACAAACTGACAAACTGAAGTTTCGCCTGTGCGGCAAACAGGCAATGGAAAAGGGGCTCTTCATGCAACATTTCGCATTGACGCCCTCTCCCCCGGCATGTATAGTACGGCGTTTAAAGGGCGTTTATTCAACAAATTCACCATATTAGGAGTTTATCATGAAAATGCGTCTCAACGGGGTCGTGACGGGTATCGTGTCGCTGGTTCTGCTTGTGGCGGTTGTGGCAATGGCCAAGGAGACGAAAAACGTTCCTTTCAAGCTCAAAAACGCCGCACCGGTCATCTTCAGCCACGATATCCACCTGAAAAAGTATAACAACAACTGTCGAATTTGTCACATCGCTCTCTTTGACCTGCGGAAACCGAAACGCTACACCATGCTCGACATGGAAAAGGGCAAGTCCTGCGGCGCCTGCCACACGGGCATGAAAGCGTTCAGCGTAGCGGACGATTCCCAGTGCGTGCGCTGTCACAGTGGCGCAGCACGCCCCGTGGCCTACCGGATGAAGGGTGCCGGAGAAGCGGTGTTCAGCCACGAAGTCCACGTCCCCATGCTGGAAGGAAAGTGCCGAACCTGCCACTCGAACCGTGAGATCACCGGCGGACGCAATGTGACCATGGCCCAGATGGAGAAGGGCAAATCGTGCGGGGCCTGTCACAACGACAAGATGGCGTTCACCGTGGCCGGCAACTGCGGCAAGTGCCACAAGGGGATGACCCCGCCGAAAACGGTGAACTTCAAAATGAAGGGCGTGGCGGACGCGGCCTTCAGCCACGAATTCCACCTGGGCATGTACAAGTGCAATGAGTGCCACACCAAGCTCTTCGCCTATAAGGCCGGCGCCAAGCGCTTCACCATGGCCGACATGGACAAGGGCAAGTCCTGCGGCGCCTGCCACAACGGCAAGGACGCCTTCTCTTCCGCCGGCGACTGCGGCAAGTGCCATCCGGGTCTGAAGCCGGCCAAACTCACTTACAAGACCAGCGTGGGTGAAGCCTACTTCGACCACGAAATTCACCTGAGCATGTTCAAGTGCGCCGACTGCCACACCAAGGTCTTCAAATACCGCAAGGGCTCTGCGCCGGCGACCATGGCCGACATGGAGAAGGGCAAATCGTGCGGTGTCTGCCATAACGGCAAGGATGCCTTCAGCGTGGCCGATGACTGTGTGAAGTGCCACAACATGTAACGCAGCCGGTTTCCGGCTTTTGCACAAAGAAAGGCGGGCCGCTCAGGCGCCCGCCTTTCTCTATTCCTGCTATCTATTTTCCCTCCGGGTCAGGGGCGAATAGCCCTAATCCCCTCCATCACCCCTTCCGGCGATGACGGGACCACAACGACCGGTACGCCGAGTCCCTGCTCCAGCGCGCCAATGGTCAAGTCGTCGAGAAACACTCCCTCCCCCTCCTTCAGCATCACATCGGGGATCAGGACCCCATCGCCCAGATTCCTCCCGGCCAGTTCGGACAGGATATCGCGGCCGGCAACAAGACCGGTAACCGTGACCGATTCGCCGAACAGCCGATTGGGAATCGCCACCGGCTGAAAAGTGATGCCGGTTCGGGCGGAGAGCCGTGCGAGAAAATCGGCCAGGTAGCGATAGGGTGAATGGCCGGTGACAACCGTGAGGGTACGGGGTTTCATGCGGCGAGCGCGGCGCAGCACCCGATCCGCTTCATCCATGAAGAGTGGAATCATCCCGACTCCGTTCTCGATCTGGGGGAAGTCGCCATAAAAGTCCAGAGAAGGAAAGGGTACGTCGGCCTTGATAAAAAACTCGTCCGCCAGGAACAGGAACGGTTCGCCAAAGGCATCGGCGAGCCTCCGTGCCTCAGGCAGCCATTCGTCGATGAAGTCGCGGGCATAGTCGGCGCTGACCGGCTCCAGCGGGGGCAGGCGGTCCCGGTGTCGGGTGAGGCCCACCGGCACGATGGCCAGGGAAGCAACCAGGGGATACAAGGCCGCCAGATCGGCAACGGTCCGCCAGAGGGCATCGCCGTCATTCCAGCCGGGGCAGAGGACCACCTGGGTATGCATGGTGATGCGGGCCTCAGCGAGCCGGGTCATGATGTCGAGAATGGGAATGATGCCTTTTCTGCCCAGGAGGCGCTCACGCAGGGCCGGATCGGTGGCGTGCACGGAAATATAGAGGGGGGAGAGACGCTGCTCGATGATGCGCTGCAGGTCTTCCTCGCCGATGTTCGAAAGGGTGACGTAGTTGCCGTAGAGAAAGGAAAGCCGGTAGTCCTCATCCTTTACATAGAGCGGTCGACGAAGTCCCTTCGGCAGTTGGTGTACGAAACAGAACACACACCTATTGCCGCAACGGGCAGGCTCGAGCGCGGCAAAGACGAGGCCCAGCGGTTCGTCGTCGTCCCGTTCGACCTCCACCTCCCACACCTCGTCGGAGGGCTTTACGATCTCCAGGAGAAGCTCTTCACCGTCCGCATGGAAATTGTAGTCGACGATGTCGCGCAGGGGGCGGCCGTTGACGGCAACAAGGCGGTCCCCCGGCTCGATCTCCAGCTCCGAGGCAATGCTGCCGGGGATGACGCTCTCTATCAGGAGCCCCCTGCTCATGGTCGCTCGAAGAACGGCGTGGCCCGGTACCACTCAATGCCATGCCGGAGCAGTACCTTGATGACTGCAGCCACGGGGACCGCCAGGAGCATGCCGAAGATGCCGAACCACTGGCCGCCGATGAAGAGGGCGAGGATAGCCACAACCGGATGGAGTCCCACGGTGTTGCCGACCACGGCCGGTGTGATGAGCGCCCCCTCGATGGCCTGGACAATGGCGAACCAGCCGAGACAGAGGAGAGGATGGAGCATGTCGTGGAATTTGAGGAACGCCATGGTCATGGAAACCACGATGCCGAAGACGGTCCCCACGTAGGGAATGATGAAGAGTAATCCCGACAGGCTGCCGATGACGATGGCGAGGTCGATGCCGATCATCACCAGACCGATGCTGTAGAGCACCGCCAAGATGGCGCAGACCGCCAGTTGCCCGCGCACGAAACCCGACAGGACGCCGTCGATCTCGGCACCCAGCATGGCTGCCCGGTCGCGGGCGCGACCGGGGATGAGGGCCATGAGCCCCTCCCTGAGCCGGGGCAGGTCGGCCAGGAAGTAGTAGAGATAGACCGGAGTAATAAAGTAACCTGCCACAGTCAGGAGAAAGCCGAAGGTTGAGGAAAAGGCGCGCTGGACCACGCCAAGGGCCCCCTTGACCAGGTCGAACGAGGCACCGCGCAGTTCGTCCACAAGGCCATCGATGCGCGCGTAGAGCTTGTCGGGGGTCTCGATCTCAAGATAGGCCTTGGCCTGGCCGGGGATGAGATCATAGAGCCGGGTGGCGTAGGCGGGCAGGTTTATCTCGACCCGAGCCACCTCCTTCTGGATGGAGACGGCGAAAAACGTGGCGGCGCCGGCCGTGACCACAACGATGAGAGTCATTACCAGCAACACTGCAACAACGCGCGGAACCCGCCTGGCCTCCAGCCACGTCACCAGAGGATTAAGCACGTAGGCAAGAATCAGGGCCAGGAGCACCGGCAGAAAGGTCGAGCCGAGGGACCAGACGAGGAGAACACCCGCCAGGGCCAGGAACCCGCACAGGATGTAGGGAAGTTTTTCTTTCAAGAAATCAACCAGGGGGAGATGAGTACGGCCGGTCCGGGAGACCACGGGAATCCGCGACGTCCCGGACCGGCGGGCAGCGTGCTACTGGTGCAGCCTGAAGTGACCGTCCACGGAGGTAATGGAGGTGATGGCGTGCTTGTAGATGAGCATGTCACCCTGGATCTCCATGAGCACGGAAAAGTTGTCGAACGACTTGATGTATCCTTCTAGCTTCTCGCCCGACATGAGCCGCACGGCGACCTTGATCCGCTCCTTGCGCGACTGATTGAGGTACTGGTCCTGAATGTTGAATGGTGCTTTAGCCATGGTGCCGCTCCTTCATCCAAAAAATTTCATCGCAATGGTAGAGATTCTATCAAAATTGGCCGGATATTCAACCCACATTATTGCAGGATCCTTGCGAAACCACGTCAATTGTCTCTTTGCATAGCGGCGGGTGTTCCGTTGCACGAACTCCCGCGCCTCGTTCAGCGAACAGGTTCCGGCCAGATACGCGCAGACCTCCTTGTAGCCAATGGCCCCCATGGCCTTGAGGTCCGGTGAATAGTCTGCTTTCAGCAGACCGCTCACCTCCTCCACAAAGCCTTCCGCGAACATCCGGTCCACCCGCTCGTTGATGCGCCGGTAAAGGACATCGCGCTCCACGGAAACGCCGAATTTCAGGCAATCATACGGCTCATCGGCGAAACGGTGCTCCTCCTGGAACTCAGAAAGCGGCTTCCCGGTCATCAGGAACACCTCCAGCGCCCTGACGATCCGGACCCGATCATTGGGGTGGAGTCGCGCCGCCGCGGCCGGGTCCACCCGGGCCAGCCGGTCGTGGAGGACAGCCACCCCTTCGCGCCGGGCATCTTCCTCCAACTCGGCCCGGATCGCATCGTCACCGCCGGGCGATGGGGCGAGCCCGCCAATAAGGGTCCTGATGTAGAGCCCCGTCCCACCCACAAGAATGGGGTGCCTTCCCCGGCCGTGGATCTCGGTGATGACCCGTCCCGCCTCCCGGCGATAGTCGGCTGCGGTGAAGTTCACGTCCGGGTCGACGATATCGTAGAGATGGTGGGGGACCCGGGCCACGAGCTCAGGGGACGGCTTTGCCGTGCCGATGTCCATCCTCCGGTAGACCTGCATGGAGTCGGCATTCACCACTTCCCCGCCGCAGGCTTCCGCCAGCCGCACCGCAAGCTCTGACTTGCCCGACGCAGTCGGGCCCTGGATGATGACGAGTTGTGCCTTTGCCCCGGCCTGATCGCCCATGATGACCGTCACACTCTTTTGAACATCTTCTCCACCTCCCCCAGGCTGAGCCGCTGGAAGACGGGCCTGCCATGGGGGCAGTTGGTGGAAAAGTCGGTGGCGTCCATCTGGGCGAAGAGGGCCTCGATCTCGCCGGTGGTCAGGGGGTGCTCGCCCCGCACAACGCTGTGGCAGGCGACGCGGGCCAGAATATCTTCCACGGCATCGGCGATGCTGCGACTGGCCCCGAGGGACTGGAGCTCCTCAAGGGTGTCGCGCAGCAGACGCAGGTAGTCAGTGCCTGCCAGCAGGCGCGGAATCCCCTTTACGATCCAGGTGGTGCCGCCGAAATCCTCCAGATCGAAACCGAGCCGGCCCAGTTCGCCGCCGTGTTCCCGCACCACCGCCGATTCCCGGTGAGACAGCTCCACGGTCTCGGGGAAAAGAAGTCCCTGCCCCTCGACCCGGCCGGCAGCGAACTGCGTCTTGAGGCGCTCGAAGGCAACCCGCTCGTGGGCCGCATGCTGGTCGATGATGACCAGATCAGTGCCGTCCTGGCACAGGATGTAGGATGCGTTGTACTGGCCGATGACGGCCAGGGAAGAAAAATAGCCCCGGTGACGACGCGCGGCCGTATCGTCCGGCATCCGGCTCCCGGAATCGGGCAAAGGCGGCTCCCGATTCGGTTGCGGTGCGGGTTGCGGCGCGAAAAGCGGCCGATGGGGAGCCACGGCGGGTCGGTAGTTTTCCAGAAGCTCCCGCACTTCTTCCACCTGACGCGCACCGGTGCCCTGAACGTATTGTTGCGGCCCGGACACCGCCGGCGGCGCAACAACGGGTGAGTCGGAGCGGCGAATCCAGGGCGTGAGCCGGAGCGTCTCCTCCACGGCGCCCTGGATCACATCATGTACGATCCCCTGTTGCCTGAAGCGGACCTCGTGCTTGGTAGGATGGACGTTCACGTCTACTTCGCCGGGAGACACCTCGATAAAGAGAACCACCACCGGGTAGCGCCCCCGCTCCAGGAAGTTGCGATAGGCCTGGAGTACGGCGTGCTGCACGACGCGGTCGCGGATGAAACGACCATTGATGAAGGTGTAGAGATGTGAAGCTGCAGAGCGGCTCACGTCGGGCCGGGCCACGAGGCCGGTTACCCGCACCCCCTCGGCGGCCATTTCCACAGGATGGAGGGCCGCGGCCACAGTCTTGCCCAGAAGTGCCGCGACCCGGTCCCGCAGGGTTCCGTCAAGAGCCCGGAAAAGGGTCTTGCCGTCACTCACGCAGGTGAAGCGGACCTCGGGTCGGGAGAGGGCCAGACGGGTGACCAGGTCTGCCACGTGGCCTCCCTCGGTCTCGACACTCTTCATGAACTTGAGACGGGCCGGGGTATTGAAGAAAAGATTGCGGATCGAGACCACGGTCCCCTCGGCCATGCCGCAGGCCTTCACCTCGCGGATCTTCCCTCCTTCGGCATAGATCTCGGTTCCTTCGATGCGCCCCCGCTCACGGGTGGCGAGGGTCAAGCGGGAGACCGATGCGATGGAAGGGAGTGCTTCCCCGCGGAAACCGAGCGTAGCCAGGGAGAACAGGTCGTCGTCCGTGGCGATCTTGCTGGTGGCGTGGCGCTCCAGGGCCATGAGGGCGTCTTCCCGCGACATGCCGCAGCCGTCGTCGGTGATCCGGATGAGGCGCCGCCCTCCCCCCTCGATCTCCACGATGATTTCGCCGCAGCCGGCATCCAGGGCGTTCTCCACCAGTTCCTTCACCACCGACGCGGGGCGTTCCACCACCTCGCCGGCAGCGATCTTGTTGGTGAGTATCTCGGGCAGTATCCTGATCCGGTGGGACATCAGGCAAGCTTCCTCTTGACGGCCTCCACCACGTGAAAGGCGTCGTTGATGGCGGTGTAGATCAGGTTGGGGTGCTTCTGCTCCTGAATGCTGCCGCCACTGATCTTCATGAACGAGGGTGAGATCGCGCCGCCGATGACATAGACCCCCTTGCGGGTCGACTCGAACTCGGCGTTGAGCAGGATGAGCCGGTCCCCCTCTTTGGCCACGGTGCAGACTCCTTCGGCGCAGGCAATGGTCTGGACCCCGATCTTGTCGAAGATGGGAAGCGGTCCCTGGGAGCCGATGCAGGCAATGACGCTCTTCATGGGGAAGCTCATGGCATGGTAGATCTCGATGCCGTCGGGCTGGGTGAACTCGTTCACCCGGATTACGAGCCGGTCGACCCCCTCCTGGTCAACCTCGCCGATGCGGGGGATGGCACCGGGAAGCAGCCTGATGTTGCCACCCAGGAGGATCTCCTCCCCCAGGCGCTGGGCGGTCTCCTTGTTCACGTCGAATTTTTCCGCCACATGGGCCCAGTAGACCGACTGGGTGTCCCCGGCCTCGCGCTTGGCCCTGAGGATGGAGATGATCACGTCCGCCGCCGTGTTGCCGCCGCCGATGACCAGGGTCCGGGCCCCCACGTACTTTTTCGGGTCATCCAGGGTCTTGGCCACCATCTTGGCGTCGCCGTAGACCGAAAGTTCGCGGGGAATGCTGCTGCCGAAGGCCAGGACCACCTTCCGGGCGGCGAAATTCCCCACAGAGGTCTGAACGATGAGGTGATCGCGGGCGTCCTTTAGATCCTCGAACTGGACCTCGGCCCGGATATTCAGGTTCTCGTGCTGGACAAAGTGCTGCACGTACTGGATGTACTTTTCCACGGCCACCGGCTTGTCGGGCGGGCGGAGCTCTTCCACCAGGAACGGCTCGGGGCTCTCCTTGGGCCGCGACGGGTAGACGTTCTTCCCTTCGGGGTAGGTGTTGGCGATCCCCTGGAAAACACTCTTTCCCTGTTCGATGAGGAGATAGGAGAGATCGTTTCTGTGACACAGGTAGGCGCAGGCGATCCCTGCCGGACCGCCCCCCACGATGAGGACGTCATACATCTGCTGTTCCATTGCACCTCCACCGGCCAAGGTGCGCCCTCGGCCAAAAGCAAAAACCCCCGGGGGAACTCCCCGAGGACTTTTGACGATACCCCGTTTTGGCCGCCGCGTCAATCGACTGAATTGGGCGGAAAGGGACGGCTTCCGCCAGCATCCGCCTTTGTCCGCCCGGATGCGCTTCCGGCTGTTCGGACAGCGGCTCAGGGTGTCTGCCGGTAGATTTTCCTGGGTATGCGCTGGAAATTATATTCGGAAAGGGTGAGGACGTCCTTCATGGGGATCTTCCAGATGCCGTCGATCCGCAGCAGGTGAAAATCGCGGGTGACGAACCTGGTCCCTACCCCTTCCACCTCGAAGCCGACCGTGGCATTGATGACCACATGGTCGGCATCACGGGCCGCTACGGATACATCCTGGAGCTTTTCCCAACAGCAGGCCGGGACCCGGGAAGCGTAGACCATGCGCTCGGCAAAGTAGTCCCATCCCCATGCCGCCGGATGATCGAGGCGCCCGTACAGCCGTTCCAGATCCTCCGCCCGCCACAGGTCGAGAATCTGCTCAAACGCGATTCGCGCCTCGGTCGTCACCTGATGGGCCGTGAAGGCCATCGAGCGCCCCGGAGCCAGCAGTAGGAAGAAAATCGCCATGCAGAGGTATCGTGCCATGAAACACCTCCCGCCATAGGCAGCCACCGAACGCTGCTCAGATGATGCCGTGCAACGGACCTCCGGGGGCACCAAGCTCATCGACACGCCGTTCAATCTCGGGGACATCCTCCAGGGGCGGCGCATGGTGCGGCTTGATGCGGGCATCGATGACCAGTGCGCCGTCGCACCCCCAGTGCTTGCAGCGGACCGAGGCGCCGATGCCGTGGATGTCCGCTGCGGGATTGGAGCGGGTAAAGGTGACCCAGAGGAAATTATTGAGGGTCCGGGCGGCAAAATCGCTGTCGTCCACGATGACCACCAGGGGAAAGCGGTTGAGGGGATCGTCGACGGATATGCCCGCGCAGAAGCGCTCCATGTCCAGGGTAACGCAGTCGCGGTAGCCGGGGAAGGCGGGGCCCTGCACCGCCAGAACACCGGGAAAGCAGACCCGGGGCGCGCTAAACCCGTCGGGAAGGCGCAGCCCGACGGGCAGCTCGCCGGGCAGTTCACGCCTTGGTGGACCTGCCGCCGCGACGATGACCTTTGACCCCTCGTTCAGGCCCGTGCCCGAATAGTCGAGCGTGTCGATGGTGGTGCGGGTATGGAAGTGAAGGTCGCGCCGCCAGTCGACCCGTTCCAGGGCAAAGCGGATAAAACCGTCGATGTCGTGAATGTCGGGGGGCTCGTCCTCATGGGGGGCGATGAAGAGGTACTTGGCCAGGGAGAGCTGGCCGTTGCCCAGGATGGCGCTGGCAATGGTGAGAAGCTCCCGGGGGGTGCGTTCCTCTTCATAGGGAACGTAGCGTTCTGAGCCCACGGCCAGCAGCAGGGGATGGACCCCGGCCGCGTCCACGGCATGAACCGCCTTCACCCCGGGAAGCACCTCGGGGATCAGGGCGCCTGTCAGTTCATGGATAAAGGCGCCGAAGGTGGTGTCCTCCTGGGGAGGGCGGCCAACGGTGGTGAAGGGCCAGATGGCGTCGGCACGATGGTACACGCTCTCGACCGTGAGGACCGGGAACGGATGGGCGAGACTGTAATACCCCAGGTGATCGCCGAAAGGGCCCTCGGGGAGCGTCCGGTTCGGATCGATGGTGCCGGTGATGACGAAATCCGCCTCGGCCGGAAGGGGAAGGCGGTCGGGGCGGCAGATCATGTCGATGCGGCGGCCGGCCAGGAGTCCGGCAAAGGAAAGTTCCGGCAGCCCCTCGGGGAGCGGCATGACTGCAGCCACGGCCATTGAGGGTGCCCCGCCCACGAAGACGCTTACCTTCAGGGATTCACCCCGGGCGATCGCCTCGGCATGGTGGACACCGATGCCCCGATGGATCTGGTAGTGGATTCCGACCTCCTGGTTCGGCGCATACTCGTTCCCAGAAAGTTGAACGCGGTACATTCCCAGGTTGGAGAAGCGGAAGCCGGGTCGGGCCGGGCTTTCGGAATAAACCTGGGGCAGCGTCACAAAGGGACCGCCGTCCCGGGGCCAGGAAACCAGGGGTGGAAGTTGGTCGAGGGTTGCGTGATTGGCGAGAATCGGCCCGTCCGATACCTGGCGAGGCAGAAGGTGAAGCGCTGCCCGGGGAATGCCGAGATGGCCAAGGGGGTCCCTCAGGAGCACCGTGGGATTGATCTTGAGAGCCACGAGACGTTCAATGACGCGCAGGGTGTCTCGGAAGATAAAGGTAGTGCGGTCCATGGTGCCGAACAGGTTTCCCAACATGGGAAAGCGGCATCCCTTCGCCCGCGTAAACAGGAGGGCCGGCCCCTCCGCATGGTAGACGCGGCGCTGGATGGCCCCGATTTCGAGGTACGGATCGGTTTCCACGTCGATCCTGATCAATTGGCCGGTCCGTTCCAGCTCCTTCACACATTCCTGCAGATTGCGATAGCCCATGCCCCGCTGATCCTCCCAAATTGACCGCTCAGCCGTACAGGCAGTCGGTGTTACATCCGCACTCTAACGATGCCCAGTGTTCAAGTCAACGGTGATGGTGACAACTGGCCAATTTTAGCCACCGAATGATGGCCAATTTCAGCCACCAACCCATCGCTCGACACTCAAAAGGTTGTTATTTATCTGCCCGACGACGGCAATTCGGCATGTTACAAACTGCCAACGGGATGGCATTGTAGTTGCTTAAAATAAAACAATATCTCACGTCACAGAAAGCCGGTCAGAGAGCAGATCTGCCCCAGTTTTACCCGAACTGGGCGTTCTGGAAATGTTTTTTTGAAGTGTTATTATAAAGTATTGTCAGTCACTACCCACCAAGGAGGCAGAACATGATGAAGAAGCTTGTCTCATGCGTACTGGCAGCCGCATTGGCCATTCCCGGTCTTGCCATGGCAGCCAACGTAAAGATCGGGGTCATCAACTCCATGACCGGCCCCGAGGCCCCCATCGGCGAGAACCTGACCAATGGCATCAAGCTTGCCCAGGAGGATCTGAAAAAGAAAGGAATCAACGCCGACCTCGTCTGGGAAGACGACACCGGTAAGCCCCAGATTGCCATGAGCGCCATGGAAAAGCTCGCCACCCGCGACGGCGTTGCCGGCGTAGTCGGCCCTTACACCTCCGCCTGCTCCAACGCCGTGTCGAAGCTTGCCGAGCGCTACAAAGTGCCCCTGCTCGTGCCCGCTGCCGCCAAGGAAGAAATCACCCGCCAGGGTCTCAAGTGGGTCTACCGCTTGAATGCCCCGGCCGACCAGTATGCGGCGAGCCTCATCGACGCCGCCACCGGCCTCGGCAAGCCCAAGACCATCGCATTCATCTATGAGAACACCGATTTCGGCACCTCCACGGTCAAGACCGCCAAAGAGTACGTGGCCAAGAAGGGTATCCAGGTGGTTGCCGATGAGCCCTATTCAAAGGGATCTCCCGACTATCGCTCGACCCTGACCAAGGTCAAGGCCAAGAACCCCGATCTGGTCTTCATGGTTTCCTATGTGGCAGATGCCATCCTTCTCATGCGCCAGTCCCGTGAAATCGGTCTGAAGCCCCAGGCGTTCCTGGGCGGCGGCGCCGGCTTCACCACCGTACAGTTTGCGAACGAGAAGCAGATTTCCAACTACGTCCTTTCCTGCACCCAGTGGACCGATGACGTGAACTGGCCGGGAGCCGCGGACTTCGCCAAGCGCTATAAGGCCAAGTTCGGCAAAGAGCCCACCTACCACGCCGCCTGCGCCTACGAAGCCATGATGATCATGGCCCAGACCGCGGCCGCTGCCAACGGCGACCGGGAAAAGACCCGCGCCGGGCTCAAGGCCGGCAAGTGGAACGGCATCATGGGTGAGGTCAAGTTCGAGGATTACGCCGGATTCACCAACCAGAACAACCACCAGATGTTGGTTCAGCAAATCCTGAACGGCAAGTACGAAACAGTCTACCCGGCCAAGTTCGCCACCAAGAAGGCCGTGTATCCGTTCCCCGGCTGGAAATAGTCTGAAGGACCACTGAGGCGGGTCAAGGGTCAAGGGCCGGAATGGAGGGTTTCCATCGTTCCGTCCCTTGACCCTTGATGCGTGAACCAGATTTTTTACCCGGAGCTATCCATGACCATTTTCCTCCAATCGCTCATCAGCGGCATTCTGATCGGCGGCGTCTACGCCCTGATCGGCATAGGGCTCACCATCATCTTCGGCGTCATGCGGGTCATCAACTTTGCCCACGGTGACATCATGATGATCGGCATGTACCTGACCTATAACTTCTTCTCCCTGGCGGGGGTCGATCCGTTCGTCTCCATCGCCTTCACCATCCCGCTCATGTTCCTCTTCGGAGCCATTCTCCAGAAAACATTCATCAACCGCGTGCTCGGTGCCCTGCCCCAGAACCAGATACTGCTTACCATCGGCCTGGGACTGATTATGAGCAACACGATGATGTTCATCTATACCTCCGATTACAAGATCCTGACCACATCTTATTCGTCGAGCAGCTTTAATATCGGCACCATCTCCATTTCATGGCCGCTGGCCATCTCCTTCCTGATCACCGCGGCGATAACACTGCTCCTGTACTGGTTCCTGATGAAGACCGACACGGGCCAGGCGATCCGGGCAACGGCCCAGGACCGGGAAGCGGCCCAGCTCATGGGGATCAACGTGAAGTGGATGTCGATCCTGGCCTTCGGCATGGGTGCGGCCCTGGCCGGCACGGCCGGTGCGCTCATCTCCCCTACCTACTACATCTTCCCCCAGATCGGGAGCACCTTCACCCTCAAGGCATTCGTCATCACGGTTCTCGGGGGAATGGGGAGCATCGTGGGGGCCACCATCGGCGGCGTCATCATCGGGGTGGCGGAGTCCCTCGGGGCCGTCTACATCTCCTCCGGCTGGAAGGACGTGGTCGTGTTCGTCCTCTTCCTCCTGGTGCTTCTCTTCAAGCCGGCGGGTCTGCTCGGCAAATCAAAAATGTAGCGGGGTCCGACTGACATGAGACAGATCAATGCTCTGATAACCAATACGCGAGGGGCCTCGCCGGTGTCGATCATCCTCGGGGTGGTCATCCTCGCGGGCCTCTTCCTCTTCCCCAAAGCAGTGGAGAGCCCCTACGCCCTTCACATCATGATCCTCTTCTTCCTCAGCACCATCATGGGGGAGAGCTGGAACATCGTCGGCGGCTACACGGGACAGTACTCGGTGGGCCATGCCGCCTATTTCGGGGCCGGCGCCTACACCACCATGGTTCTGATGCAGTTCAAGCAGATTCCCCCCTGGTACGGGATGATTGCCGGTATCGCAGTGGCGCTGGTGGTTTCCCTCATCATCGGCAGCATCTGCTTCCGGCTCCGGGGACCCTATTTCGTTCTCGCGTCCATTGCCGTGGCCGAAATTATGCGCCTCTGCGCCATGAATCTGAAGGACCTGACCAACGGTGCCGAAGGTATCCTGGCCACGGACATCCCCCCTTTCACCCTGGGTGGGACGGTAATCACCGACTTTCTTTCCAAGGTCCCCTTCTACTACATCGGCCTGGTGATCGCCATCCTGACCATCGCAGTCACCTATCTGGTGCAGCACTCCAAGCTCGGCTACTACTTTCAGGCCATCCGCGAGGACCAGGACGCGGCCCATTCTCTCGGGATCAACCTCTCCATCTACAAGAACATCGCCCTGGCCATCTCGGCGGTCTTCACGTCGCTGGCCGGCAGCTTTTACGCCATCTACATCGGCTTTATCGATCCCCCAACGGTGCTCGCCCTGGACATCTCGGTTCAGATCGTTCTTATCTGCATCATCGGCGGCATCGGCACCATCTGGGGGCCGGTGGTGGGGTCACTGGTGCTGGTACCTCTATCCGAAGCCCTGCGCAGCAACCTGATCGCCCAAGGAATATTCAAGATCGGCCTGGCCAGCGAGGAGTCCGGAGTCGGGATCTTCCTCAAGGACCACCTGGCCCACGCCCACGCCCTGATCTACGGTATCCTGGTCGTAGTGGTCATCCTCTTCATGCCCGACGGCGTCCTGGGCTACGTCAAGAAACTCACCAAGAAAAAGGCGATGTGAGGTCAATCCCATGGCGATACTGGAAATAAAGCACGTCAGTAAATTCTTCGGCGGTCTCGCCGCCAACTCGGACGTCTCCTTCTCCATGGAGGAGGGGATGATCATGGGGCTCATCGGCCCCAACGGCGCCGGCAAGACCACCCTGTTCAACTGCATTACCGGCTACTACCCCCCGTCGCGGGGGGATGTGATCTTCGACGGCAGGAAACTCAACGGCATGGAGCCCGACAAGGTCTGCAAACTCGGCATGGTCCGCACCTGGCAGAAGGTCCGTCCCCTGGCCAAGCTCTCGGTGCTCGACAACGTCATGGTCGGCGCCCTCTGCCGGACCGGCTCCCTCAAGGTTGCCCGCGAGATTGCCCACGAGCAGCTCAAGGTGGTGGGACTGGATAACAAGTCCAACTTCCTCGCCGGCGGGCTCCCCATCGGCGAGCGGAAAAAGCTGGAAGTAGCGCGTGTTCTTGCCACCCAGCCCAAAATGCTGCTCCTCGACGAGGTCATGGGAGGACTGAATCCGGCCGAAAGCGAAGAGATCATCCAGCTGATCCTCGACATCAAAGAGCGCGGCGGGATCACCCAGATGGTCATCGAGCACGACATGAAGGCGATCATGAGGATCTCCGAGCGCATCGTGGTCCTCAACTCAGGGGAGAAACTGGCCGAAGGAACGCCGGAGGAAATCGTCAACAACCAGGCGGTGGTTGAGGCCTACCTGGGCTCCGAGCACTGATTTCACTGTTCCGACAAAGGATATGCCATGCTCAAGATAGAAAAACTCAATTTCAGCTACGGAGACCTCAAGGTCCTCTGGGATATCGACCTGGAGGTCAAGCAGGGTGAAATCGTCACCGTTGTCGGCTCTAACGGCGCCGGCAAGTCCACCACCCTCAAGAACATTTCACGGCTCGTGAAACCCGACTCGGGCACCCTCACCTTCAACGGCACAGATCTCACCAAACTGGAATCCCACGAGGTGGTGGCTCAGGGAATCGTCCAGGTGCCCGAAGGGCGGAAGATCTTCCCGGAAATGACCGTTCTCGAAAACCTGCGCATGGGCTCCTATCTCAAGAGTACCCGCGGCGACCGGGAGGCCAACGTGGACCGGGTTTTCGGCCTCTTCCCCCGGCTCAAGGAGCGGGCAAAGCAGTTGGGCGGTACCATGAGCGGCGGCGAGCAGCAGATGCTCGCCATCGCCCGGGGACTGATGACGAATCCGAAGCTTCTGCTCCTGGACGAGCCGTCCCTCGGTCTCGCTCCGCTCCTGGTCAAGTTCATCTTTGAGATCATTACCGAGATCAACAAGCAGGGGGTCACCATCCTTCTCGTGGAGCAGAACGTCTTCCAATCGCTCAGAATCGCCCACAGGGCCTATGTTCTTGAGACCGGAAGGGTTGTCCTCTCCGGCACCGGCGAGGCCCTCCTGAACGACGAACACGTGAAGAAAGCATTCCTGGGAATGTAGAGGCAACCATAGGAGGATACTGACATGACTAAAGTAGGAACCTGGATGACGAAAAACCCCGTCACCATCGAAAAGGATGCCACGGTCATCGAGGCAATCCATCTGATGAAGGAAAAGAGCATCCGCCGGGTGCCGGTAATGGACAAGGAAACGATCGTGGGAATCCTCACCGAGAAGATGGTGGCGGATTTCAGGCCGTCCAAGGCCACGTCGCTGGACACCTGGGAGGTCCACTATATTCTATCCAAAACCTCGGTCACCGAGGCCATGAATCCGAATCCTTACAAGGTAACCCCCGACACCGACCTGACCGAGGCGGCCCAACTCCTTCACGATCGCAAGCTCAACGGCGTCCTGGTGGTGGACGACAACGACCGGCTGGTCGGAATTCTCACCGTCACCAACGCTCTTGAGGCCCTGATTGAGATCTGCAAGGACCCGGATGCCTGTAAGAAATAAGCCGGCACCCTGGGCTCGCGGCCCGGGCTACCCAGCCAACTCACAAGCTGCCTGAAAAAAAGGGGACACGTCAGTGACGGTCCCCTTTTTCCTTTTCTTCTGCAACGTTCCGGACGGTTCAGGCGTTGAGAAACTCCCGGCCGAAGGGCGACATTTCCCGTAACCGCCGGATGATGGGCGGCAACTCGCGGATTATGGTGTCGATCTCTTCGTCGGTGGTGAAACGCGACAACGAAAACCGGATAGAGCCGTGGGCGCAGGTAAACGGAACCCCCATGGCCCGCAGCACGTGGGACGGCTCAAGGGAGCCGGAGGTGCAGGCACTCCCCGACGATGCACAAATGCCCTTCTCGGACATCAGCATGAGGATCGCTTCCCCTTCCACAAACTCGAAGGCAATGGAAAGGGTATTGGGGAGGCGCTCGGCTTCGCCCCCGTTGATCCTGGCCCGGGGGATCAGTTCGAGCAGCGCGGCCTCGAGCCGGTCGCGCAGGGCCTTGACCCGCGTATTTTCGTCTTCCATCCAGTGGCCTGCCAGTTCGCATGCCTTGCCGAGTGCGATGATGCCTGCGGTATTTTCGGTACCGGCCCGGCGACTGTGCTCCTGGTGCCCGCCGACCATGAACGGCCTGAACGGTACCCCTTTGCGCAGGTAAAGAACCCCCGTACCCTTGGGGGCATGGAGCTTGTGTCCCGAAATGGAAAGCATGTCAATGGACGACCTGGCCATGTTGATGGGTATTTTCCCCACGGCCTGAACCGCGTCGGTATGGAACAGCGCACCCTTTCCTTTCTCCTTGACGATCCGGCTGATCTCCTCAACCGGGAAGATCACGCCTGTTTCATTGTTGGCCCACATGACCGATACAATGGCGGTATCCTCATCAATCACACTCCGCAGTTCATTCAGGTCGAGCCGGCCTTCCCCGTCAACACCCAGTTCGGTGACCCGGTACCCCCGCTTTGACAGGTTGCGGCAGAGGGTAAGGACCGCCGGATGCTCAACCCGGGTGGTAATAATGTGGCGGCGTTCCGGGAAAACCTCAAGGGCCGAGCGGATGGCCGCATTGTCGCTCTCGGTACCACAGGCGGTGAAGATGACCTCTTCGGGCAGGGCGCCCAGAAGCGCTGCGACCCGGTTCCGGGCCTCGTCCACCTTCCTCTGGACCTGGCCGCCGAAATAGTGCATGGAACTGGGATTGCCGTAGAGATCACAGAAATAGGGACGCATCTCCTCGAAAACAGCCTCGTCCACCTTGGTGGTGGCGTTGTTGTCCAGGTAGATTTCCTTCATCCCTCCACCTCCGTGACAGTGATATCCTCGGCCACAAGTTCGCGCAGCTTCATCTCGACGAACTTGGCGGTATTGCCCGAAGCGGCGCACCCGGCACACGCCTTGCGAAATGCAATCTGGACTTCGCTGCCGGTAATATCTATCAGCTCAAGATCTCCGCCGTCCGCCCAGAGCTGGGGGCGAACCTCCTTCTCCAGGGTCTCCTGGATAAGCTGCATCTTGCGAAGATTGGTCAGCTTCTCGGGCCGCTTGTGCTCTTCCGCCGGTTTGGCACCCAGAACCTCGTTGATGATCTCCTTGATTTTCGGGATACATCCGCCGCATGCTCCGCCGGCCTTGGTGAAATGGGTCACCTGCTCGGCGGTGGTCAGCTTGTTCGTCTCGATCACCTTGCGCAGGAAGACATCGGTCAGACCGAAGCACTTGCAGACAATCTCACCCCCGGCCTCCTCGTGACCGTGGTCATGGTGAGTCGGCACCGGACCGCCGCGATACTTGGCGATTGCCACCTCAAGGGCCTCCTGCCCCATGACCGAACAGTGCATCTTCTCCTCGGGGAGCCCTCCCAGAAACTCGGCGATCTCCTGATTGGTGGTTGCCAGGGCCTCGTCGAGGGTCTTTCCTTTAATGATCTCGGTCAGGGCCGACGACGATGCAATGGCGCTGGCGCAACCAAAGGTCTGGAATTTGGCATCGACGATCTTCTCCTTGGCCTCGTCAAGTTTGATATAGAGCTTGAGCGCATCACCGCAGGCAAGGCTTCCCACCTCGCCCACCGCATCCGCATCGGGTATCTCTCCAACGTTTCTGGGGTTCAGGAAGTGCTCCCGAACCTTCTCAGTGTAATCCCACATGGATTCCTCCTCGGATTGTAGTCATCGCTTCATAATACTATAGCAAAATTGTCAGGTATTCAATACTCCGTTTTCGCCCGGGAAAGAAAAAGGCGCCCCGCCGCCTGGGGCGGATGGGCGCCGTTGCACCGTCCGTTTGCCTGTTCGTCTGCTGATTAGCCGAGGATGAACTGCTTCCCGGCAGCCATGACAGCCGCGAGCTTCTCCTCGCTGGACGCCTCGCCGTACAGGCGGACCACCGGCTCGGTCCCTGATTTGCGGAACAGCAGCCAGCTGCCGTCCTCCAGAATAAACTTGCTGCCGTCCACAGTAACCTTTTCCACAACCCTCAGACCGGCGAAGGAATCGGGCGCCTGTCGCTGCTTCTCGGCATAGCCCTCTTCCACGGCGGGAGAAAGGGTGATGTTCTCCCGTTTTGTCACGAACGTGCCGACTTCCCCATAGAGTCTTGCCAGCAGAGCCTTCACGGACAGCCCTTCCCTGGCAACCATTTCTGCCACCAGGAAACAGGCGAGAATGCCATCCTTCTCTGGCACGTGCCCCTTGATGGAAAGGCCGGCGCTCTCCTCTCCGCCGATAATGATCCGGTCCTGGCTGATCAGCTCGCCAATATACTTGAAGCCCACCGGCGTCTCGATGACTTCGATGCCGTGCTTCCTAGCCACCGCGTCAACAAGGTGGGACGTTGCCACGCTGCGGGCCACTGCGCCGGTCATCTTCCTCACTCGGACCAAATAGTCGAACAGCAGAGCGATGATGTAATTCGGCTCAATGAAGGTACCGTCGCCGTCAACGATACCGAAGCGGTCGGCGTCGCCGTCGGTGGCGATCCCCAGTCCTACGGCCGGATCATCCTTCACGAGCCGGATGAAATCCTGGATGTACTTCTCTGACGGTTCGGGCGGGAAACCCCCGAAATAGGGGTCGCGATGCATGTTGATCGCCTTCACGCTCACCCCTCGCGCCATCAGAGGCTCCTCGAGATACCCCCGACCGGTCCCGTAGAGGGCGTTCACGGCAACGGAACCGAGACGACCAATGGCGTCGAAGTCGACCTTTGCCTCCAGGGCCTTCAGATACTCTTCCCGGGGGTCGATCTCTTCCAGCAGCCCCACCTTCACCGCCTCGTCAAGGGCCATCTCCCGGTAGCAGACTTCACCAAGCATCTCGTTGGCCCGGCGCTCGATGTCGCCGGTCGTCTCGGGCAGCGCCGGGCCGCCCCAGGACGGAGAAAACTTGATACCATTGTATTCGGGCGGGTTATGGCTTGCGGTAAAGTTGACTGCTCCAGCAGCCCCGCGGCGCAGAATCTCGAAGGAAATGACCGGAGTAGGCGTGTCGCGCCGGCAGAAATAAGCCTTGACGCCGGCACCGGCCAGCACGCGGACCGTTTCCTTGGCGAAACGCTCTCCCATGAATCGGGTGTCATAGGCGACGATGATCCCCTTGTCCTGTTCGCCTATTGTTTTCACATGGTCGGCAATGGCCTGACTCACCACTTTCACGTTCTCGAAGGTAAAATCTTCGCAGAGAATACCACGCCAACCGGAAGTACCGAAGGTAATGCGATGCATGAAGTCCCTCCCCTGGGAGCATGGCCGCCACTAAGCCGTGGAGACCTTGATTTGCAGGCCTCCAAAGGGTAATACATACCCCGTGGCGAGTCAACCCCGCGACCGGGGTGGCCGCATTGATTTGCATATGCGACCCTGGGGGGACCGGGTCGCCAGGGGGGTGTCCGAAAGGCTTCGCGATCCCTGTGGCGGCGGGATTTTTCCGTTGACTTTATTCTTTTGAAATTGCTAGATTTGATACTACACAGGTTTACGGAAAAAACTCTTGTTAGGAGGATTCAGGATGCAGTGTCAAACGGTACTTCCCGGTACCGAGTGTACCTTCTGGGGAAAACAAGGTTGCATCTTCACCGGCGGTTCCTGCCAAAACGTGGTTGAGAACTGCGAAGGATGCGAGCGGATCGTCGAGGGGACCATCGGCAAGGTCTGCAGCGCCTACCCGGCTCCGGGCAAAAAATGGGTCGGCGGTATCTGCAACTTCGCCACCCACGTGAAGGTCGAGATAAAGAGCGATGACGTCAGGGTCAACCCGCTCAAGGCCTCCAAGAAGGCCTCCGGCGGCAAGAAGAAGTAAGCCGGCCGGCCGCAACGACACCGAAGGGGGGAGGAAGCGATTCCTCCCCTTTTCATTTCCCCGGAGGACTCCATGCCCTTCGAGTATCTCTCCTGTCCCCGTTGCGGGGAAAAAGTCCGTGCGTACCGCAATCCCGTCCCCACGGTCGACATTATCATCGAAACGCCGGACGGTATTGTCCTCATTGAACGAAAAAACGAACCGTTGGGATGGGCGATACCGGGGGGATTCGTGGATTACGGCGAGTCCCTCGAGGACGCGGCCGTCCGCGAGGCATGGGAAGAAACATCTCTCCGCGTGTCAGGGCTCAGGCTCCTGGGGTGTTATTCCGACCCCCGGCGCGACGCCCGTCAGCACACCATATCAGCCGTTTTCATCGCCACCGCACAGGGTACGCCACGGGCGGGCGACGACGCGGCCGGGCTCGCAGTTTTTCCATTAAACAAACTCCCCGCCACGCTCTGCTTCGATCATCGAAAGATCCTCGACGACTACCTGCTTGTCACGGGACTGACTTCAGGCTGACAGGCGCCACCAGGTTGGTCCTGCCCCGAAGAAAATCTGCCACATCCTCCGAAGGCATGGGTGTACTGAACAGAAACCCCTGAACCTCATCGCACTTGTTTTCGGACAGAAACGTCAACTGCCCCTCGGTTTCCACTCCCTCGGCGATAACCTTGAGGTTGAGGCTGTTCCCCATGGCAATAATCGCCGTGGCAATGGCGGCGTCGGCTGAATTGATCTCCACGTCGCGCACGAACGACTTGTCGATCTTCAGGGTATTGATGGAGAAGCGCTTCAAGTGGGCCAGAGACGAGTAGCCGGTGCCGAAGTCGTCAATGGAAATGTGGATGCCCAGGTCTCTGATTTCCGCCAGGACCGCCACGGCAAAATCCGGGTTCTGCATGATGACGCTCTCGGTTATCTCCAGTTCCAGAAGCCCGGGGTCAAGGCCGGTATCAGCCAGCACGGCGCGAATAACGTCCAACAGGTTGGGCTGCTGGAACTGGTAGCCGGACAGGTTGACCGCCACCCTCATGGGCGGCAGCCCCATCTCGAGCCACTTCCGGTTCTGGAGACAGGCGGCGCGCAGCACCCATTCGCCGATGGGAACAATGAGCCCCGTCTCCTCGGCCAGGGGGATGAATTCCGACGGAGCCACAAGGCCGAGCGTCGGATGCTGCCAGCGCAACAGGGCCTCCATGGCGGTTATCTGCTTGGTTGTGATATCAACTTTGGGCTGGTAGTAAACCCGGAACTCTTCGTTATCCAGTGCCTTGCGCAGGCTGGTTTCAAGGAGCAGCCGCTTGTCCGCGTTGGCGTCCATCTTGGGGACGTAGAACTTGAAGGTGTTTCTCCCCTCTCCCTTTGCATGGTACATGGCGATGTCGGCCTTCTTGACCAGGTTGTCCGGATTTTCATCGTCGTCGGGATAGAGGGCGATACCGATACTCGTGGTAATGTAGAGCTCGAAGCTGTCCACCATAAACGGGACGGACAGGGATTTGAGTATCTTCTGGGCTACCCGCTTCACGTTCTCGACGGAATCGATGTTCACGAGCACGACGGTGAACTCGTCGCCACCGATGCGCGCCACGGTATCCACCTCCCGCACGCAGTCCACAAGACGTTTCGCCACCTCCTGAAGGAGTTTGTCGCCCACCGGATGGCCGAGGGTGTCGTTGATGATCTTGAAACGGTCCAGATCGAGAAACATGAGCGCCACATGATGCCGGTATCGATTGGCATGGGCCTTTGCCTGCTGAAGGCGGTCCAGGAAGAGGATGCGGTTGGGAAGCCCGGTCAGTGTGTCATGATGGGCGAGGCGATAGAGCTGTTCCTCCACCTGCTTGCGCTCGGTGATGTCCCGGCAGATGCCCCACACAGCGGTGGAGCCTTCACCATCGATGCCACAGGTCAGGCTCCCCTCAACAATGATGGATCGTCCTCCCTTGGCAACCAGCGTTGCTTCAAGCGGACTGAGCACATCGCCTGCGAGAATCCGCTCCAGTTCCGCGTTGCATCGCTCCCTGCTGTCGGGATGAATGATACCGAAGAAGGAAAGCTCCTTCGCCTCCTCTGCCGTATAGCCGAGAACCTGCTGCCACGACTCGTTCACGTATCGAAGCCGGCCCTCGGGAGAAAAACTCAGGATCAGATCGTTGGCCGTATCGAGGAAGCCCAAGAGCCGCTCTTCGCTTTGTCTCGTCGCTTCCGACTCGCGCTCGATCACCGATACAAAGTAGGAACCTATGACGGCTGCCGCCGCGTTGAGCAGCGAAACCCAGAGCCAGACCAGAAGAATGTAGTGAGGATCCCGGTGGAGCCCCGGTTCGACAAAGGGCATGGGGACGTTTGTAATGACGCCGAAATGCTCCAGGGCAAGCAATGCCCCGTAGAGAATACCGCCGAACGCCCCCACTAACCACACTTCACGCTTCCCTTCAATCAGGAATGCGGCTTCTATGGTAACAATGAGATAAACCGGCCAGAACCAGCTGGAGGCACCGCCGCTAAGGTGAACGAGAACCGTCACCAGAAGCAGGTCAAGGACAATCTGAAAGACGTTAATGAATCTAAAACAACAGATAATTCGCTGGCAAAAGAGGTGAAGCAGAAGATTGTAGGCAACCACCGTTGACGCGGTAACTACGAGAAACATCACCTGTGAGGGTGACAAAAAGAGACCGATACGACTGACATAATACGTACTTCCCGCAACAAGGCAGTAGATGCCCACAAGCGCCAGAAGCAGCCAACGACACTTGACCACGAGAAAGGTGCGAGCCTTGAACTCTTCCAAGCGCCCGGATTCAGGAGACTTGAGCCCTTCGCGCAAATGCTTGAGTCGCCGGGCCACAGAGTCGAGCCAACGTGAACCAGTCAATGAAGTCTGAGTCATGAATATTTATTCAGCAATTCATATGCCAATCATCCTCAAGAAAACAGCCGAATTTCCGGAGCCGACGCAATAGCGCCAAGCTCGGCTGCATGGCGAAAGAAGAGGCGCAGTCCATCCAAGTGGGCAGGCGTCAGATCGTAGGATATAGTTCGCCAGTAGTCGACCAGCTGTTCTTCACCGATCCAGTTGCGCTCCGGCGCCTCTGCCGCAATGGCGGGGTAGGACTCGTAGGAAATCAGTTTTGCCTTGAGCAGGTCGGCGCCCAGCCGGACCACCTTATCCCGCTGCGACTCCGCAGCCTCACGACGAACCAGCCAGAGGGCAAATACGAACGGAAGTCCCGTGAACCGGTACCATAGCTCACCCAGGTCATAGACGTGGGGAGCGGTGCCGGCGAGAGCCCCGCGAAGGGCCTTATCGCCGATGAGCAACAGGCCGGGATGGGCTTCCAGCGCTTCCTTCAGAGGGAGGTCGGTCCGCTGGAACCGATTGGTGAACCTGTGGAAGAGCCCCAGGATAATCTTTAAAAGGTTGACCGACGTATCGGACTCCGTGGTCATGGCAATGGTGGCGCCATCCAGTTGCTCGATGGGTACACGGGAAAAGAGCATGACGCTCTTGACCGGTCCCACCGCGCTGATGGAAAGATCGGGCAGGATTACGTAGCGGTCGGGATGGGTCGCGTATTCGATGGATGACGAGGGGCAGACGTCGATCTCGCCATGGGCAAGCAGTCGGTTGAGCTGGGCAGGCACCCCCGTCACGATCCGGTAATCCGGGGAGTGGCCGAGGTCTCGCAGAGCGGTGAAAATGGGCGTACAGTTGGCATAGACAATATGGCCGAGCGTCAGTGGCATTGCATACTCCGGTTATGGTCAAAAACAAAGGCGAGATGGGTATCTCGCCTTTGTCAGCGGGCTGAAACTCCGCTGTTGGTTATTCTTCGTCTTCGTCGGCCTGGCTTACGTACTCTGCGTAATCTTCCGCCGACAGAAGCGACTTGAGTTCTTCAGGGTCATCGAGTGAGACCACCGCAATCCAGCCCCCGTCATAGGGGTCGTCGTTGATGACCTCCGGGGCCGCGTCCAGTTCCTCGTTTATCTCCAGCACCGTCCCGCTGATGGGGGCGTAAAGCTCCGACGCGGTCTTGCGTGCCTCAAGGGAGCCGAAGGAATCCTCCTGCTCCAGTTCATCCCCTACTGTGGGCAGATCTATGGCACTGATGGTGCCCAGGGCATCCTGGGCATAATCAGTCAACCCGATGACCGCCCGATCCCCCTCTTCCCTTACCCAGACATGTTCCTTGCTGTACTTGAGCTCTTCAGGAAAATCCATGCCCTACTCCAGCACGATTCGCTCGAGGAAGCCGGTGTCGACGTTCCCCTCCATAAAGTCTTTGTTGTCCATGATCCTCTTGTGAAAGGAGATTGTGGTCTTGATGCCCTCAATGATGTACTCGTCAAGGGCGCGGGCCATGCGGCGGATGGCATCTTCCCTGGTCTCTGCGTGGACGATCAGCTTCGCTATGAGCGAGTCGTAGTGGGGGACCACGGAATACTGATCATAGACGAAAGAGTCGATCCGTACACCCAGACCTCCGGGGGTATGGTAACCGACAATCTTGCCCGGCGACGGGGTGAATTTCACCGGGTCTTCAGCATTGATCCGGCACTCAATAGCGTGACCGTGCAGCTTAATGTCGCTCTGCTTGTAACGGAGCTTGAGACCGGCTGCAGAACGGATCTGCTCCCGGACGATGTCGATGCCGGTGACCATTTCGGTCACCGGATGCTCCACCTGCACCCGGGTATTCATCTCCATGAAATAGAAGTTGAGGTCCTTGTCCACCAGGAACTCAACGGTGCCGACACTGTCGTACCCCACCGCCTTGGACGCGCGTACAGCCGCATCACCCATGGCCTTGCGGAGTGCAGGAGTCATGACCGGGCACGGCGACTCCTCGATGATCTTCTGGTGGCGACGCTGGATGGAACAGTCCCGCTCACCCAGGTGAATCACGTTACCGTGCTTGTCGGCCATGATCTGGATCTCAACGTGGCGCGGCTTTTCGCAATACTTCTCAATGTAGACCTCAGGGTTGCCGAAACCGGCCTGAGCCTCGGCACGAGCCGTGGCAAAGGCGTTGGGGAGAGCCGCCGGGGAGTGCACGATCTTCATCCCCCGGCCACCGCCTCCGGCAGTCGCCTTGATAATGACGGGGAAGCCGATCTTCTTGGCGATCTTCACCGCCTCATTGACGTCGTTAACCCCCTCCTTGGTGCCGGGCAGGATCGGCACATTCTCCTTGATTACCGCCTGCCGTGCGCTGATCTTGTCGCCCATGATGCGCATGCTTTGCGAGGAGGGACCAATGAAGGTTATGCCGCAGTTTTCACAGATTTCGGCAAAAGCGGCATTTTCCGACAGAAAACCGTAGCCGGGGTGGATTGCCTCGGCATCGGTCAACTCGGCAGCCGAAATGATGGCGTTGATATTAAGATAGCTCTGCAGGCTCGGCGCAGGACCGATGCAGACACTCTCATCCGCGAGCTTCACATGGAGCGAATCCCTGTCCGCTGTCGAGTAGACGGCAACGGTCTTGATTCCCAGCTCTTTGCAGGCCCGGATGACCCTCAGGGCGATTTCGCCGCGATTTGCAATCAGAACTTTATGAAACATGTATGATTTCTCCAATGACTGCCGGGACGACTACATCGGCTCCACGATGAAGAGGGGCTCCCCGAACTCCACCGGCTGGGCGTTCTCCTTGCAGATCTGGACGATCTTGCAGCGGAACTCGGCCTCGATTTCGTTCATGAGCTTCATGGCCTCAACAATGCAGAGGACCTGCCCCTTTTCAACCACCTGGCCGACTTCCACATAAGGGGCCGCATCAGGGGCGGGAGCACGATAGAACGTACCGACGATGGGAGAGGTTACCTCCTTGCCGCCCGCCACAGCGGGAGCGGGAGCAGCAGAAACTGCAGCCGAAGCGGGAGCAGCGGCAACCGGAGCGGCGACGGGCTGGGGAACGGCCATCATGGGCGCGGGGGCCTGATACTGGACCACCTGGGGAGCGCAGCCGCGCTTGATGCGGATCTTTTCCTCGGCACCCTCCAGCTCGAACTCGGTGATATCGGTTTCGGTAACCATTTTTATGAGTGACTTCAAATCCTTGATATCCATGTATCGTATCTCCTTTGACGGGTATCGCCGCCGGGACATGCCGACGGCGTTACAAAATCATGAGTTCCTTGGGAACCATGGTAATGGGACGGCAACCGTCCTCAGTAACGATGACCGTGTCTTCAATCCGCACGCCACCCCAGCCGGGAATATAGATACCCGGCTCGATAGTGAAAACCATGCCGACAGCCGCCATCCCCTCGCCCCGGGGGGATACGACCGGCTTCTCGTGCACGTCAAGACCGACGCCATGGCCGAGACCATGGCCGAAAAAGGCGCCGTAGCCCTGTTCTTCAATATAGCCGCGGGCGATCCGATCGATTTCCCGCAGTTCGGCCCCTGGCCTGACCGCAGCAATCGCCCGATCGTGAGCTTCCTTGACAATGCCGTAAATCCGGCGCTGGCGCTCATCGGGGACCCCCACGGCAACGGTCACGGTTTCGTCCGAACAGTAGCCTTCGTACCTGGCGCCGAAATCGATGGTGACCAACTCTCCCGCAGCCAGTGCCTTGTCGCCGGCACGCCCGTGGGGGAGAGATCCCCGCTCGCCGGAGGCCACAATGAAATCAAAGGATGAATTCTCCGCACCGGCGCGGCGCATGGCGAATTCGAGCTCAAGGGCCAGTTCGCGCTCCACGGCGCCCGGCTTTACCAGTGGCAGGATTGACAGCAGGGCCTCGGAGGCCAGCCGGGCGACACGGGACAAAAGCTCACATTCCGAGGGGTCCTTGATCAGCCGGAGCTGGGCCAGCTCCTCACCGATGGGCACCAGTTCAGTCTCGGGGAGTTTCTGCCGCAGAGACTCATACACGGCAAACGTCGTGTGTTCGGACTCAAACCCAATCCGGCGGAATCCCTGTTCCCGCACCAGCTCGGTGATTCCGTCGAGCTTGATGCGATATTCGACTGTCGGGAGCCCGACAACCTGGCGGGACGCCTGGGTGGTGTAACGTGAATCGGTGAGAAACCAGCTCGCGTCTCTCCCGAGCACCACTGCGCCATCGCTTCCGGTGAAGCCGGAAAGGTAACGAACGTTACTCATGTTAAAAAACACGATGGCGTCCACATCGTGTTTTTCGGCATGACTCCGGGCTTTATTGAGCCTGTTTTGTAACATGTTTCAACCCTTGGTGACAATCCCTTTTTCAATGTGGGTAAAAAGGGCGCGTAACCCGAGCAGGTAGCTTTCAGCGCCGAACCCTGTGATCTGTCCCACGGCGACGGGTGCTACAAAACTATGAGCCCGGAACTCCTCCCGGCGATGGATATTCGAGAGATGCACCTCCACCACCGGCAACGCCACTGCTGCGAGGGCGTCGCGAATAGCGACGCTGGTGTGGGTGTATGCGGCCGGATTGATGAGAATGCCGTCACAGGTTCCCGCCGCAGCCTGGATGGCGTCGACCAGCGCCCCTTCGCTGTTGGACTGGAACGAGGAAATCGTGCAGCCCAACTCATCGGCCAAGGCTACCAGAGACTCATTGATCCGATCAAGTGTTAACGTGCCGTAGATGCCGGGTTCGCGGGTCCCCAGCATATTAAGGTTCGGGCCGTGCACCACGAGAATGCGCATGCATGTGCTCCTTTTCCGGAAAGGCCGGCTTATGACAGCAGTTCGCGCAACTTCGGGGCGGCAAGACGCAACAGGTAGCGTCCTTTGCCGTAGTTGCCGTCTCGCTCGAGGGTCAGAACGAGGAACACATCGTCATTTATGACCCGGACAATGACCCGTGACCGCTCGGTCGCGACGCAAACCTCCTCCATGTCGCCGGTCCCGAGCACATCGACCGTCCTTTTGACCTCCTTGAGCACGGTGGCGTACTCAACGGCCAGGAGATGGAGGTCCATAGGGGAATCTTCCCTGAGATACTCGTCGATGTGGATGCCGTCATAGCCCATGATGGCCGCACCCAGCCCCCCCTCGACCCCCTCGACGATCTGCTTCAGTGCAGCACTGAACGGCATTGGCGTATCCTCCGAATGGAATCGAGCCACCCTTCGAGCACAGAAATCACATGGGCCGCAGAAGCATCCTTCTCCTCTGCAGCGTTGAGCGACGACCCGGCCGACACGGCGACCTCCAGAGGAATATCGACCTCGTGTGCCGTCTCGACGGCAAAACCGGAAACCGCCTCTTCCTTGAAAGCCCCCCTATCCGCGGCCGAGTCTCCATGGATCTGTGCGGCGTCGGCCGTCGTATCGATAGAGGAAACGCCTTCTGTCATGACAGATTCGCGGGCGCGGGCCTCGTCCTCATCGATGCGCCTCTTGAGGTCCACCATCCGGTTGCGGATATCTTCATTAAGGGGGTCGGCATCAAGCAGGTCCCGGTAGATGGCGAGCGCCTTCTTGGGGAACCCTTGGGCTATGTAGAGATCCGCGACGGTTCCGGTACTCAGGACATCGCGCGGGCTCGGGACGCCGGCGTTCGTGACGGGCTCTTCATCGGGAAGAACATCCGCAAACGACTCTTCTGCAAGCGGAGGGGGCGGCGCATGTGCCGTAAAAGCTGCCTGCTCTTCCTCGTCGACAACTTCGTCTACCAGTTCTTCAATAATCTCGATCTCTTCCAGGAGTGACTCATCTTCCAAATCGATGGCCGCATCGGCGCCCGTTTCGCTACAAAGATCGTCGGCACGGTCGGCATTTTCACGGGGCTGCCGGCACATGGCGTCAAGCATGAGCTTACATTCCAGATCGCCGGGGCTGAGCGAAAGGATAATCTCCAGGCACCGGCGGGCGAGATCGCTTTCCCCGGCATCAACATAGATCTGGCTGAGGAGTTTTTGGGCCAGAAGATTATCCGGCGTTACCCGTACGACCTTCTCCAGAGCCGTCCTGCTCTCCTTCCGCTCCCCCTTTTCGAAACAGGCGCGGCCGAGAGCCATGTACCCCCCGACATACTCCGGATGCTGCCCGATCCCCGTCCGGGCCGTCATGATGGCGTCGTCCAGTAGCCCTACCTTGCGATACAGCTCAGAAAGAGGCGCAAAGCAGTACGACCCTGGATCCTTGGCCAGGATATCCTCATAGCGCTTGATGTCGGTCCAGAACGATTCGGTTCCGTGTTCCATGGTCATTCCCCCACGCCGCAGATGCCGAATACTTCAGACAGGTTTTCGATCCTGACGATCTCATGACCGCCGATTCCCCGGTTGAGTACGAAGTCCAGACCGCGATCCCGAGCCTTTTTGTCGCGCAGAAGTACATCCCGGTAACTGTCTGCGTCAAACGACGGGAGTTCGGTCGGCAGCCCCAAGGCCTCCACAAGTGCGCGAATCCGACGGGTATCTCCGGCCGAGGAGTACCCCCGGGCCTCTGCCAGGACAGCGGCCCGGACCATGCCGATGGCGACCGCCTCCCCGTGGAGTACGGCCGTGTAGCCCGTCAGCGCCTCCACGGCGTGGCCGAACGTGTGCCCGTAGTTGAGGACCGCCCGAAGGCCGGTCTCACGTTCATCCTGCTCCACGACCCAGGCCTTCAGAGCACAGCAACGTGTAATGGCGCGGACCAACGTCTGCCGGTCTCGCCCGAGAAGAGCGCTCACATTCTGTTCGAGAAAGGCGAAGAACTCTCCGTCAAGCACCACGCCATATTTGATGACTTCGGCAAGGCCGCCGAGATACTCACGCTGGGGGAGAGTTGCAAGGGTGTCCACGTCGATGAGAACCGCTCTGGGCTGATGGAACGCGCCGATCAGATTCTTGCCCAGCGGATGGTTGATGCCGGTCTTGCCGCCCACACTGCTGTCCACCTGAGCGAGGAGCGTGGTGGGAACCTGCACGAAGGGAACACCGCGCAGATACGTGGCAGCGGCATAGCCGGCCAGGTCTCCAACCACCCCCCCACCAAGGGCGACCAAAAGGGAATCCCGCGTCAATCCGCCTTTGATGAGTTCGTCATAGACATTTGTGAGAGTGACTGAAGTCTTATGCTCTTCTCCATCGGGGATATCAATGCGAAGCACGGTGAAACCGGCGGAGGTCAACGAATCAACAACGCCGTCAGCATAGAGGGGGCCAACGGTGGTATTGGTCACGACAGCCACGCGCCTGCCGGCCACAGCGTCACGACACACGGCGCCGATCGTGCCGATGATCGCCGAACCGACGCGAATGTCGTAGCTCCGTTCACCGAGTTCTACTCTCAGTGTCTCGATGGTCATTGATGCTCCCGGACAAAGGTGGCGATTTCAGTGACCACATCTTCCACGCTTTTGCCGGCAGTGTCAATCCTCAAGTCCGCATCGGCGTAAGCGTTTTCACGAGCTGCCATGAGCGCGGCCAGAGCCTCCGGAGTGTTGTTACTCTTCAACAGCGGGCGCTCCTGATCGCCATTCAGCCGACAAAGGATCACCTCAAGCGAGGCCGTAAGGTTCACCACCAGGCCCGCCTCGCGGAGCAACACCCTGTTACGGGGCGCAATGACCGCCCCACCGCCGGTGGCCACCACCCGGCCGGAAACGCCACCAAGGGAACGAATCGCTTCCGTTTCCAGCTCACGGAATCGTTGTTCCCCATAACGCTCGAATATCTCGTTGATGGAGATGCCGGCCCGCTCCACGATCAACGCGTCCAGGTCGCTGAAGCGGTAGCCGAGGCGCCTTGCCAGGAGCTTTCCCACCGTGCTCTTGCCGGTTCCCATGAAACCGGTCAGGACCACGTTGCGCCCGTCAGAAGGCACGGACATACTCCAGGTACCCCTCATAGTTGCGCCGTACTTCCCCGAGCGAATCACCGCCGAACTTCTCCAGCATGGCATTGGCCAACTCAAGGGCCACCACAGCCTCTGCAACCACCGCCGCTGCGGGAACGGCACAGACATCGGAGCGCTCAACCGTAGCCTCAAAGGGCTCTTTGGTCTGCATATCAACTGAGCGAAGCGGCCGATAAAGGGTTGGAATCGGCTTCATGGCAGCGCGGATGACGATATCCTCACCGTTGGTGATACCGCCTTCAATGCCGCCGGCATTATTGCTCATGCGGAAGAAACCTGAAAGTTCGCCTCGGCCTATTCTCGTGGAGTCATAGTAGATTTCGTCATGGACCTGGGAGCCGGGGCGGCGGGCGGCATCGAAACCGAGCCCGATCTCCACCCCTTTGATGGCCTGAATGCTCATGACCGCCATGGCCAGGCGGGCGTCAAGTTTGCGATCCCACTGCACGTGGCTGCCGAGTCCCACGGGCAGGCCGGAGGCGATTATCTCAACCACCCCGCCCACCGTGTCGCCGGCCTCACGTGCGCCATCGATAAAGGCCTTCATCCGCTCTTCGGCCTCGGCATCATAGGTAAAGAGCTCGGACGCGGCGGACAGATCCTTCATGCGCTCCAGCGAAAGCGACCGGCGCTCGGCGCGTATCCCCCCCACCTCTGAAACAAAGCCGTTCACCTCAATGCCGAACGAGGCGAGAAACGCCTTGGCAACAGCGCCAACCGCCACTCTTACTGCAGTTTCGCGGGCGCTGGAACGTTCCAGGATGTTGCGCACGTCCCGGTGATCGTACTTCATGGCCCCCGGCAGATCCGCATGCCCGGGGCGGGAGCGGGTCACGCGGATTTTCTCGTCCCGGTGCCGCGCATTAGGGGACATCTTCTCCTGCCAGTTGATCCAATCACGGTTGATGATGCAGAGCGTCACCGGTGATCCGATCGTCTCCCCCCAGCGCACACCGGAAAGTATCTGGGCCTCATCCCGCTCGATCTTCATCCTTCCGCCGCGGCCGTAGCCGCACTGGCGCCGCGCAAGATCGCAATTAATCGATTCCTCGGAAATTTTAAGCCCTGACGGCAGACCCTCGATGATTGCCGTAAGTTGCGGGCCGTGGGATTCACCGGCTGTCAGGTAGCGTAGCATGGTCTCCTCGTTGTCACGCAAAAGCCAGGATTACCCTGGCTTTTGTTTAAGTAGTATGTATTGCAACCTATTGTATCAGCTCACAATTTTTGGCGTTATGAAAATGAGTAATTCCGTTTTTGTCTTGTTCTTCGTGTTCGACTTGAATAGCCAGCCGAGGACCGGAATATCCATCAGGAATGGCACCCCTCTGTCTTCATCAGTGTCGCTGTCGACATAGATACCGCCGATTACGGTGGTTTCACCGTTCTTGACCAACAGTTCGGTGGTTGCCTCCTTTTTGTTAATCGGAGGCGGAGACCCGGTGCCGGCTGAGTTGTTTGATGCCTTAATCTTCATGGAAACGCTGCCGTCCGCTGTTATATGAGGCGTTACTTCGAGTGTCAATGCCGCCTCCACGAACTCGGTTTTGGTACCTTCGGCTGATGTGGTCTGATACGGTATCGACTGACCTTGCGATATTTTCGCCGCTTTGTTGTTAAGCGTAACAACCTTGGGCGTCGAGACGATCTTAACGAGGCCGGCAACCGCTGCTGCCGACAACCGCAGATCAACCTGCAGGCTCCCCATTTTGGCAAAGCTGATCCCAACAGCACCGCCGGATGACGTTGCCGCAGGGAAGCCGCTGGCCGGCGGCGGCGTTACGATCCCACCGAATCCGGCATCAACGCTTCTGATAATATCAGCGCCTGAATCATTGCTGTGTATGCCCCACTGAACCCCCAGATCACGAGTGAAGGTGGAGGTTGCTTCCACGATGCGCGCCTCGATGAGCACCTGCTTTTCAGGCAGATCGAGGTTCTTGAGCAGGATGCGCATTTCAGCCAGGGCCGGCTCGATATCCTTCACGATTACCCGGTTGGTCCGCGCATCCTGGCTGATGGTCCCCCGCTCGCTCTTGACGGCGTTGAACTGGGACACGATATCCCCCACCGCCGCAAAATTGATGTCGAAGACCTCAGTCTTCAGCTCCATGCCCCGTTCCTTGGCCCGCTTGAGCGCCTGCTCCTCGTCAGCCAGGGTCTGGATCTTGGATTTGGGACGAATCTGTACGATGTTGCCGTCCCGCTGCATCCCCAGCCCCTTGTTCTCCAAAATGACATCAAGGGCCTGGTCCCAGGGAACGTTGACCAGTTTAAGGCTGATGGTGCCGGTAACGTCGTCGCCCACGAGAAAGTTGAGATTGCTTACCTCCGCGATCAGCTGGAATATCTTGCGGATATCGGCATCGGAAAATTCAAGCGTCACGCGGCGCCCGGTATACACCTTCTTCGTTCCACCCGACTGGGCGACACCGGCAAGCGGATCGGACTCCCTGGACGGTTCCTTTTGCCGGACAGCGGCCTGAGCCACTTCCTGAAGTGCAGGAGAGGCAGGAACTTCTGCAACCGGCGGCTCGAAGCCTTCGGGGTTCCTGATGCTCATTTGCAGCAAGTCCCCGTCCCGCCTGACATCGTAGGATGCAGACTGACGAAGCTGTACTTGAATCTTTACGTCACTGCGCCCCTTCGTCTTCACCTGGTAGGGGGTAACCTTCTGAACGACACTGGCAAAAGCGCCCGTATCGAGATGACGCTGAAGCTTCTTGGGAAGGATGCAGTTTCTAAGCGTTACACTGAAGCCGTCGGCGGATCTGACCGGTTTGTCGTTGGCACAGGCGCCGGTGACGGCAACTGTGATGCGTGAGGTCCCGTCGAGCACTTTGAACTCAATGGCCTCAACCGCGGGTGTTGATCCCTTTGCCGGCTCTGCAGACTTTACCGCTTCCGGCTGCCGTGCCTGGGATGCCGAGGCGGACGGCTGCGGAGGAGCGGCAGTACGAGGGACTTCAACAACCTTGTCAGCCGGGGCAACAATGAGGCCGGCTGCACCTTTCGTTACGTTGAGGGGAGAGAGGGTACCTCCCGCAGCATCAAGAACAATCCTGACCTTATCAGGATAGGCACCAATGCGTGCCATCCCTATACCGAGGGCATTCAGGGGTACAGTTTTGGAATTGATGCCGAGCTTGGCGTCCGAGATATCCACCACCAGCCGGTCGGGCTTGGCAAGGCGGAAGAACTTGAAGTCTTTGATCTCCCCGCTCGTTTCGATCACCAGGTAACCATTCTGCGCTTCGATGGCCTTGATGACCGGGGGGCCGGTCTGCGGAGCAACAACCGGAGCGACCGGAGCCTGAGGCTCCACGGCAACGGGAGCCGGAGCTACTGCCGGGGCTGCAGCAACTGCTACCGGGGCACCCGTAGAGCTCTCGCGGGCCTGGCCGGCAACCGGTGCGGCTTCGACGGCAACGGAGGCGGCGGGCGTGACAGGACGCGCCACGGCAAGGACAAGCATTCCTTTATCACTGGCGTCGATGGTCGCATTCGCCTCGGTATCGCGTGTGAAATATACCTCCACTCGGGTCATGGCCGTGGCACCCTCACCGTACCGCACGGTCTCGATACGCCGGATGGTATCGGAATTCACGTCCATCGGCGACGCAATGGCGCCCGGTTCGGTGCGGGCCAGATCGATGACCGCCTTGGGAGGATCTGCCGTTTTGTAGAACGTGTAGGCCAGGGGACGGTCGGCCGACAGTACGACACGGGCACCCTCACCCGTTTCCGCCACCTTGATCTCACGCAGGACGCCCCCCTTGGCCTGCTCGACCATGGCGTCGCCCTTCACGCTGGAGTGAACGTCGGCGCATCCGCAGAACACGGCCAGCAGTGACATCAGGACGAGTTTCCGGGAGAATGTCGTCTGGATTCTCATGGGGGACTCCTTACTGTTTCTTCGCCAGAGAAAGCTTGACCGTCCGCTTTCTCACCTTGCCGAAGTCATCGGTATATCGCTCGTTCACTTCCAGATACGAAGGTGCGATTTTGGTAATCACACCGTTATTGGCGCCGATACTCATGCCCTCTTTCACCACGTAGCCCTTGCCGGCCGGGTCAACAATGAGCGCCTTGCTTTCCTTGAGGCCGACGATAATGCCCGAAATCCTGAACTGTTCCACGTTGTAGCTCTGAATCGGCAACAGGCCGGCGGACGATCCCCGCACGGCACGGGTTTTCTCGGGAGCCTTGGCCTGAAGGAAGGGCTTGAACGGGTCGCGGCGGTTGGTGAAATCGTACTGTGACAGACCCGTAACTGGGGCAATAGCGGCTGAGGTGACTCTGCCCTGGACCGGAGGCTGTGCCTTGGGCGCAGGAGTTGCCTTTTGAGGAGGTGGTGGAGGGGAAGGCGCCTGCTCCTTCTTTCCGCAGCCGGCCGAGACAAAGGTGAGAGCCACCAAAACGGCAAGAATCGGTATGCTATTTCTTCTTGTCATCCTTGGTCTCTTTCTTTTCGATGAAGCGGAAGGTCGTGGCCAGACAGTTGACCTTGACAGTGGTTTTGCCACCCACGGGCTTGATGTCAGTGAACGATACGTTTGTAATATTGACGATCCTCGGCAGGTTGCCGACGGCGGTAAAGAAATTCGCCACACCGTAGAACGACCCCGATACCGAGATATCGACCGGCACTTCGGCATAGAAGTCCTTGGGCACTTCACCCTTGGGCCTGAAGAGGAGAAAATCGAGACCCGCTCCTTTGCCTACGCTGGTAATCCCCGTGAGCAGCGAGGGGATCTCCTTCTGGTTGGGCAACTCGGTTAGGGCGTTCTCCAGATCCTTCTGCAGTTGCTGATACTCCTTTTTCAGCTTGGGCAGGTTGTTGGCGATCCGGGTCTTTTCCTGGACCTCGGTCTGGAGTTTTTCAAGCTTTCCGCGCAGTGCCGTAAGCTCCTTCTGGCGGGGGGCATACAGGCCCCAATACAGGGCTGCCCCTTCAACCACAAGAATCGCCGCAAGGAGAGCTAGCTTCTGTTTATTGGGGAGCTTGAGCAGTTTTTCTATTCTCGCGTCCATGGGGAGTCCTTGAGAATGTTTTCCGGGGCCAATGGCCTTACTTTTTCTTTGCCGGCGCGGGCTCTTCTTTTTTCAGAGCCTTTATGACACAGGTGAGCTCGAACCGTTTCGCCTTCACACCGCCGATTTCGGTCTGCTCGGAGACGATCAGCTCAACATTTGTGTAGTCTTCAGTTTGTTGGAGATTACGCATAAAGGCGGCGATCAGATCCTCGTCCACTGCGACACCGCCGATACTGACGTTCGGACCGTTCTCAGAATATTTGGTGAGCCAGAGCTTCTCCGGCGTCGCATCACTGAGCGTAGCGAGACGCCGCACGGGGCCGGTCTTTTCCTTGCGCAGCTGGGTAAGCACATTAAGCTTCTTGGTAACATCATCCTTCAGCTTTTTGATATTTTCGAGCTCGCCGATTTTCCCCTTGAGCCGTTGCAACTCGCTTTCCGCGCCGGAGATGTCGTTCTTGGTCGCCTTGATCTTTGCCTGGGCGTAGCCGAACAGGCCGACGCCGATACCGAGAACCACCAGCACCGATACGAGCAGAATCGCCATCTGCTGCCTGGCTGTTTCCTTCTTTTTGGACGATCTGACCGGAAGCAGGTTGATTTTTACCATTTGTCACCCACCCTCCTCGTGGCCAGCCCCACGGCAACCGTCACGAGCGGCCCGATCTCCCGAAGGTACTCGGGATCGAACTCTTTCTCGCTGCAGGTGATTTTCGTAAGCGGGTCCAGCATCTCAACCGGAACGCCCAGCTTGTTCTGCACGGTTTCGGCAAGCATGGCGGTCTTGGCTGCGCCTCCACTCAGGTATACCCTGGCGATTCGTCCTTCGCCCGCGGTTGTGTTGTAAAAATCGAGCGAGCGGCGCATCTCCACGGCAAGGGTCTCGTTAACGCGGGCGACGACATCCTTCAGCTTGGCCATTTCGGGGTACTCACCGGTAATCTTTACCTGCTCGGCTTCCTCGCTGCTCAAGGCGAACTGCTTCTGGATCTCCTCGGTGAAGAGATTCCCGCCCACCTGAACATCGCGGGTAAAGAGGGAGCTCCCTCCCCTGACGATATTGAGGTTCAGAATACTTGCGCCGACATTGATGAGCGCCACAACCTCTTCCGGATCGGTTTCGTAGTTGAGCTCGAAGGCGTTCTGGACGGCAAAGGAATCCACATCGACGATCACGAGCTTGAGACCTGTCTCGGCAAACACATTGACGTAATCGTTGATGATTTCCTTCTTGCTCGCCACGAGCAGGACATTCATGCGGGACGGGTCGTCCTCGTCGGGCTCCAGAATCTGGAAGTCAATGTTCACATCGTTGATGTCGAAGGGGATGTACTGCTCCGCTTCCCACTGGATCTGGTCTTCCAGTTCTTCCGGGGTCATGGCCGGGAGCTTGATCTTGCGGATGATGACCGTGTTCCCGGAAATGGAGCAGGCCACATCCTTGACCTTAATGGAAAGCCCCTTCATGAGCCCCTTGACCGCCTCGATCACGGATGAACTATCCATGAGAGTGTTATCGACAATGGCCTCGGGAGGCAGGGGCTGGATGCCGATATTGACCAGCTGCCATCCCCCCTTCTGCTCCTTGAGCTGAACGAGCTTCACGGAGCTGGAGCCGATATCGATGCCGACGATTTCTTTCTTTTTGGAGAAAAGCATACGCCCCATCCCGTCCGAGATCAGTCGATAAACACCGCGTCCTTTTCGGACAATGAAAAACCAAGAGCAAGCAGAATCTTTCTCTTGGTTTCCATGCGGCACTCCTCGCCGCGCTCGATTCTTTCTATGGTTGCCGGGGAGACGCCCGCGAGCCGTGCCAGTTCGGCCTTGCTCATGAGCCGTTCTTCCCTGATCTTCTTCACGTTGTTTCGGTATTTCATTGCATTGTCCCGAAAAATTGTATGATTCAACGCGAAATCTACCGGAATTGAATCTAAAGTCAAGTAATTAGTTACACTTGAAACAAATTGAAATCTTTTATGCGAAATTGACATCAATAGTGTATCTATCGGCGGAACAACAGGAAAACTTGAGGATAATTTCACGGTGGTCATGCGTCGCTGCCTCGCTCCGGCATCGGACCCGGGCAAAAGAAAAGCCGGGGCCGACTATCACGGTGGTGATATTTCGGCAACCCGGCTGTCTCGGTGAGACCCTGTAGGCTTTCCGCCCCATCCTCACGGATGGTTTAGTATTATCGATATCGATCAGTATTCGGTTGTGGTGTGCTGCTTGGCAGTTAGCAGCAAAAATGACGCCAGCTTCGTTAACACAAGATACTTAACGGCGTACGCTGTCATTTCGTGCCGTTACATTCAGCATCGAGCCCTCTCTCTGTTCCAGGTTCGTCACAAGGTCGAATTTTTGGCAGCAGCGGTGACGTAGATCGTCAATAGGCATAGAGCACCGAGATGGCAGCCTTCTCGTTCGGATTGCTCTCGCGCTCGCCCTCGATCTCCACCGTGTACAGGTAGGGGCTCACGGTGCCAGGCCCCTGAATGCCGGAGTCAGATCCCGCCGTAACGCCGCCGGTGAAAAGATTAACATTCGAAGTGTTGGTGATCCCCTGGCGGGTATCGATGATTTTGGCGTTGACCTTGAATTCTGGTTTATCACCCGTGTCCTTGAGGACAAAAGACATGTCAGGAAAAATCTTGGGATTTCCCGTGCGCCGCTCATCGGCACAACTGGTCCACTGATCCGTGGAGAGAGACAGTTTCTGACGCAAGCAGTCCGACTCGTCGGAGACTTTGAGATTCACGGCGCCAAGGCGTGTTTCGATGGTGGTTATGTCGGTCTGGAAGGAGGCCAGGTTCGCAGAATCGACAGCGGTCCTGACGAGCTCCGGGAGGAGATCCCGCATGGTGAGATCCAACCCGCCGTAGGTGGCTTCAAGGCTGTTCTGGTAGCGTTTCTGGGCCGACGAAAGCCTGGTCCCCTGCGTGACAAGGTAGAGGACCACCATGATAATGACCAGCGACATGAGGGTAAGCATAAGTGCCGTGACCAGCGCCACCCCCCGTTCGTTGCGGAGAAGTCCCATGGAACACCGTCCGTTCATCAGTAGTTACCCAGGTTCTTGGGAAGGACTATGAAGGAATAGACCTTCCAGCGGTAATTCCGCCAATTGTTTATGGTGGCGAGGTCGAATTCCCTGCCAAAGGGCGTTGTGCCGATTATATAGCCCACCATCACCTTCTGCTGGGGATAGTTGAAACCCGGGTCCCGCGCCCCCTCATGGGCCAGGACAAATACCTCGATTTCCTTGAGCTGTCGGCGAACATCAGTCAGCTCAGACGGGCTTTCGAGATCGTTCTGATGGAGATCCACGGAACCGTCTCCATTCGTGTCGAGGCCGAAGACCACCTGAAAATCAGCCACACAATCAAGCAGAGGCATCTTGATTAACTCGCCGTCGTCCTGGCGGACAACGGCCTTGTAGAGAACCCCCACCTTGCTGTCGTCGGCACAACGCATGGCGATATTGGCCGGACGCTCCACGAAGAAATCGGCGCGGTTGAACGGCATCCGCACGCTGGAGGCGGTATCCAGGCCGTAGATGAAGAAGAAGGGAGACTTGCTCGCCAGTGGATAGTTGTCGGGTGAAAAGTGGCGCAGATGTTTCGTGTTGCCCATGGCTGCTGAATAATTGGCAAAAAATTCGCTGCCATTGACAACCAGCTCCCTGCCGGCGGCACTGGGATCGTCGGCCTGGAAGCGGGGATTGATGACCACGACACTGTCCGAGCTGGCCAACTGCGACAACGGGTTATCGGACTGCCAGGGACGCGCACTGCCTGTTCCCATGTGGGACGATTTGCCCGAGGCATCGTTGCGGGCCGCCATGGCGGACTTGACGACCAGGTAGTCGGTGCCGTTCAGCCCGGCGTCGTCGCCGATGCGCAAAGGCCAGGGAACGCCCGAGGGAGCATCGTTATAACTGGCGGCCGTTGCATCCTCTGCCTCTTCGTAGGTGATGGCACTCTGGAACGACCAGGGAAGCGCATAGCCGGCATGCTCGATATCGTAGCGCAGGGTTTCGAGCCCGGCGACCTCCATGATCTGACCCTCGGCCAACCGGGACTGCTTGCCCGAGTGGGTGAGCAGCGTATTGAAAGCGCTCCCGGCCAGTGCCATGACTCCCACAAAAACGGCCATGACCACGATCAGCTCAACCAGGGAGAATCCCCGGTCGTCCCGCGCCCTTCGAGTAACTGTATTGGATTCGGTCTGCGTCCTCATGTGGGCCCCTACTGTGGATTGCTGATTATCGTCGAGACGCGGTGCTGGTACGTGGTCCCCCGATAATCCCATTCGACCGTCACAACGAGCTCTGTGCTGCGCCCTCCGAGATCGGAGAGGCTTCTCTTCACCGTATACTCCTTTGTGAATGCTCTCAGGCTACGATTGACCTTCAAGGTCGTTTCACCGGTAAGATTATCAAACGTCAGCCGCCGCATGCCATATACGGTTGACTCCCCAACCCGCACCGCTTCATCCCGCAACGAATTACGCAGATTGTGCTCCATGGAGACGTTCACCGCCTGGAGCAGCCCCAGCAGGCCCACCAGGATGATGACCATCGCAACGAGAACCTCTATCAGGGTAAATCCTTTATCACCGGGGCCGGCAGTTCGCACTGGCGCACTCTCCTCCTGGGTTGATCTTTTGTCCCAAATCGATTCGGGTCTGACTAACGATGACACAGTCCACGGTCGTTGCGCCGCTGGAGGCAAGGCAGACGGTCCGGGCGGATGACAGCGGCGTAAACCCGCGCGTATCAAAAGTTATGATGTTGTCATGGCTCCAGGTCACGGGGGTTTTGAGTGTTTTTGTCTGGGTTACCGTCCCCGTAGCGTCGAAGGCGCTTGAGTAGTTTCTGATTACATACTGGCTGGACCCAAGGGTTATTTGGTACTGGCGCTTGCTGTGGAGCGCATCCAGCTTGGCAGAGGCGAAGTCTGCGTACATTGTCTTCATCTGGGCTTCCGCATTGTATTTCCGCGACCAATTGCCGTAATCGAGGGTACCGATGGCGATAAGTATCCCGATGATCCCGATGATGACAACCAGTTCAACCAGAGAGAAGCCGCCCTGTCTCATATCACTTCTCCCGGATGTGGATGATGCGTTTCTGGGGCTTGATGTTGGCATTGGTGACGATGGTCGGCTTGTTGCGCGGCGGCACCCCCTGCCGCTCGGCCGTTTTCCGGTTCAGCCTCTGGGTGAACGAGCTGCCCAGATCGATCTGTTCAAAGCTTCCCGTGGATGACTGAATGATCGCCTCGCCGATGAGCTGAGACGGAGCCAGGTAACCGCCGGTGCTGTAGTTGACCCCCCAGAGGGCCAGGTCGCCGCCGAACTTGCAGACATCGGCCGCCGGCTTGAACGAGGTAAAGAAGATGGCGCCGTTGGGGGCCGCCACGGGGTCGGTGATGACCCTCTCGGCTCCGGCACCGCCGCTCGCCTCATCGAGCAGGATGTACCAGCCCGGGGCAGTACCCATAGTACCCATATCCTGGACGCTGTCGGTCTGGTTCACCAGGGCGTTCGCCAAAATGGTTTGCGTTTCGCACGTTATCATCATCTTGTTGTCTTTACCGTAACAGGGGTCCTTGATGCCGTACAGTGCCCGTCGGCCCGCAGCGTCGTCCAGATCGCTGCCGGCCTTGTAGTAGTAGCGGCCGGAGCCGAAGAAGAGCCAGTGATTCTTGTGAGTGGTATCCTGCAACTGGGCCACGGCACTCGTCACCGGACCGATATCATCGACCAGGGTTGCCCACCACCACTTGGCCGGATCGATATTTTCCTTGGTGAAGAGCCTCAGGACGCCTCCCTTGGTCCAGGTTCCGGTCGTGGTATCCTTGCGGACGTAACCGAGATAGACGGCATCGTCGTTATATTTTCCTGTTGTACCTGCACTCCGGTCGGTATCCAGTGTCCCGCCGGAAAGGGAACCGGCAAAGGCATTCTGGATGCCGGTATCGATGGTCCGGAGGAGTGCACCGGTCTTGAGGTCGAGAATGAACAGCTTCAGGGTCTGGGTGGATCGCCCCAGGAACTGATGGGTCTGGGTATTGATGGGACCGGTGGGACCGGAGGCCAGCACCGCGAACCAGCGGCCGTTAGTTTCCCCTCCGATCCGCACGATGGCCGGCCCCACGGTGGAGTAACCGAGGTCGGCAGACGCGAATTCCCACATGAGGGATGGCGAGGTGGGCGTGGTCACGTCCAGGGCAAAGTAGGATGAGTAGCCCACATTGGCGATGGGGGTCTTGACGCAGTCGGTGCTGGCGGAGCATGCGTCTGTGGTGTTTCGTGAGGCTCCTCCCAGTCCCATGGCGCCGAGCAGGACCGTGCGCCAGCTCGTTTTGTCCAGGTCCAGTTCTTTGGTGGTACTTTCAGTGCCGGCCTGGTAGACCGTTTGCTTTGTGCAGAGCCAGTATGCTGCGTCAGTGCAGCCAGTCCCCTCGGTCACCTCGATCGATACATCATTAAGGCTCGGGGAGGCATCCACGTAGTAGAGGTGATCGTACTCGGGATCTGCCAGGTATTTCAGGTACGGTAATGCATTGCGCGGGATATAGGTCCACATCTCTTTGCCGAAGTCACTGCCGGTGATGAACGAGGTTACGTCTTTCGTGGTGCCGGCCTTCAGAACGCCCAGGTTGAAGGCGTGAAGCATGCCGTCATTTGCCCCCACATAGCCCATGCCACGGGTCTTGTACTCATTGGAATCCAAGTAGCGCTGATAGCTTGAGTCCTTGTAACCAACCGGCGGGGGCAGGTGATAGCCGTTGAGCCGGGCATTGGACTGCAGTCGCGGAGTGGAGGATATGATGTCGCCGAGGCGCCAGACTCCGGTGGAACCGCCGATGGTGACGGTCCGGTTGCGGTAGCCGCTCTGCTCGGTGCCACGGATGTAGTTGATGATCTTATCCTCTTCAGTGGCGTCTGTGGCCTGGAGATTCGCCTTGAACAAATCCTTCCCGGCGGTGGTGAATACCGTGAGCTGGTCCTTGCTGGCGGCATCCCGGTAGCTGGTGTAGATGGTTCTGGGAGACGTGGAGAGATTGCGTGACCAGAGCAGGCTGCCGGCTTTCCAGAGGGCATTTACCTGCTCGGGCTCGATGGTGTCCACATAAGTGTCGCCGCTGCCGTTGCCGTCGACGTCAAGGCTGCGGTCGATCTTGGTTTTGTTGTCATTGGTATCGAACCGGAAATCGAGGACATAGTCGGTCTTGAGCTTCAGCCTGAGATCCTGGTCGGTGTCCTCGCGAATGCTATTGGTGTTGAGGAACGGATCGATGTAGTACCAGAACGCCTGGAGTTCGCCGGTCCAGGCCAATTCCGTCTCTGCAAAGTTTTTGCGGGGGTAGAATATGGCCTGGAGCAGCGTGGCGCCGTTGTTGTCGTTGTTGCTCAGGATGGAGGCGGCCGTACCGGATGAAACGCGGTTAAGAATATCGGTAAGGGCCTTCTGGAGCTGCTGCTCCAGTTTCAGGGGGTTTACCACCAGGAAGTAGTTGTCGGGCTCGCCGTCGCCGTCCTTGTCCCACTCGCTGGCGAGATCGGGCTTCTTGTTGTTGTTGGCATCGATGAACCCGCCCCATTTGGCGGCGTACCAGAGAGGACTCTTGAGCGTGCCGGTCGGGTTGCCCGAGATGGTGAACGTCTTCGACCAGTTAAGGGGAAGGCCCGCAACAGTGGCGGGGGTGTCGCTGTCCGCCGACGATACGTCGCGATCACGAACGGGGAGATAGACGCCGTCTTCGGTAGTGCCGGAGATGACGAAACCCATCACCTGGTCGATGCTGCCGGCCGCATAGTCGGAGTTGAGCTTGATCTGGATGTTGGAGCCCAGTGAGCCGCTGCAGGCGCCAAGTCCCTGGTCGATGGCGGACTGGGTGCAGATCTCATAGGTGACGATGGCGTCCATGTCATGGTCCGCGCCCTGCTCCACGTCTTCATAGTTGATACGGTACTTGGCGTAGATGACGTTTTTGTCGTTGTCATACTTGAGAGAGTCGATATAGAAGTCCACAATCTGGTTGGAGGGACAGTAGGCCGTTGACGAGCAATTGGAAATGTGCAGGCCGTCTTCGTCCGCCGTGAGGGTGCACTTCTGGGCGCACGAGGCATTGATACCGTGGCTTCCGCTGACAGATTTACCAACCGGCAGGATCGAAACGTGACTGTTGCCGGCTTTGATCTTGAGATCGGCCACGGGGGATGACAGGGCAACGACAAAGGTGGAAACGTCCGGTTTGCCGGTCTTCTCCTTCATCATGGTCAGACCGTAATAAGCCAGGGCTGCCGAGTAGAACGATCCCCGCTTGGTGGGCTCCTCGGGGCACATCCCGCGCAACAGGCTCAGCTTGGTGACGCTTTTGGAGCTGCAGACAAAATCCGTGGTTGATCCGTTTTCGCCGACAAACCAGCTATTGCCGATGATTCCCTCGGAAGTGCCGATAGTGTCGGCCAGCTTGTTGAGCAGCGACACGCCATCGGCGCCCGCAACGCCGAGGCCGAGTTGGGGCGATGCGGCATCTTCGCTGAAGTATGTACCGTCAGTCTTTTTGAAGGAGCTGCCGGGAATCTGATCCGAGTCGTAACTGGGGTTGATGTCACTCAGAATCAGCATGAACGGCTTGGCGCACGGGGGATAGATGTCATAAAGCTGATACGTTGTGCTCCCCTTGCTGTACCCCCAACTGGGCTTGGACAGCGAAAGTCCCGAATCCGCGGGCGTCGTATAGGTGAACTCGGTTGTAGGCGTCCCTTTGCCGGCAAAGTAACGGAGGCTCTCGTACATCATTTCGGCAATGGGGTTGCCCCACATGCGGCACTCTCCCTCGGCAAGGGGGCGATCGGTGATCCAGCCGCAGGAACCTCCGCTTGAGTCCTGGTAGGACTGGTCCGTGTACCGGAAGCCGATAGTCTTGAGCCGGTCCAGGGTGATCATGATGTTGCCCTGGACATTCTCTGAGGTCTGGAAGATGCCGTTGTTGGCGTTGGTCTCGTCCAGGATGCTGCCGATGTTCTTGCGCAGGACGCCACCGCTCAGGTTCTTGGTATAGGAGTCGGTGAACATGCCGAAATACATGGGGGACTTATAGATGCAAAGTCCCTCGCCCGCGCCGCAGTCACTGTCGCTGGTACAGCTTTTGGCCAGTGTACGGGAACAAACCTTGGTCCCCTCTCCCTCGCCGAACTTCTGCAGAAGCCCCACCGGCTTGAAGGTGCCCGCGTAGTCCTTGCAGTTCGCCTCCCGGCCGCTAGCCAGGTCATCCTTCTTGCCGGTCGGCCGATTGTCGGGCGATACGGATTTGCAGACTTCCACCTGGACCGTGTAGTCGGTGGTGGTATTTAGGGGGGTGTCGAGGGACGAATCGCAGACGGGCCGCTCCTTGGAAACCCACTCCCAGATCCGGTTCTCCTTGTTCTTAAGGAAGCGCAGGATCGGGGTGCCGCCGTCGGAGAGAGTCGTGCTGCAGAAAAGATGCTGCTTCGGAGTAGTCCCGACTTTTGGATTGCCGGTCTCAATGAAGGAGCGGTCCTTGAGCGTGCACTCGGCCCCGGCGGGAATGGTCGGAGCCCGCAGCGTGAGGGTTGAGCTGCCGAAAAGCACCCACGGATCGCTCGATTGGGTTTTACTGGGTTTCTTGTACCATACCTTGACCCCGTCCTGACCGGTCTTCTCGGAGTGGCGGGCGATAAGCCGCCAGTAACCGGTAGTGTTGAGATTGATGGTGCCTGAGTTCGTCTGACAGTTGCAGGCCGAATTGCAGCCGTAACGGGATGCCACTATGGTGCTGGCGTCGCCGGCAGGGTTGATGATTTCGAGCTCGACGCCGTCGTCGCCATCAATGGCAAACATCCAGTTCCCCTTGTCCGACTTGGAAACGCTGAATTCCGCCAGTGCCAGATAATTGAACTGATCGCCATGATCCGCGGTGGGGTTGAGAATGGCATCACCAAAGTTGGCGACATAGACCGGGAAGCCGGCAACCAGGTTGGCCGGCTCATATGAACTGATGAGATCGGTGGAATCACTCCCGCACGAGAAGTTGGAGTGGGTATATTTGGCAACGAGGATTTTACCGGTTGTATCCCATTTGATGCTGGACGTAAAGGAACAGGCCGTACCGGTATCTGAGGCGGTGATGCCGATCAGGTTGACCGACTTGTCGACGCAGGTATAGCCCGTATCGCAGTCAGAATCGAACTGGCACATATCCGTATAGTTGGTGCCGTTTGAGCAGAGCCTGCCGGTGACTTCCTTGCCCCAACTGTGGGCGTCCTGGGGAACGTAGACACGCTGGAGATAGGTGGCGGTATTGCTGTCGGCCGAGCGCTGGCCGCCGAACAGCACCTTTTTGAGCACATCCATCCGGGACATGGTCAGCCAGTTGAGGATGTTGCCGCTCCACTGGCCCGAGGAGCAGAACTTGTCGGCCGTCGTGGAGACGGGGGTGTACTTGTCGTTGGAGCCTGACCCGCCCGAGTGGGTATAGCACTTGTAGGGATCGAAATAGCCGTAGTAGTCGATGGAATGCTTGTAGGTGGTGTCGAGACGCCCGTCGTCATCCAGGTCATTGGCGTCGTTGTAGGCCTCGTAATAGAGCTTGTGCTCCCTGCCCACCTCGAACATGACAAGAGGGGGAACGCTCTGGCTCACAAAGGGGGGCTGAATGCAGTAATCGTTCATGGTTGCGGCTGCAGCGCCATCGCCTCCCGCAGCCAACAGAAGGGTCAACAGCGCAGCCAGGCCGGCCGGCCTCGCGCAACCGAGCACAGACGACTGTCTCATCTTTTCCACCTCTCGATGATGATCTCATTTACCAGGTTGCCCATGGCACGCACGGTGACGGAATTGCCGACGCTGATGTAGCTGCGGCTGGCCCGTTCTTCGAAATAGGCACCGTTACGCTTGTCCTGGACAACGATTTTCGCCTTCGGCGCAATGGTGAAGACCTTATCGTCGATCTTGATCGTGTCGCCTGAAATGCCCATGACCGTCCCGTTCACGTATGTATGATGAGTGAGCGCTCCTGCTTCGGATGCCCAGATGAACATCATGACCGCACAAAGTGCCAACCAGAGCTTCATAGTAGTTCCTCCACTGATGTGTAACGGACACTTGCAGTGTTTTAGCAATTTTCACGCCATAATCTCTCAGCAATATCAGCAAGGAAACAATGTGAATTCAACCTGTTTCCCCTGACCCACTCGCAAGAAAAAAGAAAAGCTATGCAACATTTGCATAGCTTTCATGTTCCCGACACACGATTTATGTCACTTCTTTACCCACTCCGATCCGCCCCAGTGGTACAGCTTGCAGGAAAAATCGGACGTATTGAAGATCATTGCCATGGCGCTACCGGACGTGGCGGACTGGATATAGATACTGCCGGCCTTACCGACAAGTCCCTCATCGCTGGCGAACCTGTTGTCCTTGAATGCAATGCCGTCGTCGGTTTTTGCATGCTTGGGGACTGGCCCCCGATCTCCGTAACCGAAGCTGAGGCCGCCTCCTTTGCTGGAGAGGCGGAGTTCCCTGACAAACTGCTCATCTCCGGTTTCCCACTTGCCATCAGCCCCTTTACCGGAATACAGGGCCGCCCGCCCGTTGGCGGAATCAAACGCAATGGCGCACTCCTTGTCCTGGATGCTCAGCAGTTTGGCATCCTTGAACAGATCCTTGAGTTCCCATACCGCGGCCTTGAGGCAGTAGTCGGCGTACAGACTGTTGAACGCAGGCACGGCAATGACGCTCAGGACACAAATGATCGCCACCACCACGAGCAGTTCGAGCAGCGTAAAACCTCCCGCCCCCCTGCCCCCCTTCCCTGGGGACAGAATGGTGCAGGTCATCATCCCGCTCATCCCGGTCACCTCCCTGTGACGATAAAAGGGCTCCGCAATAATTGCACAGCCCTTTTACATTTACAATATTTTATTAATAATTATTACTTCAATCGATACCGAATTCCTTGAGCTTGTAGAGCAACGCCCGATGGCTGATTTCCAGCAAACGCGCGGCATGGGTCCTGTTCCCGCCGGTTTTGGCCAGGGCTCTGCGGATGAATTCCCGCTCAAGGCACTCTTCGGCCCGCTTGATGGAAAGGGTATCCTCGGGCAGGTGGAACCCCGCCGCCGATGCGGCCGAGTCTCCCCGCACAACATCGGGCAGGCTTCCGGCATCGAGGATTTCTCCGTCGCTGAGAATGAACGCGCGCTCAATGCAGTTTTCAAGTTCTCGCACATTGCCGGGCCAGCCATAGGCAGCAAGCAGCTTCATGGCCTCCGGCGACACGACCATTCCGGACCGGCCGAAAGACTCACCGTACTTGTGCAGGAAGTGGTTCACGAGTAGAGGGACGTCTTCCAACCGCTCCCTCAGGGGAGGCAGGGTAATGGCGAACACATTGAGGCGGAAAAAAAGGTCCTCGCGAAAACGCCCCTCCGCGGCATCCCGGGCCAGATCCCGAGAGGTGGCGGAAATGATCCGGACATCGACGCGCTGGGCTTTGGATCCGCCCACCCGCCGGACCTCACCCTCTTGCAGTACGCGCAGAAGCTTCACCTGGAGCGCCGGGGGCATTTCACCGATCTCGTCGAGAAAAAGCGTCCCGCCGTTGGCCTCCTCGAAAAGTCCGGCGCGATCCGACGAGGCATCGGTAAAGGCGCCGCGAACGTGACCGAACAGCTCCGACTCCAGAAGGCTTTCGGGAATTGCGCCGCAATTGACCGCCACAAAGGGTCCGTCGCTACGGTTGCCGTTATGGTGGATGGCCCGGGCCACCAGTTCCTTGCCTGTTCCCGACTCGCCGAGGATGAGAACGGTGGTCCGAACGTCGCACACCTTGCGGATAAGGTCGAAGATCTCGCGCATCCGCGGGTTACGGCTCACAATGCTGCCGAACGCATACTCTCGCCCCACCACTTCCCGCAACCGCCGGTTTTCATTTTTAAGTCGCTCGCGCTCCTCCGCCTTCCTGAGGACCAGCAGGATCTCGTCGTTTTTAAACGGTTTCGAAACGTAATCGTAGGCCCCTTCCTTCATGCAGGCGATGGCGGCATCCACGGTACCATAGGCGGACATCATGATAACGGTGCCGGGGAGTTCGGCCTTCTGAAAAGCCCGCAGAAACCCGACACCATCCATGATCGGCATCCGGATGTCACAGAGGATAAAGTCGTAGGCAGCAGCGGATGCCTGGGCCAGGGCCGCTTCACCATCGGCGGCCTCCACCGCCTCGTAGCCCTGCTTGCGGAGCATGGCGCACAGCATGTGCCGCATGTTTTCTTCGTCGTCGACGACCAGTATCCGCTTTTTCATCTCATACCCCTCGCCCATAACCCATTGTATTTCATTTCATTTCGAGACTGGAAGCCATATCTCGAACCGCGATCCTTCGCCCACCGCGCTTTCAACCGTCATTCTCCCGCCAAGAGAATCAACTATCCTGGCCGAGATGGATAGCCCCAGCCCGGTCCCCTTGCCCGGCTCCTTGGTGGTGAAAAAGGGATCGAAGATTCTCGCCAGGTGCTCGGGCGCAATCCCTGATCCAGTGTCGGTCACGGCAATCCGGATACACGGCACCTCGCTCCCGTCCCCGACAAACGGCGTACGGAAGACGCCGCCGAAGTCATCCTTGCGCCGGCCGGCCATAACAGACCAGCGACCGCTGTCTGGAAGCCCTGCCGGCGGCATGAACGCTCCGGTCGATACGGCGACATCCAGGCGTCCACCGTCGGGCATGGCATCACGGGCATTGATCAGCAGATTGATCAGAACCTGCTGGAGCTGATGCGGATCGGTCACGGCCACAACACTCCCCTCGCCTGTCCCGATATGCACCTGGACCCGTTTGAGGGCACCCTGCCGACTTACCATCTCCACAGTTTCAGCCGCCAGGCCGGCCACGTCAACCTCTTCGGCGGCAAGGGGCACGGGGCGGGCATAATCGAGCAGGTCATGCACGATCCTGTCGATCCGCTCGGCCTCGTGTTGGATCCGACGGAGATAGTCGGCCCTTTCCGGATCAAGGGATTCATCATCCCGCAAGAGTGATACATACCCCATGATGGCTGCCAGCGGGGTGCCGATCTCGTGGGCCGTCCCAGCGGCCAGCATTCCCACCGACGCCATTTTTTCGGATCTGAGGGTTTCTTCGCGGGCCTCCTTGAGTTCACGATTGGCCCGCTCCAGCGAGGCCACGTGGCGCACCGCTTCTTCATCCTTCACCCGCAGGGCGTCTACCATCTGGTTGAATGAATCGGCCAGTTCGGCTATCTCACGGCTCCCCGGCACCGCGGCCTTATGGTGATAGTCGCCGGCTCCGATCCGCTCTGTTGCGGCCAGGAGCTTGCGCATGGGAATGATGATAAAGCGGGAAAGCAGCAGTGACCCCACTGCCAGGAGGAGAAGGAAATCGAGGGCGAAATAGGCGAGGAACAGGTGACGCGAATGGGCGAGCATCTGCCGCTCCCCTGCCAGGGAAAGGATGAGCCTGGCCGCGCCAACGGTCGCCCCGTCACTGACGATCGGGGCATAGCGGATGAGGACGCCTTCCCCCGCAGGGAACCAGGCCGATTCGGCGCCCTCGCGAAGACAGGCCGCCAGGCGTTCGTCAACGGGTGAGCCGCTCCCCAGGTCGAACACCGGCGTTCCATCACCCCGCACAACGGTCAGGGCCGTGAATTCCGGCTCACCCGCCAACTGGCGGGCAAGCGCGCCGGCCGCCGAAGGACCGATTCCGTCCAGCGACGGTGGAACCAGCGCCGTAAAGGAAGCGAGCAGGATGCGTGCCTTGTCGCTTTTCTGGCGGAGAAGGTCGCTTTCGGCGGTCTTGAAGGAGATCAGGCTCAGGAGGAGCCAGGTGAGAACCAGGAGGAACGTAAGGGAAGAGAGGATCAGAAAGCTGAGACTGAAGCGCAGACGCCTCACGGGTGCACCTCGCTACCGGGCGCCGATGCTCAGGTACCAGAGAATGATCGCCTTGCCGAAAAAGATGTAGAGAAGTGCCCCCAGCGCCAGAAACGGGCCGAACGGAATGGCAAGCTTGCTGTCTTTTTTCTGGAGCATCATGACGGTGAGTCCGATGACCGAGCCCACCAGAGAACTGGCAAAAATGATGAACGGCACTGCCCGCCAGCCGAGAAAGGCCCCCATCATGGCAAGGAGCTTGATGTCTCCGCCGCCCATTCCCTCCTTGCCCGTCAGCCGCTCGTAGAGCCAGGCCACCAGCAAGAGGCTCCCGCCCCCCGCCACGATGCCGATGAGGGAGTTGAGCCAGCCGAGCCAGGGAAGGACAAATGACAGGGCAAAGCCGAGGACGATTCCGGGCAGGCTGATGACATCGGGGATGATCTGATGGTCGAGGTCGATGAAGGTGATCGCCACCAGGGCGGAGCAGAATACGAAGAGGGCCGCAAAGGTCAGGGTCGGCCCGAACTTGAGGAACAGGGCAAGGCAGAGCAGGCCGTTGATGAGTTCCACCAGGGGATAGCGGGCCGATATCTTCGCACCGCAGGCGCGGCATGATCCGCGCAGGATGAGCCAGCTCAGAAGCGGGATGTTGTCCCAGGGACGAATCCGCGTCCCGCAGGAGGTACAGCGGGAAGGGGGGAACACCACCGACTCGCCCGTTGGCAGCCGATAGATGCAGACGTTCAGGAATGAGCCGACCACTGCCCCGAGGACAAAGGAAAAGATATAGAACACAATTGGTAAGGTCATAGATTAACCGGTAACACAGCCCGCCTGGGCCTTGTCGCCCTGTTCCCGCCCGGCCCCGTCAACACCAGGTTCCAAAACCGAGGTAGGCGCCCGCAGCCCGGCCGAAGACCGGCGCGAACTGCTCCGCCGGCGCGGGGCGGCTGAAGAGATGTCCCTGCATGTGGGTGCACTGCAGCGCCCGCAGCACTTCAAGTTGCTCCACGGTTTCAACACCTTCGGCAACCACTTTCAGATTGAGCCCCTTTGCCATGGTGATCACCGCGCTGGTAATTGCCTCGTCGTCAGGGTTCGTTGTGATGTCGCGAATGAACGAACGGTCGATCTTCAGGGCATGGATCGGAAACTTTTTCAGATAGTGCAGGGATGAATATCCAGTACCGAAATCATCAATGGCGATATGGATTCCCATTCGCTCCAGCACGCGGAAGGTGGCCAAAGTGCTTTCGGTGCCGTCCATCATGATGCTCTCCGTCACTTCCAGCACGAGCCACCGGGGGGCGAGCCCCGAATCGGAGAGTGCCCGCTCCACCACATCCACCAGATTCCCCTGTTGGAGCTGGCGGGGAGAAATGTTGACCGCCACCTGCATGGGTGGGTAGCCGGCCTTCTGCCATTCCCGGTTCTGACGGCACGCGGTCCTCAGCACCCATTCGCCCAGAGGAACGATGAGCCCCGTTTCTTCCGCCAGGGGAATGAAGCGCGCCGGCGGCACGAGCCCCAGGGTGGGGTGCTGCCAGCGGACCAGGGCCTCCATGCAGGAGATTTGCCCGTCGTCAACGTTGACCTTGGGTTGATAGTAGAGAACCAGCTCTTCCCGCTCAAGCCCCTTGCGCAGATCGTTTTCAAGGGAAAGCCGCTCGAATGCCTTGCTGTTCATCTCGGGGGTGTAGAGCTGGCAGTTGTTCCGCCCCTGCTCCTTGGCCCGGTACATGGCAAAATCGGCGTTCTTCACCAAAGCGTCGCTCGTGCGGCCGTCATAGGGAAACACGCTGATACCGATGCTCGTGGTGATGAACAACTCGTGTCCATCGATCACGAAGGGGGTCCGCAGGCTGTCTATGATCTTCTGGGCCACTTTCAGGGCATCTTTCACATCGGAAATGACCGACAGATTGATGATGAATTCGTCGCCGCCCTGCCGGGCCACGGTGTCGCCGTCGCGGCGGCAAACCCCCTTGAGGCGCTTGGCCACCTGCATGAGAAGCTTGTCTCCCACCGCATGCCCGAGGGTATCGTTGATCAGCTTGAACCGGTCCAGGTCGAGAAACAGCACTGCCAGAAGACGCTTGCTCCGCTGGGCAAGGGCAAGGGACTGGCGGAGCCGGTCGTTGAAGAGCCTGCGGTTGGGCAGCCCGGTGAGTGAGTCGTAGTACGCCATCTGCCGGATGGTTTCCTCGGCCTGGCGACGATCCGTGATATCCCGGAACGCCTCGATGATACCGATGGCTGTGCCATCGCTGCCGAGCAGCGGGGACGTCATGACCTCCACCACGCGCTTGTCCCCGCTCCGGTCCCGATGCTCCTGGGTTGCGATGACCGGACGCTTCGCCGTCCGCACATCGAGCAGGGGGCACCGCATCCCCTCGTCTCTGACGCAGGGGGTATCGCGATGGTGAATGAGCCGATGGCAGGCCTCGTCACTGCCGGCCTCGGCTATCTGGAAAAAGTCGCGAGCCGCCCGGTTCGTCATGATGACACGGCGATCGAGCCCGACCACCACCATGGGCTCGGCCACACCGTCAACCACGGAATTGAGGAAGACGTTGGTCTCGGCCAGCTTCTGCTCGGCCCTGGTCCGCTCATCGTTCTCCTCTTCGAGCATGGCGGCATGGCGCCGCAGGTCGACCATGAGATGAACGGTGCGCAGTACCATGGCTGCGGTGTGGGCATACTGCTGCAGAAGCTGCTCGTCGATCTGATCAAAGGGATTGCCTACCCGGAACGCGGACAGACAGGCCGTCACTCTCCCTTCCTCAAGGACGGGGACCAGCAGCGCCGCATCCATGTCCATCACCTGCAGGAGTTCGCAGGAGTCAGCGCGGGAGGATATCCGGTCGATCCGCAGGGGAGTACCGCAGGCGGCCACCGATGCACACAGATTCCCGCTCTTCATGGGGACCGCCAGCCCTTTCACCATGGCATTCCAGCCCCCGGACGCGGCCATGTAGGTCAGGGTGCCGGCCTGGATGTCGATGGTGGTAAACACAGCGGTCCCGGCTCCGACGATATCGCAGACACCATCGCAGAGGGCCGTGTAGAGCGCGCCCGACTCACCAATGGTCAGCAGTCGCCTGATCCAGAGGTCAAGCTTGAACAGGCCATCGTTATATCGCTTGAGATTCGCCATGGGACCCGGAAGATTATCCTGACTTTGTTCTGTCGGTCATGCGCACGGGGCCGCAACCATAAAAGCTTATATAAATGCAAAATTCCATCCAAAAACAGACAGACGACAAAGAAAGAAACAAATAATCCGTGACATCGACATGTTTGCAACGGCCATTGGGTAACCGGTACCGCGACCTCCACGAAATTATTGACAACGCATGTCACCATCTTGACCCGCGCCGGCAACTGCCACATGCGGTGAAAAGGCGCCTCATGAAAAACGCCGCCGGTCATCTGCGGACCCGGCGGCGTTATAGCGGAAAATCAGGCCAGTTTTCGTATTTTTTCGAGGCTGGCCAAGAGAACATCCTTCTTCTGCGTCACCTCGGCCAGCTTTTCCCGCTCCTTGGCCACCACGTCCGCCGGAGCCCGCTCCACAAAGGAGGGATTCTCAAGCTTGCGGCCGAACATCTCGATCTCCTTGTCGAGCTTGCCAATCTCCTTCAGGAGACGTTTCTCCTCCTCCTCAACATTGACGAGTCCTTTGAGGGGAACCGCGATCTCCACGTCTCCTGCCACCTGAATCGCAGCGTCGGCGGGCCGTTCAAGCTCCTGCCCGATGGCCAGGTCTGAGAGGCGAGCGAGACTCATGACGTAGACCTCGTTACGCTTGAGCAGGTGCAGGCTCTCGGCGGAACCGCAGGAAAGGATAGCAGCTATCTCCCGTGACGGAGCCACATCCATCTCGCCCCGAATATTCCGGATGCCGCGGATCACTTCCATGACCAGTTCCATCTCGGCCGCACCGTCGGGGAAATCACGCTCAGGCACGGGACGCGGATAGCCGGCCACCATGATGCTCGGCGCGGGACGCGCGCCCGGCAGCGTTTGCCATATCTCTTCGGTAATGAAAGGCATGAAGGGATGCAGCAGCCGCAGGAGGTTTTCGAGCACGAGCCAGAGGACATACCGCGCCGTGTCCTTGCGTGCATCGTCGCCCCGGTAGAGATCGTCCTTTGCCAGCTCAATGTACCAGTCGCAGAATTCGCTCCAGGTGAACCGGTAGAGGGTCCCTGCCGCATCGTTGAAGCGGTATGCCTCCAGCGCCTCGGCGGTTTCAGCGGCGGCCGCGTTGAGCCGGTGCAGGATCCAGCGATCCGCATTGGACAGGTCGAGTGTTGCCGGGTCCACCGTATCGGGCTCGAATCCCTCCAGGTTCATGAGAGCGAACCGGGAGGCGTTCCAGATCTTGTTCACGAAATTCCGGTAGCCGGCAATCCGCTCCTCGGCCAGCTTGATGTCGCGCCCCTGGGCGGCAAAGGCCGCCAGGGTGAACCGGAAGGCGTCGGTGCCGTACTGGTCGATGACCACCAGGGGATCAATGACATTTCCCTTGGACTTGCTCATCTTCTGGCCCTGGGCATCGCGCACCAGGGCATGGATGTATACGTCGCTGAAGGGCACCTCGTCCATGAAGTGAAGCCCCATCATCATCATCCGCGCCACCCAGAAGAAAAGGATGTCGAAACCCGTCACCAGACACGAGGTGGGATAGAACGCCGCAAGCTCCGGTGTCCGGTCCGGCCAGCCCATGGTCGAAAAGGGCCACAGGGCAGAGGAGAACCAGGTGTCGAGCACGTCGGTTTCCTGACGGATCTCGTCGCTGCCGCACGCGGCGCAGACTGTCGGATCGATTTTAGCCACCGTGGTTTCGCCGCAGTGGTCGCAATACCAGGCCGGAATCCGGTGTCCCCACCAGATCTGGCGCGAGATGCACCAGTCCTTGATATTCTCCATCCAGTCGTAATAGGTGTTTTCCCACTGCTGGGGAACGATCCGGGTCCGCCCGTCCTTCACGGCGGCCAGGGCCCGTTCGGCCAGGGGGCCGACCTTCACGTACCACTGGAGGGACAGGTACGGCTCCACCACCGTCTTACAGCGATAGCAGCCCCCCACCGCGTGGGCGTGATCGTCAATCTTCTCCAGAAGCCCCAGCGCTTCCAGGTCTTCCACCACCCTCTTTCTGGCGGCGAAACGCTCCATCCCCTCGTACTGGTGCCCGGCGGCATTAACCACGGCCGATTCGTCGAAGACGTTGAGCAGGTCCAGATTGTGACGGCGCCCCACCTCGAAATCGTTGAAATCGTGGGCAGGGGTGATCTTTACCACACCAGTACCGAACTCCCGATCCACGTACTCGTCGACCACCACCGGTATTTCCCGGTTCACGAGGGGGAGCAGCACCTTTTTGCCGACGAGGTCGGCATAGCGCTCATCCTCGGGGTGAACCGCCACGGCGGTATCGCCGAGCATGGTTTCGGGACGGGTCGTGGCCACCACCACGAAGCGGCCGGGCTCGCCAACCACGGGATAGCGGATGTGCCAGAGATTTCCCGCCTTGTCCTCGTGCTCCACCTCGATGTCGGACAGGGCCGTGTGACAGCGGGGACACCAGTTGATGAGACGGTTGTCCCGGTAGATCAACCCTTCCTCGTAAAGACGGACAAAGACCTCGCGCACGGCGCGGGAAAGCCCTTCGTCCATGGTGAAGCGCTCGCGCCCCCAGTCACAGGATGCGCCGAGCCGTTTGAGCTGGCCGATGATCTGGCCGCCGGACTCGGCCTTCCATTTCCAGACACGTTCGATGAAAGCCTCGCGCCCCAACTCGTGGCGGCTCGTCCCCTCGCCTGCCAGCTGGCGTTCCACCACGTTCTGGGTCGCAATGCCCGCATGGTCGGTGCCGGGCATCCAGAGGACCTCGTAGCCGTTCATCCGCTTCCAGCGGCAGAGGATGTCCTGGAGCGTATTGTTCAGGGCGTGCCCCATATGAAGGGCGCCGGTGACGTTGGGCGGCGGGATGACGATGCTGTAGGGTGGCTTGCCGCTGTCCGGGGCTGCCCTGAAATAGCCTTCCTGCTCCCAGGTTTCATACCATTTCCGTTCAACGGCCGTGGGCTCGTAAACCTTTGCCAGTTCTTTTTCTGCCATTCGATTAACCTCTTCTCTTTTCAAAATAAAAATGGGGATGAAGCATCCCCATTTCAGTTTCAGCGGTGTGAACCGGTCCCGTGGGCCGGCCCTGAAGTGTGACCTAGAGTCCTTCCTTGATCTTGCGGATCTCTTCCTTGATGATCGTCTCCGCCAGTTCGGGCACCACTTCCCAAGCGATCCGCTCGATTACTTCGCGGGAGATTCGTGAAATGGCGGAGGCCAGTTGTTCTTCGGTGAGGGTGATGGTCCCCGGGCCCGGGGCAACCGGCTCGACAGCCGGCACCGCCGACGTGGAAGGAGCCGGAGGGGCGGCGGGAACATATTCTTCCTCAGGGGCGAACTGCTGTTCCACGACAAACTGCTCCGGCACGACAGCGCCGCCGAACTCAAAGCCGGCCGCCGGTTCCGCTGCAAAGGCCTCCGCAGCCGGGGCACCGGCCGTCGGCTCGAGCTCAAAGGCAAAGGACTCGGGTTCGGCCACCGCGCCGAAGCTCATCGTTTCTTCAACTGCGCCGAACGCGGGTTCTTCGGTGAAGGTGAATTCTTCAGCAGGCACACCGAACGTTTCTGAATCGGCGGAGACGGTGGGCGCTGCAGCAAAGGCCGCGGCATCGAACACCTCTCCCATTGCCTCGTCTCCGGGCACCATCTCACCGACTTCAACCTCGCCGGCAACCTCCTCCTCAAGCTCGAAGGCTCCCCACAGATCATCGGCAGGAGCGGTCCCTTCGGCTTCGAACGTCACTGGCTGCGCCACAGCCTCGCCAGCAGGCGCAGCCAGGGGCTCCGACTCGAACATCGGAAACGGCTCGGATGAAGCCGTCTCGAAGACGGCTGGCGGCTCGGGGGGCGAAACGAACGTCTCCGGCTCCACCTCGAAAACGGCGGGAGGAATTTCTGCGGCAAAACCCGGTGCAGCGCCTGCACCCGTTACCGCGCGTGAGCTTCCCAGTGCCAGAAGTTCTTTAACCTTATCGACAAGCTGCTGGGATTCAAAGGGTTTTGAGATAAAGTCATCCGCGCCGCACTGCCGGGCCCGCTCTTCGTCAAAGGGTTCAAAGGCGCCGGTCATGAGCAGGAGAGGCGTGTTCTTCAGGGCGGGGTCTTGCCGGACGGCGGCACACACCTCGTAGCCATTGGAGCCGGGCATGAGGGCATCGATGAGCATCACATCGGGTCTGGTTTCACGGGCTTTTTCCAGCGCGGCGTCACCGTTGTCGACAACGGTCAGTTCAAAATCTTCGTTGGCGAAGATAATTCCCACGACCTTCTGAATGGTGATGCTGTCGTCGGCAAGGAGCAGCCTGTTGCCCATGAATCCTCCTTCAGGGGGAGCGTCGGAAAAGGGGCCCCGGATGGATGGGGGAAAGTGCGGTTAACCCGCGAACAATCGCGGAAACGCTACCATACTGACCTGAGGGTGTCAAGCTATTTACCGGGTCGTAACAGCCCCGTAGGATGCCGTTTCCACCAGCTCACGAAGGTCCGGAAAGAGCATCCGGAAGGCCAGTGTCGACAGATCGCTCCGCAGCTGGCTGAAGGCCTTGGTATGGCGATGATCAAGACGGACCGAGAGAAAGATCACGTAAGTATCCGTCCGCGGATCGATCCAGATCGATCCGCCCGAGTAGCCGGTGTGGCCGAACGATTCCTCGGAAAACCCTTCTCCCCGGGGCGATGAAAACGGGGATGCCATGTCCCAGCCGAGCCCCCGCGCCACCTTGCCCCCGCGGGAAAAATAGGGGGCCGTCATCTGGCGCACCGTTCGCTCCTCCAGAACGCGCCGGCCGTTGAGCTCACCTTCGCCGAGGATCATCCGGCAGAAGAGTGCCAAGTCGCTCGCCGTACCAAAGAGGCCCGCATGTCCGGCAACGCCTCCCAGGAGACGTGCCAGGGGGTCCTGCACCGTGCCGAAGTGGGGCCCCCCCGAGCCGTCCAGGGTGGCGGCGCACCGCTCAACAATTGCGGGGCCGGGCAGGAATGCTGTGTCCTTCATGCCCAGGGGGCGGAGAAAGGCATCCGCCGCATAGCGGTCAAGAGTACTGCCGGTAACGCGCCGAACCAGCTCGCCCAGCAGGATGAAGTTGATATCGGCATACCTGAACCGGTTGCCCGGCTCGCCTTTCAACTTCTGGGCGGCCACCCCGCTGATGGCGCTTTGCAGGGGATCTGCAGAAGACAGGGAGAAATCGTCGAGGCCGGAGGTGTGGGTCAGCAGATGCACCACAAGGACATCGTCCTTGCCGTGGCCCGCAAATTCGGGGAACCAGCGTACCAGGGGATCGACCAGTGAGAGTCGGCCATCCTCCGCCAGCCTCATGACTGCAGGGGTCGTTGCGATGACCTTGGTGAGGGAAGCAATGTCGAAGATGGTGGAAGATGTGACCGGCGGGGAATCGGGCAGGGAGGACTGCTTGCCGAAGACGTGCTCGTAGATCGTGCCGTGACGGTTCCCCACGAGCACGATCCCGCCCGCTACCAGACCGTCATGCATAGCCCTTTCCATCAACCGCCCGATGGCTTCTCCGCCCGCCGGCGGTGCATACGGTGAATCACCGGCAAAAACCGTCAGCGAACCGAAAAGTATCAGGGCTATGACAAGTATCTTTCGGGACAACATGGAGGCATTCCGTCACTCTGTACCGAACGTGAACCGTGGGAGCCACTGGAGGGCAGGGCCCTCACCACCAGACAAGCAAGATTCAGGCCTTGGCTATGGGGACAGAAAAAAGGGGAGACACGGTCTCCCCATCAGTGCACCTTGAATTCCACCGCCTTGAGGACCTTCCCGGCCGAATCCACCGCCTCGACGCGCCAGGAGCCAACCGATTCGGCGTCAACGGGCTTTTTGCTCCAGGTACGCCATTTCTCGCCCTTGACCGCAAGCTCCTGTTCGCCGGCCATTGTGCCGTCCTTGTACCAGACGTGGCGAATGACCGTTTCCTGGGCGCCGGGGTTGACGATACGGGTAAAGCAGTAGAGGGCTTTCACCGACCGGTGCGAGATTCGACGTACCGCATCGATGGGGTTGTTGCGGGAGATCTTTGTGGTTACCGCCATCTCGGTGATCTTGAGATCGGCCGCCCGAACG